>JARLGR010000028.1 GCA_031292665.1 Mycobacterium sp. | reverse complement strand
CCGCGCCGAGCCGGCCGTTGGCGCCGGCCGGTCGCCCGGAGCTGCCGCCCCGGCGCGCGCAACCCGATGTGGCGGCCGGACTGCTGGGCTCGGATGCTCAGGCGGGCCGCCGCGCCCATGAGCCCGTCCCCCGCGAGCAGCCCCGCACGGATGGCCTTTCGGGGGGCCACCCGGAAGCCGATCGCCGTCCGCCTCCATCGCAGCGCAACGGTCGTCAGGCCACCAACTATCAGCTCTAAAGAGCGCGCCGGGTGGGTCCGCGAGCGGTTGGGGCCCCGTCACTAGGATGTCGCTCATGCCCCGCCCTGTCGCCCTGATCACCGGGCCCACGTCCGGGATCGGCGCGGGCTACGCGCGGCGCTACGCACGCGACGGTTACGACCTGATTCTGGTCGCCCGCGACGTCGACCGGCTGACCAATCTGGCGGGCGAGCTGGAGGGCCCGACGGGCAAGGTCGAGATCCTGCCCGCGGACCTGACCGATTCCGCCGACCGGGCGAAGGTCGCCGAACGCCTTACCGGGGGAGTGCGCGTCCTGGTCAACAACGCCGGCTTCGGCACCACGGGCGACTTCTGGGCTACGGACCCCGCGGTGTTGCAGGCGCAACTCGACGTCAACGTCGCCTCCGTCATGCACCTCACCCGGGCCGCCCTGCCGGCCATGCTCCACGTCGGCGCCGGCACCGTCATCAACATCGCCAGCGTGGCCGGCCTGGTGCCGGGACGCGGGTCGACCTACTCGGCATCCAAGGCGTGGGTGATCTCGTTCAGCGAGGGGCTGGCCGTCGGCCTGCAGGGCACCGGCGTCGGCGTGCACGCGGTGTGCCCGGGGTACGTACACACCGAATTCCACGCCCGCGCCGGCATCGACATGACCAAGTTGCCGCGGTTCATGTGGCTCGAGGTCGACGATGTGGTCAGTCAGAGCCTGGCTGATATCGCCGGCGGCAAGGTGATCAGCATCCCCGGCATGCAATACAAGGCGCTGGTCACGGCCGGGCAGATGATGCCGCGGGGACTGATGCGGGCCGTGGTGAAACGAGTCGGCGGCGGCCGTGGCCGAAGCTGACGACCGGGCGGAGTTGGCCGATCTGGTGCGACGGCTGTCGGTGGTGCACGGGAAGGTCACGCTGTCGTCGGGCAAGCAGGCCGACTACTACGTCGACCTGCGCCGGGCCACGCTGCACCACCGGTCGTCGGCGTTGATCGGCAGGCTGATGCGCGAACTGACCGGCGACTGGGACTACGCGGTCGTCGGCGGCCTGACCCTGGGCGCCGACCCGGTGGCCACCGCCATCATGCACGCGCCCGGGCGGCCCATCGACGCGTTCGTCGTACGCAAGTCGGCGAAAACCCATGGCCTGCAACGCCTTATCGAGGGGACCGACGTCGCCGGCAAGCGGGCGTTGGTCGTCGAGGACACCAGTACCACGGGCAACTCGGCGCTCACCGCGGTGCACGCCGTCCAGGACGCGGGCGGCGAGGTAGTCGGCGTGGCGACCGTGGTGGACCGCGCCACCGGCGCGGCCGAGGCGATCGAAGCCGAGGGGCTGCCGTACCGCAGCGTGCTGGGCCTTGCCGAGCTGGGGCTCGGCTAGGCCGCGAGCGGTATGCACCAGTTGTCCCATGTGTCCTAGAGGTCCCTCGCCCGGGCACAACGTCGACCGGCCCGGCGAGAGACTGCTGTGGCAGATGTTCGTTAAGCGCACCGCCTGCGCTTTCATCGCCATGGCCGCCGTCCTGGTGGGCTGCTCGGGCTCCAACCACCCCACCCGTCCCTACGGCGCGCAGGTCGCGCGGCTGGGGGAATCGCTGGCGTTGCTGGGCTGGAACATGTCGGTGTCGAACCTGCGCTGGGACGGCGACTACGTGCTGGTCGACATTGACGCCAGTGTCGCGTCCGCGCAGGACCCGCACGCGCCGCACGCCGCGCCCGCGGACATGCGGTTCGGGCTTTACGGCGCGCTGGCGCACCCGATGGAGTCCGCCGGGCTGGGCAGCTGCGACACCGCGATGACCACGGTGCGGGATATCCCCGCGCCCCTGTCGGCGCCCCCGGGCCGGCTCACCGGCACGGTTTGCCTTGGGCCGCTGAAGGATCGAAGCCAGGTCCGCGGGGTGTACGGCTACTCGCCGCGCGACCGGATCCCCAGCACCTCGGCGGCCTACCCCGCGGCCTTCCCGGTGGGATTGACGCCGACGAACGCCAACGACACCGGCCTGGTGGTCAAGACGACGAGCCTGTCGGCCTGGCGCGCCGACGGCACCCCCGTCACCAAGGCGCAGCTCGGCGACCCGGGGGCGTTCAGCGGCAACGGCTACATGCTGCTGGGGTTGGAGGCCGACGCCGTCGCGGCCCGGTATCGCGACGACTCCGCCAAGCGCGGCGGCCCGATGATGCTGCTGGCCTCCCCGACGCTGCCCGGCCGGGGACTGAACCAGGCGTGTTCGGTCTACGGATCGTCGGTGCTGATTCTGCCGGACGCGGCGTTGGACTCGGTGCACATCAATGCGTCGCTGTGCACACAGGGCGAGATCAACGAGGCGTTGCTCTACGCGACGTTGGCGATCGACGGCACCCACGCCGGGGTGTGGACGCAGCGATGAGCGAAATCGGACCCACCGAGTGGGGGACACCGGCAGGCGGCGTCGGGCCCTGGGTCGGGGACCTCCCCGACAACCCGCGGTATGACCCGGTCCTGTTGCGGGAGGGCGACTCTCGCAACGTCGTCGACGCCTATCGGTACTGGACCCGGGAAGCGATCATCGCCGACATCGACCGGCACCGGCACCCGCTGCACGTGGCCATCGAGAACTTCGGCCACGACGCCAACATCGGCTCGGTCGTGCGCACCGCCAACGCCTTTGCCGTGCACACCGTGCACATCGTGGGACGCCGCCGCTGGAACCGCCGCGGCGCCATGGTGACCGACCGCTATCAGCGGCTGTGCCATCACGACAGCACCGCCGAACTGCTGGACTTCGCCGCGGACGCCGGGCTGACCGTGGTCGCCGTCGACAACGTGCCGGGTGCTGCGCGGCTGGAGGAGACGGCGTTGCCCCGGGAGTCCCTGCTGGTGTTCGGCCAGGAGGGCCCCGGCATCACCCACGACCTCCGCGCCGGCGCGGCGGTCACGGTATCGATCGCCCAGTTCGGCTCGACGCGCAGCATCAACGCGGGCGTCGCCGCCGGGATCGCGATGCACGCCTGGATCCGCCGGCACGCCGACCTGTCGCGGGCCTGGTAGCAGTCACCGAGTGTGCGCTGATGGCGATTTTCCCGTCCCGGATTCACACTCGGCGCAGGGAGTGCTTACCCTGTTGAGGCAGGATCGACACCTATGGATCAGCTATGGGTCAACCGGGCGGCCAGCTCCGAAGTCGCGGTCGCGCAGCGGCACCTCAAGCGGCTCTGGGCGATGCCGGGAACGCAGCTGGGAGTGGTGGGCTGGCCGTCGACGCGGCGGGACCGGATGTTCGGCACCTGGCACTACTGGTGGCAGGCACACCTGCTGGATTGCCTGGTAGACGCCGAGCTGCGTGACCCGCGGCCGGAACGGCGCACCAGGATCAACCGGCAGGTCCGCACCCACCGGCTGCGCAACAACTTCTCCTGGACCAACAACTATTACGACGACATGGCGTGGCTGGCACTGGCGCTGGAACGCGCGGCCCGGATCGCCGGCGTCGAGCGCCGGCGGGCGCTGCCCAAGCTCGCCGACCAGCTCTTCACGGCCTGGGTCCCCGAGGACGGCGGCGGCATCCCGTGGCGCAAGCAGGACCAGTTCTTCAACGCCCCCGCCAACGGCCCGGCGGGGATCTTCCTGGCCCGCTACGCCGACGATTACGGCGATCGCCTCAAGCGCGCCGAGCAGATGGGCGACTGGATCGACCGCACGCTGATCGACCCGGAGACGCACCTGGTGTTCGACGGCATCAAAGCCGGCTCGCTGGTCCGCGCGCAGTACACCTACTGCCAGGGCGTGGTGCTCGGGCTGGAGACCGAGCTGGCCGCCCGCACCGGCGCCGAGGCCAGGGCCCGGCACGCCGCGCGGGTGCATCGCCTGGTCGCGGCCGTCAGGGAGCACATGGCGCCGTCGGGTGTGCTCCCGGGCGCCGGCGGTGGCGACGGCGGCCTGTTTGCCGGCATCACCGCGAGGTACCTCGCGCTGGTGGCGACCAACTTGCCCGGTGACTCCGCGGACGACGCCGTGGCCCGCGACACCGCCCGCCAGCTGGTGCTGTCGTCGGCCAGGTCGGCGTGGGACTACCGGCAAACGGTGGACGGGCTGCCGCTGTTCGGTGCGTTCTGGGACCGCGACGCGGAGCTGCCGAGCCAGGAAGCCGCGGCCGGCCAGGAGGCGCAGTTCGTCGGGGGCGCCGTGACCGGCTCGGAGACCGCCGAACGGGACCTGTCGGTGCAGCTTTCCGGCTGGATGCTGATGGAGGCCGCCTGTAACGTCTCCGCCATGACTGCGGGGACCGAGTCGTGACCGAACCCGGCGGCTGGATCCCGGGCCAGGCGACGTTGACCGAAGCCAACCTCACCCGCTTCATGGCCTGGCTCTCCGAGACCGGTCGCGGCCACTACGGCGACTACCACGAGCTCTGGGCAAAGTCGGTCGACGACATCGAATGGTTTTGGGGCGCCGTCTGGAACTACTTCGACATCCGGGCGAGCAGCGCGCCGCACGCCGTGCTGGGCAACAAGTCCATGCCGGGCGCCGAGTGGTTTCCCGGCGCCACGCTGAACTACGCCACCGAGGTGTTCCGGCACGCCACCGACGAGCGCCCCGCCCTGATCGTCGTCGGCGAGGACGGCGCGTCCGAGTGGTCGTGGGCGCGGCTGCGGCGGGAGACCGCGGCGTTCGCGGCCTACCTCCGCGGACTCGGCGTCGAACCCGGGGACTCCGTGGTCGGATACCTGCCCAACGTTGGGGAGGCCGCCGTCGCCGCCCTGGCCGCGGCCAGCGTGGGCGCGACCTGGGCGGTGTGCAACCAGGACGTGTCCGTCGACGGCGTGATAGCCCGGCTGGGCCAGGTGGATCCGGCCGTGCTGGTGGCCAGCGACGGATCGGTATACGGCGGCAAGCGCATCGATCGGCGCGCGGAACTGGCCGCGATCCGCGGCGCGATGCCGACGCTGCGGGCCACCGTCGTGGTGCCGCGGCTCGGGCTCGCGCTCGACGACGACACGGTCCCATGGGGGACCGCCACCCAATCGGACGCCGGCTTCACCATTCCCGAGGACATCGTCGCGGTGCCCTTCGCGCACCCGCTGTGGGTGATGTTCTCGTCGGGAACCACCGGAAAGCCGAAGGGCATCGTGCATGGTCACGGCGGTGTCGTGCTCGAGCACCTGAAGTACCTGACCCTGCAGCTGGACCTGCACCCCGGCGAGCGCTTCCTGTGGTACTCGTCCACCAGCTGGATGATGTGGAACCTGCTGCTGTCCGGGCTCCTGGTCGATACCACCATCGTGCTCTACGACGGCAGCCCGACCCATCCGACGACCGACGGCCTCTGGCGGGTGGCCGCCGAGGCCGGCGTCAACGTGCTGGGCGCCGGGGCCGGCTACCTGCTCGCCTGCGCCAAAGAGGAATGCAAGCCGGGCGCGACCTACCCGCTGGACGCGCTGCGCGCCGTGGGTTCCACCGGGTCGCCACTGCCGGCATCCGGATTCCGCTGGGTGCAGGAGGGGCTCGGCCGGCCGGTCCCGGTCATCTCGATGAGTGGCGGCACCGACGTGTGCACCGCGTTCATCGGCGGTTGCCCGATCCTGCCGGTGGTGGCCGGCGAGCTGTCGTGCATCTGCCTGGGCGCGACCGTCGAATCCTGGGTCGGCGAGCGCCACCCGGTGATCGGCGAGGAGGGCGAACTGGTGCTCACCAAGCCGATGCCGTCGATGCCGGTGTTCTTCTGGAACGACGACGACGGCAGCCGCTACCGCGCGGCCTACTTCGACAAGTACCCGGGGGTGTGGTGCCACGGCGACTGGATCACCATCACCGATCGGGGATCGGTTGTGGTGCACGGCCGTTCGGACGCCACCCTGAACCGGCTGGGCGTCCGGATGGGCAGCGCCGAGATCTACAACGCGGTGGAGGGCATGCCCGAGGTGCACGACTGCCTGGTGGTGGGTATCGAGCAGGACGACGGCGGCTACTGGATGCCGCTTTTCGTGCACCTGGCCGACGGTGTCGCGCTCGACGACGAATTGCGGTCCAGGATCGTGGCGGAGATCCGCCGCCATGCCTCGCCGCGGCACGTGCCCGACGACATCCTGGTCGTTCCCGGCATGCCGCGCACGCTGACCGGCAAGCGACTCGAGATACCGATCAAGCGCATCCTGCTGGGGGCGGCGCCGGGCGAGGCCGCGCAGCTGAGTTCGATCGACAGGCCGGAACTGCTAGACGCTTTCGTTGCGCACCGCAGGAGTCGGGTCTCCTGAGCCGGGTTCCTGGTCAGCCGTATCGGCCGCGCGGCGGCGTCCCCGGTAGCCGCGCCAGGCGGCGATGAACGCCGGCAGCAGCGACACGAACAGGATTCCCAGGACGATCTTTTCCAGGTTCTGGTGCACGAACGGCACGGTGCCCAGGAAATAGCCCGCCAGCGTGGCCCCGCCACCCCAGACGATGCCGCCGACGATGTCGAACCCGAGGAACACCGGGTAGCGCATGTACGACACCCCGGCGATCACGGGGACGAACGTCCGCACGAACGGCGCGAAGCGGGCCAGGATGACCGCCCACGGCCCGTACTTCTCGAAGAACGCGTGCGACTCGGTCACGTAATGCTTCTTGAAGAAGCGGGAGTCTTCCTTCTTGAACAACGCCGGCCCGATCCGCCGCCCGATGAAATACGCGGTCTGATCGCCCAGCACCGCAACCAGCGCCACGCTCGGCGCCAGCACCCAGATGCTGGCCGGCGGATTGGGGTGCGCGGCCAGCAGCCCGCCGGTGAACAACAGCGATTCGCCCGGCAGCAGCGGAAACAGCAGTCCCGTCTCGATGAAGACGATGATCAGGATCCCGGGCAGCACCGCGGACCCGAAGACGCCGTTGGCGCCCAACCAATACATCGGGTCGAGGATGTCGGGCAGGGCCGTTGCGGCGGTGCTCATGATGTCCCAACATACCGGCGAGTGGCGCCGGTTCGGTCGCGAGTTGCGATACTTGAGCCGTCTCAGCCGTCAGGAGGAACCACCATGCCCATCGCAACGCCCGAGGTCTATGCCGAGATGCTGGGACGAGCCAAAGAGAACTCGTACGCCTTCCCGGCCATCAACTGCACGTCGTCGGAGAGCGTCAACGCCGCTATCAAAGGCTTCGCGGACGCCGGCAGCGACGGCATCATCCAATTTTCCACCGGCGGTGCGGAGTTCGCCTCCGGCCTCGGGATCAAGGACATGGTGACCGGCGCGGTGGCACTGGCCAAGTTCACGCGCGTCGTTGCGGCGAAATACCCGATCAACGTCGCGCTCCACACCGACCACTGCCCGAAGGACAAGCTGGACACCTACGTGCGGCCGCTGCTGGCGATCTCGGCCCAACGGGTCGCGGCGGGCAAGAATCCGCTGTTCCAGTCGCATATGTGGGACGGCTCTGCGGTGCCGATCGACGAGAACCTGGTCATCGCCCAGGAACTGCTCAAGGAGGCCGCGGCCGCCAAGATCATCCTGGAAGTCGAGATCGGCGTCGTGGGCGGCGAAGAGGACGGCGTGGCCCACGAGATCAACGACAAGCTTTACACCACTCCGGAGGACTTCGAGAAGACCATCGATGCGCTGGGCCACGGCGAGCACGGCAAGTACCTGCTGGCAGCCACGTTCGGCAATGTGCACGGCGTCTACAAGCCCGGCAACGTCAAGCTGCGTCCCGACATCCTCGCCCAGGGTCAGCAGGTGGCGGCCGCCAAGCTGGGACTGCCCGCCGACGCGAAGCCGTTCGACTTCGTGTTCCACGGCGGCTCGGGTTCGCTGAAGTCGGAGATCGAGGAGGCGCTGCGTTACGGCGTGGTGAAGATGAACGTCGACACCGACACCCAATACGCCTTCACCCGTCCGATCGCCGGCCACATGTTCAACAACTACGACGGCGTGCTGAAGGTCGACGGGGACGTGGGCGTCAAGAAGGTCTACGACCCGCGCAGCTACCTCAAGAAGGCCGAGGCGTCGATGACCGAGCGGGTCATCGAGGCCTGCAACGACCTGCACTGCGCCGGAAAGTCTTTAGGCGTTTAGTTTAGCCCGGGCCCGCGACACATAAATGACGTACAAGACGCGCCGATCCGCGTCGCAGCGGTTTATGTCTCGGCGAGCCCTAGAGCCCTAGAGCCCCAGAGCCCCTAGCCGGTGGGGGACTGGCAGATCTTCCACTGGTCGTCGCGGTACTGCAGGTCCAGGCTGCGGGTGGAGCGGACCT
Organism: Mycobacterium sp.; assembly: GCA_031292665.1. GTDB lineage: Bacteria > Actinomycetota > Actinomycetes > Mycobacteriales > Mycobacteriaceae > Mycobacterium. The sequence goes on along the minus strand of JARLGR010000028.1, from coordinate 40,283 downwards.
GCGGGTCGTACGCCATGAACGTGGTGACGTTCGCCTCGGCGTGCTGGCCGTTGACGACGACCTGGTCGATGCTGGCGATCACCGGGTACTGGTTGGCCGCCGAAACCCGGCGATACGTTTCGTCCCAGCCGTGTTCGTCGTAATCCACATACCCGTCGCGGGCGGTGCCGCACGTCATGCCGCGCAGCGCGGTCAGATCCCCCCGCTGCACGGCGATGTCGTATTGCTCGATCGTGTGCCGGACCCGGTCTTCATCCGAGGCTTTCGGGTGTTTGCCGCGCATCAGCAGCACGGTGCCCAGGATCGCGATCGCTACCAGCGCCAAGACGATCACCACGATGGCCAGCACCCAACCCCAGTTGAGTTGCCTGGATGTCTGTAACTTCACCCCGAGTCTAGGCGGAATTGATTGCGGGACAGCAGGTTTCGGTGGCACGCCGAGCTGTGTCGTCGCGTCCGGGCCCGGGGGCGATGCGAAGACCTCCGTCGCGGGCTCCGGGGTGGCGGCGATCACCGCGGTTTCTTTCGCGTCGAATCCCGGTGCGGTGAAGCGCCGTTCGCGCTGCTGGGCGTCGGCCTGCCCCTCGGGATCGTTGTCGGGTTTGTTGATCACGACGGTCTCGGTCTCGGAGTCCGTGGGTATCAACGGGTAGCCCTCGGTCGCGTCGTCGCCGGGCTCGGCGGGCGGCTCACCGCTGGTTTCCCTCCGTGGGTCGAACCCGGGCCGTTTCGGCGCGGCGCCGCGATCGGGCTCGGGTGCATTCGGCATGAGCCGAGCTTAGCGACCCGCCGCCCCCCTTGGGGTGATAGCCGAGGTGCGGCGCCCCGCCGAAACGGCACGGCTGCACAATAGGAGCCATGACGCCGATGGGAGACCTCCTGGGACCTGATCCGATCCTGCTGCCTGGCGATATTGACGCCGAGGCGGAACTGCTCGCCGGCGAAAATCCCGGCATCGTCGCCGCCGCGCACCCGGCGGCGCCGGTGGCCTGGGCGGCGCTCGCCGAGGCGGCATTGGCCTCCAGCGAGGCCGACGAGAAGGCCGTCACCGCCTACGCGTACGCCCGCACCGGCTACCACCGCGGCCTGGACCAGCTGCGGCGAAACGGCTGGAAGGGTTTCGGCCCGGTGCCCTATTCCCACGAGCCCAACCGCGGCTTCCTGCGGTGTGTGGCGGCGCTGGCGCGGGCCGCCGACACCATCGGCGAGACCGACGAGTACCTGCGTTGCGTGGACCTGCTCGACGACTGCGACCCCGGGGCCCGCCCGGCGCTGGGCCTTTAGCACCGGCTAGAAGGTCCCAGCACAGCCGGCGCTGCCGGGCCATTCGATCTGGACCGTCGCGTGATCCAGGCCGCGGGCCGCCAGCACCGCACGGGCGTCGTGCAGCACCCGCGCCGAGTCGCCGGCACTCATCAGGTGCGCGGTACACATGTCCTTGCCCGGCGACAGCGTCCACACGTGCAGGTCGTGCACGTCGGTCACGCCGTCGACCGCGTTCAGGGCGGAGCGAAGCTCGTCGACGTCGATGTGGGCCGGCGACGATTCGGAGAGGATGCGCAGCGCGTCGCGAGCCAGCGAGATGGCCCGCGGCAGCACCCACAGCGCCACCAGAACGGCCACCACCACGTCGGCGTAGGGCCAGTGCGTCGTCACGGTCACCACGCCGGCGACGAGCACGCCCAGGCTGCCGACGGTGTCGGCGATCACCTCCATGTAAGCGCCCTTCACCGCCAGGCTCTGCGACGAATGTGAGCGCAGCAGCAACGCGACCACGAGGTTGGCGGCCAGGCCCGCCGACGCCACCACGATCAGGGGAACGCCGGGGACCGACGGGGCCTGCTTGAGCCGCTGGGTCGCCTCCCACAGGATGAACAACGCAACCCCGATGAGCAGGCCGGCGTTGGCCATCGCGGTGAACACCTCGGCGCGATGCCAGCCATAGGTCCGCGCGGGCGACGAGCTGCCGCGCTGCGCCAGGATCACCGCGGCCAGCCCCATGAACACGGCGACGACGTCGGTCAGCATGTGCCCGGCGTCGGCGAGCAGCGCGATCGAATTGATCAGCAACGACGCGGTGAGCTCCACGACGAAGAAGCCGGCCAGGATCGCCGCGGCCGCGATCATGCGGGGAATCATCCGCGACGCGTCGGTCTCGGCGGGGGTGTGATTATGGCCGGCACCCATGCCGTGCAATATATGCGCACTGATGCATATATGGCAAGCGCTAGAACCATCGGCTCCAGAAGCGGGTCAGCGAGTTGCCCGCGGCCGCCAGCGCGTGCGGCACCCCGAAGAAATCGAACAACCAGAGCACCAGCGCGAAGAACCACTGGTTGGCCGCCAAGAGCAGGAACAGCAGGACGAAAAAGCCCCACTGCTTGGCCGGCGCCACCGCCCGCTGCGTCTCCGGGCTGAGATGCGGTTCGAGGGCGTCGTATCCGTCGAGGCCCGGGATCGGCAGCAGATTCAGCAACACGGCGGTGAGCTGGAGGAATCCCAGGAACGCCACGCCAGACCAGAGCACCGCATGGGCGGGGTCGTAGAACGACCGGGTCAAGGTCAGCAGCACCACCGCCAGCACCAGGTTCGCAGCCGGGCCCGCGAAGCTGACCAGGGTGCGGCGCGCGGGCGTCATGAACCACGTCCGTAGGTACACCGCGGCGCCGGGCAGGCCGATTCCGCCGAGCGCGATGATCACCATCGGCAACACGAGGGACAGCGCGGGATGGCTGTACCGGCGCGGATCCAGGGTCAGGTAGCCGCGGACCGCCGCGTCGTGGTCGCCGAACCGCCATGCGGTCACGGCGTGCCCGAACTCGTGCAGGCACAGCGATACCACCCAGCCGGCGATCACGAAGATGAACACCCCGACATACGACAGCGGCCGCACGCTCGAACCCGCCAGCCAGGCCAGCACGCCACCGGCCGCCGTCGTCGCCAGCAAGGCCAGGAAGATGGGGCTGGGTCGCACCGCGTCGCGCCGGGCCGGAGAGTTCACCGGTCGAAACTACCGGACCAGCAGCCAGCCTTCGACGTTGCGGTAGATCGTCGACCGGCGAGCCGCGCGCGGCGCGGGGACGCCGTCACGCACCACGCGGACACCGGTGCTGCCCAGCTGGGCGGCCCGGCCGGCGACCCACCGGCGCCGGCTTCCGCCGGTGCTGGCCCGCAGGCCCGGCACGCCGAGCGTCGGCTCGATGCACACCGCGGCGACGTCTCCGTCGAACAGCACGGTGTCGTCGACCACCGCCTCGCCGTGCAGGAATTGCCGCTCGTCGGGGGGTAGCCAGCGGGCCCGGCCCACGATCACCGACCCGGTGTCGTCGCGGATCAGGGTCACCCTTCGGGCGGACCCGCGCCGGGCCCGCCGCGCCGCAGCGCGTCCGGCCGGCAGGCGGTAGACCCGCGTCGCCCGGGTGCGGCGGCGCGGTACGTAGGCCACCTCGACGTCGAGCCGCTCGGCGCGCAGCAGCCGGGTCAGCGTGGCGGCCAGGTCGGCGTCGGCGCCGACGACCACCAGCCGTCGAGAGGTGCCGATCGCCGCGTCCGCAACGTCCAAGTCAGCGTCGCTGCCTACCCGTTGCGCGGTCAGGCCCCGCAGCTGCCGCGGCGCGCGACGATCGCCGAAAATCAACACCGCCACACCGGCGGCGTTATCGGCCACGTTCACGCCGGTATTCATCGTTCCTCGCAATCTGCTGGGATAGGGTAGGTCACCGGCTGGACCACAATAAGCAGGCTCACAGCGCGACGTCAGGTGGGAGCACGTCATGCCGGCAATCGTCCTTATCGGCGCCCAGTGGGGCGACGAGGGCAAAGGTAAGGCCACTGACCTGCTCGGCGGGCGCGTGCAGTGGGTGGTGCGCTACCAGGGTGGCAACAATGCCGGGCACACCGTCGTCTTGCCGAGCGGCGAGCATTTCGCGCTGCACCTGATCCCGTCCGGGGTGCTGACGCCCGGGGTCACCAACGTCATCGGCAACGGCGTGGTGGTGGATCCCGGTGTGCTGCTCGACGAGCTGAAAGGCCTCGAGGACCGCGGCGTCGACACCTCCAAGCTGCTGATCTCCGCCGACGCGCACCTGCTGTTGCCCTACCACGTGGCCATCGACAAGGTCACCGAGCGCTACATGGGCAGCAAGAAGATCGGCACCACGGGCCGCGGCATCGGCCCGTGCTACCAGGACAAGGTCGCCCGGATGGGGATCCGGGTCGCCGACGTGCTCGCCCCCGAGCAGCTGGCCCACAAGGTCGAGGCCGCGCTGGAACTCAAAAATCAGATCCTGGTCAAGATCTACAACCGCAAGGCGCTGGACCCGCACCAGGTGGTCGAGGCCCTGCTGGAACAAGCCGAGGGTTTCCGGCACCGCATCGCCGACACCCGGCGGCTGCTCAACGCCGCGCTCGAGGCCGGGGAAACGCTGTTGCTGGAGGGCTCGCAGGGCACCCTGCTCGACGTCGACCACGGCACGTATCCCTATGTGACGTCGTCCAATCCGACCGCAGGCGGCGCGTGCGCGGGGTCGGGGATCGGCCCGACCCGAATCACCACCGTGCTCGGGATCCTCAAGGCCTACACCACCCGCGTCGGTTCGGGCCCGTTCCCCACCGAACTGTTCGACGAGAACGGCGAATACCTGTCCAAGACCGGCGGCGAGTTCGGCGTCACCACCGGGCGGCGGCGGCGCTGCGGCTGGTTCGACGCCGTCATCGCCCGCTACGCCACCCGCGTCAACGGCATCACCGACTACTTCCTGACCAAGCTCGACGTCCTGTCCAGCTTGGAAGCGGTGCCGGTGTGTGTCGGCTATCGGATCGACGGCGCGCGCACCCACGACATGCCGATGACCCAGAGCGATCTCGCGCGCGCCGAACCGATCTACGAGGAGCTGCCGGGGTGGTGGGAGGACATCTCGACGGCGCGGCAGTTCGACGACCTGCCGGCCAAGGCGCGTGATTACGTCCTACGGCTGGAAGAGCTTGCCGGAGCGCATATTTCGTGCATCGGTGTAGGTCCGGGACGTGACCAGACGATCGTGCGCCGCGATGTCCTGGCGGCGCGCCCGTGACCCACCCACCAGCCGAGGCCGAGCCGGACGCAGGAGACCTCGACCCCGAATACCAGCATCACGGCGGGTTTCCCGAATACGGACCGGCTAGCCCCGGGCCGGGATTCGGCCGCTTCGTGGCGGCCATGCGCCGGCTGCAGGACCTCGCCGTGTCCGCCGACCCCGGTGAGGGGGTCTGGGACGACGCGGCCGAGCGCGCCACGGCGCTGGCCGATCTGCTTGACCCCTTCCGGGCCGACGAGGGCAAGGCGCCGGCGGGGCGGACGCCCGACCTGCCCGGCATGGGCAGCCTGCTGCTGCCGCCGTGGACCCTGACGAGGTACGCGCCCGACGGAGTCGAGATGACCGGCTATTTCAGCAGGTTTCACGTCGGGGGCAATCACGCCGTGCATGGCGGGGTGCTGCCGCTGCTCTTCGACCACATGTTCGGCATGATTTCGCACGCCGCCGGACGACCGATCAGCCGGACGGCATTCCTGCACGTCGACTACCGCAGGGTCACCCCGATCGACGCGCCGTTGTCGATGCGTGGCCGCGTCACCGGCACCGAGGGCCGCAAGGCGTTCGTCTCGGCGGAACTCCTCGACGCGGGCGGGCTTGGCGACACCGTGTTGGCCGAGGGCCACGGCCTGATGGTGCGGCTGCTTCCCGGCCAGCCCTGAGGTCTTTCGGAACGGACCTATCCTTGAGCGGTGAGTGACGGCCTGACCGAAGGACAGCACGAGCCCCCCCGCGACGAGCAGCGGACCGACGTGGGGCCCCGGGTGATGCTGCTGGGTTCCGACGAGCTCAGCCGGGAGCTGGCGATCGCCTTGCGGCGCCTCGGCGCGACGGTGATCGCCGTCGACGAGTACGCCGACGCTCCCGCGCACGGGGTCGCCCACCGGGCGCTGGTCCTCCCGATGACCGACGGCAACGAGCTGTCGCAGGCCATTCGGCGGGTGCGACCGGACTTCGTGGTGACCGCCACGGACGCGGTCGCAGTGGATGCCCTGGATGCGCTGGCAGCGTTGGCCGGGGGGCCGCAACTGGTGCCGAGCGCTCGCGCCGTCCGGCTCACCGCCGCCAGGGAGAGCCTGCGCCGGCTGGCCGCCGACGAGTTGGGGTTGCCCACCGCGCCCTTCTGGTTCGTCGGATCGGTCGACGAACTCGAGTCGGTCGGCACCCACGTCGGGTTTCCGTTGCTGGTGAAGCCGATAACGCCGACAGCCGGGCGGGGCCAGTCGATCGTCGCGGGTCCCGACGACGTCGGCCCCGCGTGGCAGCGGGCGGGGACCGACCGGGTGCTGGCCGAAACGGTGGTCGAGGTTGAATTCCTCGTCACCCTGCTCGCGGTGCGCACCGAAGACCCGAACGGTCCGGCGATCGATTTCTGCTCGCCCATCGGTCATCGTGGCGCGGACGCCGATGTGCCGGAGTCCTGGCAGCCGCAGAAGCTGACCCCGGCCGCGACGGACTCGGCCCGCTCGATCGCCGCCCGGATCGTCAAGGCGCTCGGCGGGCGCGGCCTCTTCGGCATCGAGCTCATGATCAACGGCGATGAGGTGTACTTCGCCGACGTCACCGCGCGCCCGCGCGGAAGCGCCTGGGTGACCGCGTGCAGTCAGCGGCTGTCGGTTTTCGACCTGCAGGCCCGCGCCATCCTCGGCCTGCCGGTGGACACCGTGATGGTTTCCCCGGGCGCGGCTTGCGCCGTGCTGCGGGGCCCCGACGGCCACCCGCGGACCGCCGGGGCCCTGGGCGGCGCCCTGCGTGTGCCGGAAAGCGACGTGCGTCTGTTCGGACGGGGTGCGCAGTCGCCGGACGCGGCCCGCAAGCTGGGGGTGGCGCTGGCCACGGCGCCCGAGGTGGGCGCCGCACGCGACCGCGCCCGGCAGGCGGCGACCGCCCTGACTGTGCGAGACTCTCGCGAATGAGCTACGCGGGAGACATCACGCCGTTGGAGGCATGGAAGCTGCTCAGCGACAACCCCGACGCCGTGCTGGTCGATGTCCGCACCGACGCGGAATGGCGGTTTGTCGGCGTGCCCGACCTGTCCAGCCTGGGTCGCGAGGTCGTGTTCATCGAGTGGAACACCTCCGACGGGAGGCACAACGAAAGCTTCGCCGACGAACTGCGGGAGCGGGTAGCGCCCGGGCCGGACGCCGACGCCGACCGGCCGGTGATCTTCCTGTGTCGCTCGGGCCAACGCTCCATCGGCGCCGCGAAGGCCGCGACGCAGGTTGGCATCACGCCGGCCTACAACGTGCTGGACGGCTTCGAAGGTCAGCTCGACGCCAATGGCCACCGCGGTCAAACCGGCTGGCGGGCAACAGGATTGCCCTGGAAGCAGCAATGACCGACCGCTCGGCCCGCACGCCCAAGGCGTTGCCCGACGGCGTCAGTAAGGCCACCATCGGAGTGCGTGGCGGGCTGTCGCGATCGGAGTTCGACGAGACCGCCGAAGCGATGTTCCTGACGTCCGGGTATGTCTACGAGTCGGCGGCGATTGCCGAGAAGTCGTTCAGCGGCGAGTTGGACCACTACTTGTACTCGCGGTACGGCAACCCGACCGTGACGATGTTCGAGGAGCGGTTGCGCCTGATCGAGGGGGCGCCGGCGGCGTTCGCCACCGCGAGCGGCATGGCGGCGGTTTTCACCTCCCTGGGCGCGCTCCTGGCCGCCGGCGACCGGTTGGTCGCGGCCCGCAGCCTGTTCGGGTCGTGTTTCGTGGTGTGCAACGAGATCCTGCCGCGCTGGGGCGTGGAGACAGTCTTCGTCGATGGCGATGACCTCGCGCAGTGGGAGCGCGCGCTCTCGGTGCCCACCCAGGCCGTGTTCTTCGAAACGCCGTCGAACCCGATGCAGTCGCTGGTCGACATCGCCGCGGTTACCGAGCTTGCTCACGCCGCGGGCGCAAGAGTGGTGCTGGACAACGTTTTCGCCACCCCGCTGCTGCAGCAGGGCTTTCCGCTCGGGGTCGACGTGGTGGTGTACTCGGGGACCAAGCACCTTGACGGTCAGGGCCGGGTGCTGGGCGGCGCCATCCTCGGCGACCGGGAGTACATCGACGGTCCGGTGCAGAAGCTGATGCGGCACACCGGACCGGCGATGAGCGCGTTCAACGCCTGGGTCTTACTCAAGGGCCTTGAGACGCTGGAGATCCGGGTTGAGCACTGCAGCTCCTCGGCGCATCGGATCGCGGAATTCTTGGAGGGTCACCCCGCGGTGAGTTGGGTGCGCTACCCCTTCCTGCCGTCGCACCCGCAGTACGACCTGGCCAAGCGGCAGATGTCCGGCGGGGGGACGGTGGTCACCTTCGCGCTCGACTGTCCCGAAAGTGCGGCCAAGCAACGGGCTTTCGAGGTTCTGGACAAGATGCGGCTGATCGACATCTCGAACAACCTCGGCGACGCCAAGTCGCTGGTCACCCACCCCGCGACCACGACGCACCGTGCGATGGGCCCGCAGGGCCGCGCCGCGATCGGGCTGGATGACGGCGTGGTCCGCATCTCCGTCGGGCTGGAAGGCACCGACGACCTGATCGCCGATATCGACCAGGCTCTGAGCTAGCCGGGGGAGCTAACCGGCCGCTTTTCGCTCGGCCGCCTCGACGCTTTCGGCCGCCGCCAGCGTGCCTTCTTCGGCTTGCTGCTCCACCCACTTCACCACCGGCCGCGCGTACATCATCTGGCTGGTGATGGCCATCTGGCCGCGGGTGCGTCCCAGGAAGGAGATCCCCCAGGCGAACATGGCGGCGACGCGGTTGCGGTGGCCGATCAGGTAGTACAGGTGCAGCAGCAGCCAGGCCAGCCAGGCGAAGAAACCGGCGAACTCCACCTTGCCGACCTGCGCGACGGCGCTGTAGCGGGAGATGAGCGCCATGCTGCCCTTGTTCACGTACTTGAACGGCTTGCGGTTGGCCGGATCGTCGTTGCCCTTCAGTGCGTGCTTGATGAGCGTGGTGGCGTAGCGCGCTCCCTGGATCGCGCCCTGCGCCATCCCGGGCACGCCGGGCACGGACATCAGGTCACCGACGACGAACACGTACGGGTGGCCCTTGACGGTGAGGTCGGGCTCGACGACCACCCGTCCGGCGCGGTCGGTTTCGGTTCCGTCGGACTGCTCGGCGACCATCTTGCCCAGCGGGCTGGCGGCGACACCGGCCGCCCACACCTTGCATGCGCATTCGATGCGCCGCTCGCTGCCGTCCTGGTCTCTGACCGTGATGCCCATGTAGTCGACCGCGGTCACCATCGCGTTGAGCTGGACTTCGACGTCCATCTTCTCCAACCGTCGCTGCGCCTTGAGGCCCAGCTTCGGCCCCATCGGCGGCAGCACCGCGGGCGCCGCGTCGAGCAGGATGACCCGGCACTCGCTGGGCGTGATGGTGCGGAACGCCCCGGCCAGGGTGCGCTCGGCCAGCTGGACGATCTCGCCGGCCAGCTCGACGCCCGTCGGCCCGGCACCCACCACCACGAAGGTGAGCCGGCGATGCCGCTCGGCCGGGTCGGTGGCGACCTCGGCCGCCTCGAACGCGCCCAGGATGCGGCCGCGCAGCTCCAGGGCGTCGTCGATGCTCTTCATGCCGGGCGCGTAGATGGCGTACTGGTCGTGGCCGAAGTAGGACTGCTGTGCGCCGGCGGGCACGATGAGGCTGTCGTAGGGCATCACCGTCTGCATGCCCATCAGGTGCGACGTGACGGTCTTCGCCTTCAGGTCGATCGCGCTCACGTCGCCCCACAACACCCGGACGTTCTTCTGCTTACGCAGGATCAGCCTGGTGGTCGGGGCGATGTCGCCTTCGGACAGGATCCCGGTGGCCACCTGGTACAGCAGTGGCTGGAACAGGTGAGTGGTCGTCTTGGAGATGAGCGTGATGTCGACGTGGCTACCTTTGGGGGCCCGCTTGAGTGCCTTGGCCGCGTTGAGCCCCCCGAATCCGCTTCCGATGATGACCACGCGATTGCGCGACATACTCGTCCCTCCGGTCTCGAAGTTCCCGCGGCGCATCTACACCGTACGACGGTCGGCTGGTGGGTGACCCTGGTGGTAGACGAATGACAGGGCGGGAAGGGAGACTTTGACTCTATCCGCGCGCAGCGGTGATCTGTTCGGATGGAATGACACCAAATTGATGGAGACGACCATGGGCATGCCGGTGATCCGTCCCGCGCGGGACCGCGAAAGCGTCGCGATTGAGCGCGAACGCATCGCCGAAGAGCGCGAAGGCATCGCGGCTGAGCGCGAACACCTCGCGCGCGAGCGCGAGCTGGTGGCGTGCAGAAGAGAGGCGCTGACCGAAGGCGTGGAGCGGTGGGCGCGCTATCTCGAGGCGCGAACCTTCCTCACCGATCGCCGCCAGGCCTTGGCCGACGAGCGGGAGCGGATCGCTGACGAGCGCGAGACGCTGGCCGACGAACGCGAACGGATCGCAGACGAACGTGAGCGTGCCGCCGACGAGCGCCAGTTGGCAGCGAACCCGCCGGCTCGTCCCGCGGGCGAAGCCGTCGGGAACGCGGAGCGCGCGGCCGAAGGGGGGCAGCGGGAGCGCGATGCGGCGGTTCGCGAGCAAGAGAACGTCGAGCGTGAGCAGGCCGCCAGCGAACGCGAGGTCGCGAGGCAACGCGCCGATTCCGAAGGCAAGCGGGCCGAGCAACGCGCGCAGGAAGGGGCCCGAACGGTTGGCCCGGGCGAGCGTCGTGACGCCTGAGGAGACTGCCGAGCTTGCCGAGCGTGAGGAGGCCGACATCCAGCGTCAGATGGCCGACAGCGAACGCCGTGAGACCGACGCCGATCCTCAATCCGATCCGTAGCCGAACGTAGGGCATGCGCCCGGCACGGATCCGGGCTCGTCCGCGATGCTGATGATGATTGCCGCGCAGTCGGTTTCGCCTGGCGCCGCGGCATAGCACCCTTTCCTGAAACGGGCTTAGAACGGCCAGGTTCGGGCGTTGGTGGTGTACTTGCCGTTGAGCGCGCTGCAGAAGTCGTCGGCCGTGCCGGCGATCAGGATGTAGTAGGCCTCGCCACCCTCGCGGCTTGTGACGGAATTTGGTGTGGTCCAGCCGCTGTCGCACATCGAGGTCTGCGTGCCCGCCGTGGCCCTGCGCCAGTTCGTCTTGGCGCAACTGGTCAGGGCGTCGACATTCGGTGTGGCGCTCTTGGCGGCGACGAGCATCGCGCCGCCCCATTGGCCGTCGTTGCGGCGGTAGGCGCGCGCCCCGAATCCGGAGTTGTTGGTCTGGCAGGCGAGCGCCCGCTTGAGCAATCCGAACGGGGCTGCGAGCTGCGGGCTGGCGGCGCCCGCTGCGGCCGTGATGAATTGCGCCGCGTCCGAGCCGTCAACCTCTTGCACGTTCGGGTTGCCGAGGCCGGTGAGCTGCTGCGCGATACCGGCATTGTTACCGCCACCGATGATCGGCCCGCCGCCGGTCGCCGTCATCGGCGGCAGCGTGACCGGGTCGGCGGCCGCCAACGGCGCGCACAGGGACAGGCCGCACCCGGCGGCGAGAACACCGACCCGATAGGCGACAGGTCGCATTAGGCACCTCCCAGCAGATATGCATACTCGGCGTGACGGTCATCGGCAACCAGCGAGCTGTTTGGTATTGCTGGGCCGTGTATTTCAGGCGGGTGTCCACTGAACCACCCCTGTCTGCCCGGGTCAGCGGAACGCGTCGCTACCGGTGAATGCCTGGCCGAGGACGAGCTGGTGCATCTCGGGGGTGCCCTCGTAGGTCAGCACCGATTCCAGGTTCACCATGTGTCGGATGACCGGATACTCAAGCGATATTCCGTTGCCGCCTAATATAGTTCGAGCCGTCCGGCAGATCTTGATCGCCTCGCGGGTGTTGTTGAGCTTGCCGAAGCTGACCTGCTCGGGACGCAGCCCGACGCTGTCCTTGAGGCGACCGAGGTGCAGCGACAGGAGCTGACCCTTGTGCAGCTCGACCGCCATGTCGACGAGCTTGGCCTGGGTCAACTGGAATCCGGCGATCGGGCGGCCGAATTGGGTTCGCTGGGTGGCGTAGTCGAGCGCGGCTTGCCAGGCCGACCGCGCCGCTCCCATCGATCCCCAGATGATGCCGTAGCGCGCCTCGGAAAGGCAGGACAGCGGCCCCCTCAGGCCCTTTGCCTCGGGCAGCATGGCGTCCTCGGGCAGCCGCACGTCGTCGAGCACCAGCTCACTGGTGATCGACGCGCGCAGCGACAGCTTGTGGTGAATGGTGTTGGCGGTGAATCCAGGCGTTCCGGTGGGAACGACGAAACCGCGGATCCCTTCCTCGGTGGCGGCCCACACGATCGCGACGTCGGCCACCGAGCCGTTGGTGATCCACAGCTTGCGGCCGTTGATCACCCAGTCCGACCCGTCGCGCCGCGCGCGGGTTTTCATCGACGCGGGGTCGGAACCGGCGTCGGCTTCGGTGAGCCCGAAGCACCCGAGCAGTTCGCCGGCGGCCATGCCGGGCAGCCACCGCTGCTTTTGCTGCTCGGATCCGAAGTTCCAGATGGCGAACATCGCCAGTGACCCCTGCACCGAAACCATGGACCGGATGCCGGAGTCGGCGGCCTCGAGTTCGGTGCACGCCAGGCCGTAGTGCACGGCGGAGGCCCCGCCGCACCCGTAGCCATGCAGGTGCATGCCGAGCAGCCCCAGTTCACCGAACTGCTTGGCGAGTTGGCGGACGGGCAGGTCGCCGATCTCGAACCACTCGGCGACATACGGGGTCACATGCTCGGCGCAGAACTTCCTGACGGTGTCGCGCACCGCGAGCTCGTCGTCGGACAGGGAGGCGTCGAGGCCCAGGGGGTCGTCTCGGTTGAAGGCGGGCGTCTTGGTGGTCATATAAGTCAGCCTGCCACTAACCCGCCATCGTCGAACCGCGCTGGCGCCGCGGGGTCAAGTGCGCACACCGGCCCGGTAGTCTCGCTACATGCAACGGCCGGGGTGGCTAGCGATGGACGTCGTCGCTGTGCTGGTGTTCTGCGCCGTCGGGCGCCGCAGCCACGACGAGGGGCTCAGCGTCCCCGGCGTCGCGACGACGGCGTGGCCGTTCTTGTCCGGGACGGCGGTCGGTTGGCTGGCGTCGAGTGGCTGGCGGCGACCCACCGCCGTGGTGCCGACCGGGGTGGTGGTCTGGCTGTGCACCGTGGCGGTCGGCATGCTGCTGCGCAAGGCCACCTCGGCGGGTGTGGCGGCCAGTTTCGTGATCGTGGCGGCGTCGGTGACCGCGGTGCTGCTGCTCGGTTGGCGAGCGGTCGTCGGCGCGATCCTGCGCCGCCGCGCGGACTCCCGACAGGGCTCCTGACGAACCATGGCACGGGCGGCCGGCGACAGCTGGGATCCGGCGACCGGCGTCGGGGTGACCGCGACGTTCGGCGCGGTGGCGAGGGCCGTGGCCTCCGATAAGGGGCTGACGGACGACCCGTTCGCCGAGCCGTTGGTGCGCGCCGTCGGGGTGAAGTACTTCACCCGGCTCATCAACGACATGCGACTGGCGGCTGAGGACGGCCACAACCCGGTGACCACGGGGCTGATCGACATCCTCGCGGCGCACACCCGGTTTCTGGACCAGTTGCTGGCAGACGCGGGCAGGGCGGGCATCCGTCAAGTGGTGATCCTCGCGTCCGGCCTGGAGACACGGCCGTACCGGCTGTGGTGGCCGCGGGGCTGACCGGACTGTGGCCCGGTAGTGCCGACGACTTGAAGGTCATCCCGCGCTACGTCACCGCCACGCGCGTCTAGTTTTGGCGCCGACCCGCCGCGGCAACGCTAGTTAAGATAGTGAACAGTTAAATAAGTTACCAATCCCCCCAATGTTCGAACTTCATGGGGCGTAACGTCGTAATCACTGTCGTAATACCTTTTGAAAACAGCGGCGCGAGGGTTAGGGGTTTAGGCAAGTGAGCCTTATCCGTTCAAAAGGACAGTCGTTGTCGGGCCCCGTGGCAGCGTGCCGAAAGCGTTCCCAATGACGACCACGATGCTGAAACCCGAGACGCCACGCGTGACCGGGCGTCACCGTCGGAGACGCGACGCGTTTTCGCCATTGGCTCGGATGGCGCTGGCCTCGCCGCGTCGGGTCATCGCGGTCGCGGTCCTCCTCATGGCCGCCGCGGCCGTCTTCGGCCTGCCCGCCGCGACCAGCCTGTCCGCTGGGGGGATGGTGGACCCGACTTCCGAATCCGCCCGCGCCTCCGCGCTGCTGTCCCAGAAGTTCCACCGGGGCGAGTTGGACATGGTGCTCCTGGTGAGTTCGGACGGCGGCGTCAACGACGGGCGCGCGCGGTTGGTGGGCCTCGACATCGTGAGGCAGCTTGCCCGGTCACCGTTCGTCACGCAGGTCGCATCACCGTGGGATGCGCCAACGCCGCCCCCGGGTACGGTCAGCGCCGACGGGAAGTCCGCGTTGATCGTGGCCGCGCTCAACGGCGATGAGAACAGCGCACCCAAGCATGCCCAAGCGCTGGCCGACCGGTTGGCGCGCGACCGTGACGGGGTCACCGTCCGTGCGGGCGGTCCGGCAGTGCTTTACGCACAGATCACTCAACATACCGAAAAAGACTTGCTGCGAATGGAATCCATCGCAATACCGGCGAGCTTCGTCGCGCTGGTATGGGTCTTCGGTGGCCTGCTGGCAGCGGCGGTGCCCATGGCCGTGGCAGGGTTCGCGATAGTGGGCTCGCTCGCGGTGCTGCGGGCGCTGGCGTTGGTCACCGAAGTGTCGATCTTCGCCTTGAACGTGGCGGCCGCGTTGGGCATGGCGTTGGCCATCGACTACACGCTCCTGATCATCAGCCGCTATCGCGACGAACTGGCCGAGGGTCGGTGCCGCGACGACGCGCTCGTGCGCAGTATGGCGACGGCGGGTCGCACGGTGCTGTTCTCGGCGATGACCGTGGCCCTGGCCCTGGTCCCGATGGTGCTGTTCCCGTTGTACTTCCTGAAGTCGTTCGCCTATGCCGGCATCGCGGTGGTTGCCCTTTCCGCCTTGGCGGCGGCGGTGGTGGCGCCGGCCGTGATCGTCTTGCTGGGCAACCGAATCGACTCACTCAACGTCCGGCGCCTCGGCCGTCGGTTGTTCCGCCGCCCCGAGCCCTCGCCGCGACCGATCGCCCAAGACTTCTGGTACCGGACGGCGAGAGTCGCCATGCGCCAAGCGATTCCGATCGGCCTGGCGATCGTGGTGCTGCTGCTCGTGCTGGTGGCCCCATTTTTGCACGTCAGATGGGGCAATCCCGACGAACGGGTGCTGCCGGCGTCGGCGACGTCACGAACGGTGAGCGACGTGGTTCGCAGCGAATTCAGCGCGGACTCCGCGACCGCAGTGACGATCGTCATCCCCGAGATCGGAGAGCCGGCAAAGCCGGAGCTCGACGCGTACGCCGCACAGCTTTCCCGGGTAACCGACGTTGCGGCAGTGTCGTCCCCGTCCGGCACGTTCGTCGCCGGTGAGCGCAGAGGACCGCCGTCGGCGCCCGCCGGATTGGCTGACGGCAGCGCATATCTGACGGTCAGCACCACCGCCCCGCTGTACTCACGCGCGTCCGAAGCCCAATTGGACCGCCTGCACACGGTCGTGCCGCCGGGTGGCCGGGCGGTGCAGATGACCGGAAACGCGCAGAGCAACCGCGACTCCGTCAACGCGATCACGTCGCGATTGCCGGTGGTCTTCGGTTTCATCGCGGTCGTCACACTGGTGTTGCTGTTCATGCTGACCGGCAGCGTGGTGCTGCCGATCAAAGCGGTTCTGCTCAACATGCTTTCGCTCACCGCAGCGTTCGGCGCGCTGGTGTGGATCTTCCAGGACGGGCACCTGGGGGCGCTGGGCACCACACCGAGCGGCACGCTGGTCGCCACCATTCCGGCGATGATGTTTTGCATCGCGTTCGGGTTGTCCATGGACTACGAGGTCTTCCTGATCTCGCGCATCCGTGAATACTGGCTGCGCTCACCCCGAACGCGCGCCGACAACGACGAGAGCGTCGCGTTGGGGCTTGCGCACACCGGCCGTGTCATCACCGCGGCAGCGTTGTTGATGTCCATCTCGTTCGCTGCGCTGATGACCGCCGACGTCTCGTTCATGCGAATGTTCGGCGCGGGGCTGACGCTCGCGGTCTTGGTCGACGCGACGTTGGTGCGGATGCTGCTGGTGCCGGCCTTCATGCATCTGTTCGGCGGCCTGAACTGGTGGGCGCCCCGACCGCTGCTCCGGTTGCGCCAGCGCATCGTTGCCGACGATTCGAGCACCTTGGCGCGGGCATAGTCGCCGGCGGAAGCGGCAAACCGACTGGCATGCGTCGGAGCGACAGGCGTTAGATCGTTACGTGATGCCCACACCGTCGGCCGGCCGGCTTCGGTTCGTGTCGGCCACCCACGATGACCCGCTGGCGCAGCCGCTGCTGGCCGAGCTCGCAGTCGAGTATGCGCAGCGATACGGTGGCACGCCGACCGCCCACATGGCCTGGTTACCGGTGCCGGCGGCCGAGCTGGCGCCGCCGGACGGCGGGTTGCTGATCGGCGTACTGGACGGCGTGCCGGTGACCGGCGGCGCGTTTCGGCGTCACGACGCGGACACCGCCGAACTCAAGCGCATCTGGACCGACCGCGGACATCGGCGCCGCGGTTACGCCAGGGAGCTGCTGGCCGCGCTGGAGGCGGAGACCGCTGCCCGCGGATACCGACGGCTGTATCTGGTCACCGGCAGCCGTCAACCCGAGGCAGAGGCGCTCTACGACGCGACCGGATACACTCGACGCTCCGCCGAGCAGCTGCCATCCTGGGGACCGTTTCACCCGATCGCGTTCGAGAAGTGGCTGACCCTTCAGACTCAGTGAATCTCGGTGAACGTAGGTGAATCCGCGGCGCGTACATGATGACCGCCACCCCGAGCAGGCAGACCGCGGCGCCGACGACATCCCAGCGATCGGAAACCCGTCGAGCGCCATTCCCCACAGCAGTGAGCCCGCGACGAAGACGCCGCCGTACGCGGCCAGGATGCGGCCGAAATGGGCGTCGGGTTGCAGGGTGGCGACGAAGCCGTAGGCGCCGCGGGCGATGGCGCCCAGGCCCGCCCAGACGCCACCCGCGGTGTTCACGGATTCCCTGCCAGATCAGCCACGCACCACCGATCTCGAACAGGGCCGCCAGGGCCGATTTAGCCACCGCCACAATGCATTCTCTCCTCTTCGGCCGCGGCATCGCTGGGTTCAGGGCCGCCGGCGTCATCCGCGGTCGGCCAGCGAAAGGGCCGCTTGCGTCGCCTCGCGGGTCGGCCCGCGCCACACGTCGCCGTGACCGGGCAGCAGGACCTCGGTGTCAAGCCGGGCCAGCGCGTTCAAACTGCGCAGGCAGTCCGGCTGGCTGTGGCTGAACACGGCGGGCAGCAACTGCGGCCCACGGTGGCGCAGCAACGGGTGGCCGGTGATCAGTGCGTCGCCGCTGGCCAGCACGCCGTCGACCACATACGAGCAGTGCCCACCGGTGTGCCCCGGAGTGGCGATGGGGATCGGATGGCCGGGCAGGCCGGCGGCCACCTCGGTGGTCAGCGGCTGGGCCGAGGGGATGCCGTCGCGGACCAGGCCGCCGCTGCGCACCACGTGGGCGCCCCAGATCGCCCACCTGGGCCGCCAAATGCGCAGTGCCACATCGAGAATCGACACCTGTTCTAAGTACTCGCGCTTGGCGTGACCCACTTCGTCTGCGTGGCAGTACACGGCGGTGCCGCACTGGTTGGCGAACCAGATCGCCGAGCCCAGGTGATCGATGTGCGCGTGCGTCAGCAGGATGGCGCGCACGTCGCCGGCGTCATAGCCCAGCTTGCGCAGCGAGGCCAGCACGTCGTCGCGGTCCCCGGGGTAGCCGGCGTCGATCAACATGACGCTGCTGTCGTCGGCGACCAGCGTCCAGTTGACCGCATGGCCGACGGCGAGGTGCACCGTGTCGGTGGCCTGAACAAGTGTTGGCGCCGGTCCCATGCCCGCGATCTTAGGTCTGATGCGTGGCGACCCGCTGCGCCCGGTCCCCCGCTAGCGGGAGGTGCCCCCACCGCCGCGCTTGCGATCGCCACGAGGAGTAGAAAGAACTGGTGGCCGAACTGAAACTGGGATACAAGGCGTCCGCCGAACAATTCGCACCCCGTGAGCTCGTCGAACTGGCTGTCGCCGCCGAGGGGCATGGCATGGACAGTGCAAGCGTCAGTGACCATTTCCAGCCATGGCGGCACGAGGGCGGGCACGCGCCGTTCTCGCTGGCCTGGATGACCGCCGTCGGCGAGCGCACCAAGCGCATACAGCTGGGCACCTCGGTGCTGACGCCGACGTTTCGCTACAACCCCGCCGTCATCGCGCAGGCCTTCGCCACGATGGCCTGCCTGTACCCCGACCGCGTGTTCCTCGGCGTGGGCACCGGTGAGGCGCTGAACGAGATCGCGACCGGATACCAGGGCGAGTGGCCGGAGTTCAAGGAGCGGTTCGCCCGGCTGCGCGAGTCGGTGCGGCTGATGCGGGAGTTGTGGCGCGGTGACCGCGTCGACTTCGGCGGCGAGTACTACCGCCTCAAGGGCGCCTCGATCTACGACGTGCCCGAGGGCGGCGTCCCGATCTACATCGCCGCGGGCGGCCCGGCGGTGGCCAAATACGCCGGGCGGGCCGGTGACGGCTTCATCTGCACCTCCGGCAAGGGCGAGGAGCTCTACACCGAAAAGCTCATGCCCGCCGTTATAGAGGGCGCCGCGGCCGCCGACCGCGACGTCGACGACATCGACAAGATGATCGAGATCAAGATTTCCTACGACCCGGATCCGGAGCTGGCGCTGGAGAACACCCGGTTCTGGGCGCCGCTGTCGCTGACCGCCGAGCAGAAGCACAGCATCGACGACCCGATCGAGATGGAGAAGGCCGCCGACGCGCTGCCGATCGAGCAGGTCGCCAAGCGCTGGATCGTGGCCTCGGACCCCGACGAGGCGGTCGAAAAGGTCGGTCAGTACGTGACGTGGGGCCTGAACCACCTGGTGTTCCACGCGCCCGGCCACGACCAACGCCGGTTCCTGGATCTCTTCGAGAAGGACCTGGCCCCCAGGTTGCGGCGGCTGGCCTGAGAGGCGAGCGAGTGGCCGGTGCTGTGACCGGTTCAGCGACGGCGATCTACATCGCGGCCCCCGAGCCGGAGACCGGCAAGTCGACGATCGCGCTCGGGCTGCTGCACCGACTGAGGGCGACCGTCGCCAAAGTCGGTGTGTTCCGGCCCATCACGCGGCTCGGCGAGGACCGCGACTACATCCTGGAGCTGCTACTCGAGCACACCACGGCGGGCCTTTCGTATGAGCAGTGCGTCGGGGTGACCTACCAACAGCTGCACGCCGACAGCGACGCCGCGATGGCCAGCATCGTCGACTCGTACCATGCGGTGGCCGGAGTCTGCGACGCGGTGGTGATCGTCGGCAGCGACTACACCGACGTCACCAGGCCCGCCGAGCTCTCGGTCAACGCCCGGATTGCGGTCAACCTCGGCGCGCCGGTGCTGCTGGCGGTGAGCGCAAAGGGCCGCACGGCCGACGAGGTCGCAAGTGTCGTCCAGGTTTGCCTGACCGAGCTGTCGACTCAGCGCGCCCACACCGCTGCTGTGGTGGCAAGCCGGTGTCAGCCGGCAGAGTTGGCGGCAGTCGCCGAGGCGCTGCGGGCGTTTGCCCAGCGCAGCTACGTGCTGCCCGAGGAGCCCTTGCTGTCGGCGCCGACGGTGGCCGAACTGGAGAAGGCCGTGAACGGGACGCCGGTCAGCGGTGAAGCGTCGCTGCGGGAGCGCGAAGTCATGGGTGTGCTGGTCGCCGGGATGACCGCCGACCACGTGCTGGAACGGCTGCGTGACGGTAGTGCGGTCATCACCCCCGGTGACCGCTCGGACGTGGTGCTTGCCGTCGCCACCGCCCACGCCGCCTATGGCTTTCCATCCCTGTCGTGCATCATCCTCAATGGCGGGTTCGAGCTGCATCCGTCGATCGCGGCCCTGGTCGCCGGCCTGCGCCTGAGGCTACCCATCATCGCGACCGCGCTGGGTAGTTACGAAGCGGCCAGCGCGGCCGCCTCAGCGCACGGCCGGGTCACGGCAACCTCGCAGCGCAAGATCGACACCGCGCTGGGGTTGATGGACCGATACGTCGATATCGCGGATCTGTTGGCGCAGCTTGCCATTCCGATCCCATCCGTGATCACGCCGCAGATGTTCACCTACCGGCTGCAGCTGCAGGCCCGTTCGGATCGCAAGCACATCGTGCTGCCCGAAGGCGACGACGACCGCATCCTGAAGTCCGCCGGCCGCGTGCTGCAGCGCGGCATTGCCGACCTGACCATCCTGGGTGACGAGGCGCAGATTCGGCTGCGCTCGGGGGAACTCGGCGTGGATCTCGACGGCGCCAAGGTGATCGACCCGCTGAAAAGCGAGCTGGGCGATCAATTCGCCCATCAGTACGCCGAATTACGCAAGGGCAAAGGCGTCACCGTCGAGCACGCCCGCGAGATCATGTGCGACGCTACGTATTTCGGCACCATGCTGGTGCACAACGGCATGGTCGACGGCATGGTGTCCGGCGCCGCCCACACCACGGCCCACACCGTTCGGCCGGCGTTCGAGATCATCAAGACCGTCACCGACGTCTCGACCGTCTCCAGCGTTTTCTTCATGTGCCTGCCCGACCGGGTGCTGGTGTACGGCGACTGCGCGATCGTCCCCAATCCGACACCGGAACAGCTGGCCGACATCGCGATCAGCTCGGCGCGGACCGCGGCAAAGTTCGGCATCGAGCCCCGAGTGGCGATGCTGTCGTACTCCACCGGCGACTCGGGCAGCGGGGCCGACGTCGACAAGGTCAGGGCCGCAACCACGTTGGTGCGGTCCCGGGAGCCGCAGCTGCCGGTCGAAGGGCCGATCCAGTACGACGCCGCGATAGAATCGTCCGTCGCGGCCACAAAATTGGGCGACTCGCCGGTGGCGGGCCGCGCCACGGTGCTGATCTTTCCGGACCTCAACACCGGCAACAACACCTATAAGGCGGTGCAGCGCAGTGCCGGGGCGATCGCAATCGGGCCGGTGCTGCAAGGGCTGCGCAAGCCGGTGAACGACCTGTCCCGGGGCGCGCTGGTCGAAGACATCGTGAACACGGTTGCGATCACCGCGATCCAGGCCCGGGAAATTCATGGCCGCTAACCCCTGTGTGCTGGTGATCAATTCCGGATCGTCGTCATTGAAATACCAGCTGGTCGAACCCGCGTCGGGCATAGCGCGCGCGTCGGGCCATGTGGAGCGAATCGGAGAGGCATCGTCTTCGGTTCCCGACCATGCTGCGGCGTTGCGGCGCGCGTTCGACGAATTGACCGAGGACGGCATCGACCTGCGGAACTGCGGCCTGGCCGCGGTCGGGCACCGGGTGGTGCACGGCGGCACGGAGTTCTACCGGCCGACGCTGCTGGACGACGAGCGGATCACCGCGCTCGAGAACCTCTCGGATTTGGCGCCCCTGCACAATCCGCCGGCGCTCAAGGGCATCGAGGTGGCGCGTAAGCTGCTGCCCGACGTTCCGCACATCGCGGTGTTCGACACGGCGTTCTTCCACGACATGCCACCGCAGGCCGCGACCTACGCTATCGACCGCGAGGTGGCGAAACGCTGGCAGATTCGGCGGTACGGGTTTCACGGGACGTCGCACCGGTACGTCAGCGAACGGGCCGCCGATTTTCTCGGCAGGCCGTTGGCCGGGCTGAATCAGATTGTGCTGCATCTGGGTAACGGTTCCTCGGCGTCGGCGATCGCCGACGGATGCCCGGTCGATACGTCCATGGGCCTCACCCCGCTGGAGGGCCTGGTGATGGGCACCCGCAGCGGTGACATAGACCCGAGCATCTTCAGCTACCTCTGCCACACCGCCAAGATGGGCGTCGACGAGGTCGAGTCCATGCTCAACCAGCGGTCGGGAGTGTTGGGCCTGGCCGGTGAGCGCGACTTCCGACGGCTGCGGGCTATGATCGAATCGGGCGACGCGGCAGCGCAATTGGCCTACGGCGTGTTCATTCATCGGCTGCGCAAGTACATCGGTGCCTACCTGGCGGTGCTGGGCCGTACCGACACGATCAGTTTCACCGCCGGGATCGGTGAAAACGATCCGGCCGTTCGCCGCGACGCACTGGCGGGTTTGGATGGGTTCGGCATCGTGCTCGACCAGCGGCGCAACCTCGGCGAGGCCAGCGGGGCGCGGCTCATTTCAGCGGACGGCTCGCCGATTACCGTGCTGGTCATCCCGACGAACGAAGAACTCGCCATCGCGCGCGACTGCGCGAGCGTGCTGGCCGGCTCATAGGAAGCCGAGGCTTGTGCGGCCGGTGCCGACCGACGGCGTGGGATCGGTCCCGACGGTGCGCGTCATCAACTCGTAGTAGATGTCGCGAAAGTCGGTGTGGTACTTGAGGTCTCCGTTGTCGAGGTCCGTCAGGCTGGGCTCTTCGCCGTAGAAACCCCCTTTGACCGGTGCGCCCGCAACGAAAACGGGTCCGGCGGTGCCGTGGTCGGTGCCTTGGGAGGCGTTGGCGCGCACCCGACGGCCAAACTCCGAGTAGGCCAGCAGAACGACGTTGCGCCCGAACGGATCACCGGCCATCTGCTGCAGGAACGGCGTCACCGCCTCGTCGAAGGTTTGCAGCTGGCGCTGCTGGGTCCCGCGCTCGTCGGCGTGGGTGTCGAAACCGCCCAATTGCACCGTATAGACCCGCGTCGGAACCCGGGCGCTGACCGCGTCGGCGACCACGCTCAGCTGAGTTGCCAGCGAATTGTGTTCCTTGGCAGGCAGTTTGACCGTAGCAAAGGTGGTGTCCACGGTGCGCGCGGCACGGTAGGCCTTGCACACCGCGGCCATCGCCGGAGTGTCGTCGGGGTCGTCGTTTCCCAGCGCGGTCATGACGGTGTCGAACTTCTCCGCCTTGCCGGGCGCACCGCCGGGTGAAAGCGCTGCCGCCGTCTGCTTTTCGCCGACGACCAGCGGTGGCAGGACGGGGCCGATATTGACCGCGCGCAGCGGGTCGTCGCCGGTGGCGTCGAGCCAGCGGCCGATCCAGCCGGTCGAGACCGGCTCGGCCGGAGATGCCGTCTGCCAGATGTCCATGGACCGGAAGTGGCTGTGGTCGGGCTGTGGATAGCCGACGCCGCGCACGATCGCGAGTCGCCGCTGATTCCACAGCTGCGCCAGGCCCTTCATCGCGGGGTTGAGTCCCAGCTGCCCGTCGAGGTGCAACACCTCGCCCGGGGCGTAGGCGAGTTGCGGCCGCGAATCGTGATAGGCGTTGTCGGCGTAGGGGATTAACGTGTTGATGCCGTCGTTGCCGCCGTACAGCGAGACGATCACCAGCACCCCGGCATCGGCGGGCAGCGGCCGGTGTTGTGCCGCCCGCATCAGGTCGGGCCAAGTGACGGCCGCAGTCGTCGACAGCAGGCCGGCCGCGCCGACGCCCGCGCTGGCGATCAGGAATTTCCGTCGGTTCATCTCGGGCATGGGCGGTCTCGCTATGACGTCAGGTATTCGGGGGTGTTGACGGCGGCCGCGACCAACTGCTGCGGTTGGCGCACCAGGGGCTGCAGCGCGCGGGCGGTGCGGTCCGACCAGGCTCCGACGCCGATCAGGTAGCTGACCGCGTCGATGCGGTCGCCCGCGGCGGCGCTCTCGACGCTCGAAAGGTCGCCGACCTGCGCCAACCGGGTCGCGGCCCGCAGGCGGGCCCCGGCGCTGGCGGTGGACAGCCACACCTGGCCCCGGGGCCAGCCGCCGACGCTCGGCGGGTAGAACGGCCGCTGCCCCAGCGCTTGCAAGGTGGCGTCGGCAACTTTTCGGTGCGCGGGTGTGTCCATCGGGACCTGCAGCGCCCTCAGCACGCCGACCAGCCACTCGACCGGGGTGTTGACGACGGTGGCCCGGCCGCGGGTGAACTCGCTGTCGGTCAGGATCGCCGTGGTCAGCGCCCGCAGGTGTCGCCCCGGGCCGTATGCGGCGACCAGTCGGTCGAGCGCCTGGGGCGACGGTGGGTCGTCGGAAGCCAGTTGCTGCCAGAGGCGTCCCGCGACGTACTCCGCCGACTTGGGCTGCGCCAGCACGGTGTCGCAGAATCCGGCGGCGTCGAAGTCGCGGGTCACGCCGAACAGCGCCTTGGTGGTGCCGTCGTGGCGCTTGGGGACCATTGAGGTTTGGCCGCCGGCGCCGATCACCCAGCCCGTCAGCGCCCGGGCACCGTTGCGGACGTCGTTCTCGGTGTAGCCATTTCCGTGGCCCAGCGCGAAAAGCTCCATGAATTCCCGGGCGAGGTTCTCGTTCGGGGCCTTGGCCGTACTGCTCTGCCCATCCAGCCAACGCAACATCGCGGCGTCGGTCAGCATCCCGTAGGCCAGGGTGCGGAAATCGCCGAGCGAAAGGGTGCGCAGCTTCTGATTCTGCGCCGCCAGGTACGCGGCGGCCCGCACCTTCTGCGCGGAGGTGGCAAAGTGGTTGTGCCACAGCAGCGTCAACTTCTCGTGGACCGGCTGCTGCACGGCGACCATGCGGCGCAGCCACCAGTCGGACAACACGCTCTGCTGCTCGGACAGCTCTTGATTGAACTGTTTGCGGGCCGCGGGTGTCGCGTTCTTTCCAGGGGGGTGCGGCGCCTCCAGGGTGGGCATCGGGGTGGCGACCGCGCCCGGGTCCGCGTCGGGGTTCGGGCCGAGCATGGCGTCGACATAACCCGGCCAGTCGCGCGTAACGGCCGCGTCGACCTCCGGCCCGGTCACCCCGAACCCGGACCGACGCAGTGCGCGGGCCGTGGTGATCCACGCGGCGGACTGCCCTGGCATGAACCAACTGTGCCGGAGCTTCCTTGCGATTTCCTTGCGGTGCCTGTGCACCGAGGTAGACGCGGTGTGCCGTCCGCATGTGATCCTGCGCGGCATGAGCAACGTGCGAGCACCGTTCCTCGGCAGCGAAGCCCTGGCTTCCGGGACGTTGACCAGGCACCAACTGCGGACGCGCTACCGCGCGGTGTTGCCGGACGTCTACCTGTCGAACGACGGCGGGCTTTCGCTCGAGTTGCGCATCGCGGCCGCCTGGCTGTGGTCGGGACGGGCGGCAACCATTGCCGGGGCGGCAGCGGCCGCGCTACACGGTGCCAAGTGGATTCCCGAGAACGTCCCGGTCGAGCTGATCCACTCCAACAGCCGCCCCCCGTCTGGCGTGCTGACACGCCGCTGCGCGTTGGTTGACGGCGAAACGCAAAACTTGGAAGGGCTTGCCGTCACGACGCCCGAGCGGACTGCCTTCGACATCGGACGGCGCGGTGCCATTCGTTCGGCGGTGGTGCGCCTGGACGCGCTCGCGCGCGCAACAGGCTTGAAGGCCGACGACGTGCTTCGCGTCGCGAATAGCCACCCTCGATCGCCTGGGCTGAGGCGGCTGGAGACCGCGTTGGATCTGGCCGACCCGGGTGCACAGTCACCGCGCGAGAGTTACCTGAGACTGCTGCTGATCGACGCGGGGCTCCCGCGACCGCAGACCCAGATCCCGGTGTTGGACGTAGACGGCACTGCATTCGCCCACCTCGACTTGGCCTGGGAGGAATACATGGTGGCCGTCGAATACGACGGCGACCATCATCGGACCGACCGTCGCCAATATGTGAAGGACATCCGGCGCCTGGAGAAGCTGGAGCGGATGGGGTGGATTGTCGTCCGGGTGGTCGCGGAGGACCACCCCGCCGACATCATCCGCCGGGTTCGAACGGCACTTGCCGCTGCGAGTGTGAACTCAGGGCTTCGTGTGTGAGTTCAGGGCGGAGCTCGTCGGCGTGTCACCGCCCAGGATTCACACGCAGCAAGCCAGACGAAGCTAGAACGTGCTGGTGGGGCGCACCTTGTTGGCCATGTCGACCAGGGCGTAGCGGTGGCGTTGGGTGGGCGCGACACGGGCCAGGCTGCGCAGCGACGCCTCGACGCCCAGCCGCAGGCCGTGTTCGGTGAACGGAAAACCGAGTATGTGGTTGGTGCTTGCCTCATTATTTTCCTCGAGCCAGTCCATCGCGGCGCCGAGCACCAGCGCGCGGATCTGCAGCACGCGCGGTTCGGTGGGCGGCAGGGCCTCCACGCGGCGGGCGGCGTCGCGGATGTCTTCCTCGGTGATCTCGCCCGTGGACCGGCCGGACAGCAGGGTCATCGCGCTGGTCAGGCGCGCGGTCGTGAAATGCCTCGACGTGGCGGGCACCTCGTCCAGAGTCCGGACCGCATCCGCCCGATCGCCCTCTGCGGACAGGGATCTGGCCAGGCCGAACGCCGCCGAGATCACGCCGTCGTTGGTCCGCCACACCGCCTCGTAGAACTTGTGCCGGTCGGTGTTACCGGCGAGCTCGGCGGTCGCGGCCAGGGCCAGCTTCGGCGCCAGCTCGCCGGGGAAGGTGTCCAGCACCTCGGTGAAATGCGCTGTGGCAGAGTCATAGTCGCCGGTGAGCAGCTCGGAGACCGCCCGGTACCAGACCAGTCGCCATTGCCTGCCGACCCGCTCTGCCAGATCATCGAGTTTACGGGTGGCCTTGGCGACGTCGCCCAGGTCCAGCAGCGCGCGGACCTCCATCAGCGGCAGCTCGATCGACTCGGACAACTCGACGCCGTCGGCGTCCAGGGTGCCGTGCCGGGCCGCGCGCAGGGAGTCCAACGTCTGCACCGGCTGGGACAAGACCGTCGCCTGTAGCACCGGAGCGGCGACGTCGGCCGGATCGGGCAGCGGCACCTGCAGCGCGGTCACGATCTCCCGGGCGGTCAGCTTCTCCGAATGCACCTGACCGTCCAGGTACACATCGGTGTGCGCAACCAGCAAGTCCACCCCGAACGTCGAGCGGCTCGGGCTGAATACGGTTGACAGCCCGGGCCGCGGCACCCCGGTGTCGTGGGCGACCACCTCGCGCAACACGCCCATCAGCTGGGCCGACATCTCCTCGGTGCTGCCGAAGCGGCGCCGCGGGTCCGGGTCGGTGGCGCGGCACAGTAACCGCTGGAACGAGTCGTAGGTCCTGAGCACCGGGTCGTCGTCGGGCAGACCGTCGACGTAGCGGCCGTTGCGGGTCGGCAGGTTCAAGGTCAGCGCCGCCAGCGTGCGTCCGACGGTGTAGATGTCGGTGGCGATCGTCGGCCCGGTTCGCACGATCTCCGGCGCCTGGAAGCCGGGCGTGCCGTAGAGGTAGCCGAACGAATTGATCCGTGACACCGCGCCCAGGTCGATCAGCTTCAGCTGCTCCTCGGTCAGCATGATGTTCTCCGGCTTCAGGTCGTTGTAAACCAAGCCGATGGAATGCAGATAGCCCAGCGCCGGCAGGATCTCCAAGAGGTAGGCGATTGCCTCGGCGACGGGAAGCTTCTCGGCCTTGCCGTCTTTGGAGCCCTGCTTGAGCGACTGCCCGCCGCTGTACTCCATGACGATGTAGCCGACCGGGTCGCCCTGCCGGTCGACGTGCTCGACGAAGTTGAAGATCTGCACGATCTGCGGGTGAACCACTTCGGCGAGGAACTCGCGTTCGGCCATCGCGATCGCCTGCGCCTCGGCGTCACCGGAGTGCACCAGGCCCTTGAGCACCACCGGGCGGTCGTTGACGTTGTGGTCGACCGCCAGGTAGACCCAGCCCATCCCGCCGTGCGCGATGCAGCCCTTGACCTCGTACTGGCTGGCGACGATGTCTCCCGGATTCAGTTGCGGCAAGAAGGAGTACGGGCTGCCGCAGGCGGGGCACCAGCCCTCCGACAAGCCCTCTTCGCCCTCGCTGGAGCGGCCGACCGGCTTGCCGCAGTTCCAGCAGAACCGTTTGGACTCCGGCACCACCGGGTCGGTCATCAGGGCCTCGACCGGATCGATGTCCCGAACCCGGGGGATCTCGACCAGACCGCCGCCGAGCTGCCGGACCGGTGGCAGCACGCGCGTCGCCACCGTCATTCGTTCCTGCGGCTCGGAATCCAGGGTGCTCAGCGATATGGGGAAATCGTCGTCATCGTCGTCGAAGTCGGGGCGAAACAGCGCCTGGGTGGCCTGCGGGCGCCCTTCCGACACCGGTCCGGACTGCACGTCCGACGGCTGGTTGCCCGGGGCAGGGCCTTCGGCGTCGCCGGAGCCCTCGGATTTTGTCACCTCGGCCATCAGTCCAGATACCTCGGCGCGGGCGGGGCGGGCGCGGGGCCGAGGACCGTCAACCACTTGCGGTACAACGTGTTCCACGTGCCGTCGCGGCGAATCCGTTCCAGCGTGCCGTTGACGAACCGGACCAGTCCGGTGTTGTTGAGGTTGATCCCGACGCCGTAGGGCTGGGTGGCCATGTTCGGCCCCACGATGTGCAGGTAGGGGTCTTCCTCGACCAGACCGGCCAGGATCGAGTCGTCGGTGCTGACCGCGTCGATTTCCCGCTGCTGCATGGCCACCAGGCAGTCGGCCCAGTTCACCACCGAGATGATGGCCGGCGGGGGGTCGATCTGCCGGATCCGGTGCAGCGAGGTCGTGCCCTTCGCCACGCAGACCCGCTTGCCGGACAGGTCCGCCACCTTGGTGATCGGCGAGTCCCGTGGGGCGAGGATGCGCTGGTTGGCGTCGAGGTAGACGGTCGAGAAGTTCACCAGCTTGCGCCGGTCACAGGTGATGGTCATGGTCTTCACGACGACGTCGACGTCGGAGCGCTGCAGCGCGGTAATGCGCTCGTCGGACGACAGGATCCGGTACTCGACGTGCGAGGGGGCGCCGAAGATGTCGCGTGCGATCTCACCGGCGATGTCGACGTCGAAACCGGTGATCTCCCCGGTGATCGGGTCGCGGAAGCTGAACAGGTTGCTGCCGATGTCGAGGCCGACGATCAGCCGGCCACGGGCCCGGATGTCGGCGACGGCGGCGTCCGCCTCCGCTTTGGTGGGGAAGGGTCGCAGGCTGGCCGTCAGGTCACAGCCCTGACTGGCGTCGTCCGGGGGGAGCGGCGGCTCCGGCGGCATTCGCTCCATGCCGACCGGTGTGGGCGGCGGCAGCGTCGGGACCGTCGCCACCGTCAGCGATTCCGGGTGCCCGCAACCGGCCAGCACGGCCACTATCGTCAGCCCGGCGAGCACCCGGATGTGGGAGCCCGCCCGCCGGACCCCGGCTCGGCGCCTCATTACCGATACTCTTTCAGCCTGGGCCACAGGCCGAGTGCGACCGCGATCGCCGCGCCGAGGCTGAGCACGACGCCGCCGACCTGGGCGCCGGACAGTCCGCTGCGCGCGTTGAGGACGTCGTTGCGCAGCTGGGTGCGGCTCTGGTCCATCGCCTTGACCAATTCGTCCTCGAGCTTGTCGAACGCCGGGGTGGAGTCGTCTTCGCCGCTGCCCAGAGCAATCTGCGTCGCGGCGCGGTAGTTGCCCACCGAGATGTAGGAGTTGATCCGGTCGTTGGCCTGCCGCCAGCGCAGCAGCAACTGGTCGGCGCCCTGCAGGTCGGCCTTGTCGACGGCGTCGCCGCGCGACATGTACTGGTCGAGCTGCCGGTGCATCGAGTCGATGCGCTGATAGAACGATTCTTTGCGCTTCTCTTCGTCCCCGCGACGGATCAGCGACAGCGTCTCGTCGGCTCGCGCCTGCTGGGCGGTGATCGCGACGTTGGTCACCGTCTTGAGCGACTCGGCTGCGGTGTCCTTGGCGCTACGACTTGCGGTCGTCGAGATGGTGAGCGCGGTTCCGACCCATACCACCATGACGAGAATAGCGAGGCCGCCCACGACCAGACCCGGGTTGATCCGGCGTCTGGTGCGGTGGGCCAGGAACCGGTGGGCGAACGCACCGAAGAGCACGGTGGTGACCACGACGAGGATCACCGGCAGCGGAATCTGCGTG
The DNA here is from genome assembly GCA_031292665.1 of Mycobacterium sp. Taxonomy (GTDB): domain Bacteria; phylum Actinomycetota; class Actinomycetes; order Mycobacteriales; family Mycobacteriaceae; genus Mycobacterium. The sequence goes on along the minus strand of JARLGR010000028.1, from coordinate 10,343 downwards.
GAGGCGGTGGTTTCGGTGTCCACCCGCTTCGACGTCTCCTGGTAGAGCCGCGCCGCGTCGGGCAGGATCGACGACTGCATCAGGCCCGACGCCTCCGACAGGTACGACGAGCCGACGGGGTTGCCCTCCCGGTTGTTGGTGCGCGCGATTTCGATGAGCCCGGTGTAGACGGCCAGCTCGGCGTTGAGCCGGCCCAGCAACTCCACCAGGGGTTCGTCGGTCAGCCCGCTGGACGCCCTGGCCACCGCGACCGCGGCGTCGGTGATGGCCTGCTCGTAGCGCAGCCGGACTGGACGGGGCTCGGCCTCGGCGATGAAAGCGGTGGCCGCCGCCGCGTCGGCCACCGACAGCGTGGTGTAGAGCCGGCCGGCGGCGAAGGACAGCGGTTCGGTGTGGTTGAGCACCGTGGTCAGCACCTGCTGCCGGTGGTTGATCGTCGTCGACGTGGCGAACGCGCTGGCGCCGCCGAGAGCCGCGAGAACGATCCCGATGGTCAAGATGCGGCCCGGGGTCGTGGAGATGAACCACCAGCGGGGGTGGGCCGGTTCGGCGGGCGACCGCAAACCGGGCGGTTCGGTCGACGGGTGCGCCAGCTCAACCGTCACGTCTGATCAGCCCTCGTCTTTCGGCCACTAATTCGCAGCATGAACGTCTATAAGCGAAGTCTAAGAGGATGTTGCGGCGGATGGGGGGAGGCCGACACAATTGACCCCTGCGATCGCCTGCATATCCTGATCTCGTGAACGGCGACGGTGACGGATGGGTGATATCCGACAGCGGCGCTCACTATTGGGGTCGATACGGCGCGGCCGGTTTGCTGCTGCGCGCCCCCCTGCCAGACGGCACGCCCGCCGTGCTGTTGCAGCACCGAGCCTTGTGGAGTCACCAGGGCGGCACCTGGGGCCTGCCGGGCGGGGCGCGAGACAGCCACGAAACTCCGGAGCAGACGGCGGTCCGCGAGGCGCACGAAGAGGCCGGCCTGCTTGGCGAGCGACTCGCCGTGCGCGCGGCGATGGTGACGTCCGAGGTTTCCGGGATCGGCGGGACCCGCTGGACCTACACCACGGTCGTCGCCGACGCCCGGGAGATGCTGCACACCGTGCCGAACCGGGAAAGCGCCGAGATGCGCTGGGTCGCCGAGCACGAGGTGGCGGAACTGCCGCTGCACCCCGGCTTCGCGGCCAGCTGGCAACGGCTGCGCACGGCCCCGGCGCTGGTGCCGCTGGGCCACGGCGACGAACGGCGGCAGCACCTGCCCCGCACGTTCGAGGTCGAGGCGGGGGTGTTCGTCTGGTGCATGCCCGGCGACGCCGACCATCCGCCGTCGCAGCTCAGCCGCCGGATCAGCTCGCTGCTGCAAGCGCCGAACTGACCAGTTCGGCCGCCGCGCGGGGGTCCTCGGCCGCGGTGATGGCCCGCACCACCACGATTCGCCGCGCGCCGGCGTCGAGCACCTCCGGCAGCCGCCCCGCGTCGATGCCGCCGATGGCGAACCAGGGTTTGTGGCGGGCGACGTCGGCAGCGGCTCGCAGCAGCCCCGGGCCTGGTGCCGGGCGGCCCGGCTTGGTCGGGGTGGGCCAGCAGGGGCCGACGCAGAAGTAGTCGGCCTCGCTGTGCGCGGCGGCGGCGACCTGGTCGGCGTCATGGGTCGACTGGCCGATCAGCGTCTCCGGCCCGACGATCTCTCGCGCCACGTCCAGCGGCAGGTCGCCCTGCCCCAGGTGCAGCACGTCGGCGCCGGCGGCGCGGGCGATGTCGGCTCGGTCGTTGACCGCGAAAAGGGCGCCGTGCCGGCGGGCCGCGTCGGCCAGGATCTCGCACGCCGCCAGCTCGTCGCGGGCCTCGAGCGGGCCTAACCGCTGCTCAGCGGCCGACCCCTTGTCGCGCAGCTGGATGATGTCGACCCCACCGGCCAGGGCGGCATCGGCAAACTCGGCCAGGTCGCCGCGTTCGCGCCGCGCGTCGGTGCACAGGTACAGCCGCGCTGCTGCGAGGACGGGGACTCGTCTACTAGTAGCGTTCTGCACACCGCGACGCTAGCGCGCTAGCGTAGAACCCGAAGAACCCATAGACACGGGAGTCCCGGGTAGTCGTCATCGGCGGGGCTGAGAGTGGGCACAACCAGAGCACCTGGACCTGCCCTTACCGTCACACCTGATCCGGGTCATGCCGGCGAAGGGAGGACACGATGCCGTCGGGGATGCCGCAGGGGTCGCTGGCCGTCATCGGCGGCGGTGTCATCGGCCTGTCGGTCGCGCGCCGCGCGGCGCAGGCCGGCTGGTCGGTACGCGTGCACCGCACCGCCGACACAGGTGCGTCGTGGGTCGCCGGGGGCATGCTGGCGCCGCACAGCGAAGGCTGGCCGGGCGAGGAGCGGTCGTTGCGGCTGGGCCTGGAATCGCTGCGGCTGTGGCGTGAGGGCGGCTTCCTGGACGGGTTGCCGCCGGAGGTGATCACGGCCCGCGAGTCGATCGTGGTGGCCGTCGACCGGGCCGATGTGGCGGACCTGCGCACCGTCGCCGATTGGCTGTCGGAGCAAGGGCATCCGGTGGTGTGGGAATCCGCCGCCCGCGACCTGGAACCCCTGCTGGCGCAGGGCATCCGGCACGGCTTCCGGGCGCCCACCGAACTTGCCGTCGACAATCGCGCGCTGGTCGAGGCGCTGCGTGCCGACTGCGAGCGCCTCGGGGTTCGGTGGGCCGCGCCGGCGCACGACCTGTCTCGGGTCGAGGGCGACGCGGTGGTGATCGCCAACGGCATCGACGCGCCCGCGCTGTGGCCCGGGCTGCCGGTGCGGCCCGTGAAGGGCGAGGTGCTGCGGCTGCGCTGGCGTAAGGGGTGTATGCCTTTGCCGCAGCGAGTCATTCGCGCCCGCGTGCACGGACGGCAGGTGTACCTGGTTCCGCGTGCGGACGGGGTGGTCGTCGGCGCCACCCAGTACGAACACGGACGCGACACCGCCCCGGTGGTGTCGGGAGTGCGTGACCTGCTGGACGACGCCTGCGCGGTGCTGCCGGCGCTCGGTGAGTACGAGCTGGCCGAGTGCGCCGCCGGGCTGCGCCCCATGACCCCGGATAACCTGCCCATCGTGCGACGCCTGGATGCGCGGACTCTGGTTGCCGCCGGCCACGGCCGATCCGGTTTCCTGCTGGCGCCGTGGACCGCCGAGCAAATCCTCGCCGAACTCGTCCCCGTTGGAGCCAGGCGATGATGGTCACGGTCAACGAACAAGACGTCGAGATCGACGCGCACACCACGGTTGCGGCGTTGCTCGAGTCGCTGGGATATCCGGACCGGGGCGTCGCGGTGGCCATGGAATCCGCCGTGCTGCCACGTTCCAACTGGGGCACAAGGCTTTTCGACGGTGCACGACTAGAGGTGGTAACGGCGGTGCAGGGTGGCTGACTCGAAACTGACTATCGCCGACCGCAGCTTCGCCTCGCGGCTCATCATGGGGACCGGGGGAGCGAGCAACCTGGCGGTGCTGGAGGAGGCGCTGATCGCTTCGGGCACCGAACTGACCACCGTCGCGATACGCCGGGTCGACACCGAGGGCGGAACCGGACTTCTGGACCTGCTCGACAAACTCGGCATCACGCCGCTGCCCAACACCGCGGGTTGCCGCGGCGCGGCCGAGGCGGTGCTGACCGCGCAGTTGGCCCGCGAGGCGCTGAACACCAACTGGGTCAAGCTCGAGGTGATCGCCGACGAACGCACGCTGCTGCCCGACGCCGTCGAATTAGTCCGGGCCGCAGAGCAGTTGGTCGACGACGGTTTCGTAGTGCTGCCGTACACCAACGACGACCCGGTGCTGGCGCGCCGACTGGAGGACGCCGGGTGCGCGGCGGTCATGCCGTTGGGCTCGCCGATCGGTACCGGCCTTGGCATCAACAACCCGCACAACATCGAGATGATCGTCGCGCGGGCCGGCGTCCCGGTAGTGCTCGACGCCGGCATCGGCACCGCAAGCGATGCGGCGCTTGCGATGGAATTGGGTTGCGACGCAGTGCTGTTGGCCACCGCGGTGACCCGGGCCGCCGATCCGCCGGCGATGGCCGCGGCGATGGCCGCCGCCGTCACCGCCGGCCATCTGGCGCGGCGGGCCGGTCGGATCCCCAAGCGCTTCTGGGCGCAGGCTTCCAGTCCCGAACGATGAAACAATATGTCGCCCTGGGCAGTTCGATGGCCGCCGGCCCAGGGATCCGCCCCCGCGCCGCGGGCGCGCCGTGGGGGTCGGGCCGGTCCGCCCGCAACTACGCGCATCTGGTCGCCGAACGATTGAACCTCGATTTGGTGGATGTCACGTTCTCCGGCGCGACCACCGCCCATGTGCTCACCGACCACCAGCGCGGCGCGCCACGCCAGATCGCGGCGCTGAACGGCTCGGAGAGCCTGGTCACGGTCACCATCGGCGGCAACGACGTCGGCTATGTTCCACTGTTGATGGCCGCCTCGCTGCCGCGGTTGGCACGGCGGGTGCCGCTGCTCGGCGGGCGGATATCCGAACTGCTGGACCGCGACTCGCGCGATCGGGCCCTGGCCGCCGCCTTCGATTCATTGTGCGCGGTCGGGACGGCGCTGCGTCAGCGCGCCGCGGAAGCCCGGATCCTCTTCGTCGACTACCTGACGATCCTGCCGCCCGCGGGCACGCCGGCCCCTCCGCTGTCGGAAGCCGACGCCGATCTGGGCCGCCACGTGGCCGCGACGCTGGAGCGGCTTACGGCCGACGCGGCGGCGGCAACCGGCTGCGACGTCGTCCGCGCCGGCGCCGCCAGCAGGCGACACCACGCCTGGTCGGCGGAGCCTTGGACTACCAGGCCGGCCGTGCCGCTGCCGGGTCGGGCCGCTCCGCTGCACCCCAACGGCGCCGGGATGCGCGCGGTCGCGGAACTGATTGCGGCTCAACGCTGAACGTCAGCCCTTGGTCCGCCACCACTGGTATAGGGCGTCGAGGTCACCGTTGGATGCCGTGATGTGGCCCAACACGTTTTTGCTGTCAGTGGTCCAAATTATTGTCGCGGCGTTATTGTGGGTCCCGCACGCCACCCGTCCGGCCGTCTGACCGGCACTGCCCTGGCGCCATGTCGTCGGTGACTCCCCGGCGTCCCCGCACGTGGCCATGGATAAGTCCTTGATGGAGGAACTGAACGACGAGGCCAAATTATTGGCATTGTCGAAGAGGGCGTAAAGCGCGTTGGCTGGTCCGTTCGAGTCGGGGCTCTGTCCGCAGAGGAGTGCGGCCAGCTCACCACTATCCGTCAATTGTTGGGCCGTGCAATTGCTGAGGTCGTAGCCCTTCGACACCGATCGGGCGAGCGTGTCGAGGTCGGCCGAGTTGTCGGGGTCCGCGGCCGCCGTGGCAATACCGAGGACGGCGAAACTGCCCATGAGCGCCGCAGCGGCAGCGGCCCCCAGCGCCTTGGTGCGACGGGACATCCTAGGCTCCTTCAAATCGTTGCTGTGATCTGGCGAGTGTATTTGCGACCCCAATTTCGGCTCGTGCGGCTAAATAGCTTGCGGCCCAGCCCCGATAGTCAGCCGTTGGCGCGCCACCACTGGTAGAGCGCGGTGGCATCCGTATTGGATCCGCGAATGTAGCTCAACACGTTCTTGCCGTCGTTGGTCCAGATGACCTCGGCGGCATTCTGGTAGGTCCCGCATGCCACCTGGCCCGCGTTCGTGGCGGAACTGCCCTGGTGCCAGGTGGTTGGTGACTGCGCACTGTCTCCGCACCCGGTGAGAACGTCGTCGCCGATGCTGGTTTTGAACGACGCGGCCATGTAGTCACCGCTGCCGAACAGGATGTACTTCGCCTGAACGGGCCCGCTGGGATCGGGGCTCTGCCCGCAGGTTAGTGCCGCCAGTTCACCTCCGGTGATGTTCTGGGCGGTGCAGTTGTTGAGGCCGTAGCCCTTCGACAGCGAAGCCGCCAATGTGTTGATATCCGACGGGCTACCGGTGTTCGCGGGGTCTGCGGTCGCCGCGGCGCTACCGGCGACGGCGATGCTGCCCACAGCTGCGGCGGTGGCCGCCGCCCGCCATGCGTTGGTGCGATAAGACATCCGCGACTCCTCAAACGCCGAAACGGTCTTCTGAATAGCCGATCGTAGGCCTACATACCTGCTGAGCAACACATCCCGTCAGAAATCATCTGTCTGGGCATCGGTTTCTGATGGGCGGACAAAGTCACTGTCAGGCAACCCTTTCGAACTCCACGACGTTTTGGCCGTGACCGGGACCGATACCGATTTCTGGATGGGTGATGACGCCGCGAAGCTGCTCGGGTAGGGTAAGCACCGCTTCACGCCAGCTAACTTCTCGCGACTGGAGAATTCATGACTGAGCCACCCCTTCCGCCACCCGGTTACCCGCCGGCCGGTTATCCGCCACCGCAGCCGGCCGGGCAGGCGCCGAGCAACTATCTGGTGTGGTCGATCTTGGTGACGATCTTCTGCTGTATCCCATTCGGCATCGTGGCTATCGTCAAGTCCAGCCAGGTCAATGGGCTATGGGCGCAGGGTCGTTACGCCGAGGCGCAGGCGTCCGCCGACAGCGCGAAGAAATGGGTGATCTGGTCGGTCGTCGTCGGTCTCATCGTCAACGCCATCATCATCACGGTCAACCTCATGAACATGAACACCAACACCAACGCGGCGGCCATGATGTTTTTGGGGCTTTGAGGCCGGTCGAGCCATGGTGACCCGTCAGGCGGTGGTGCCGCTGGGTCTGGGCGCGCCGCTGTTGGTGGCCGCGTCCACGACGTTGGTGTGCGCCGCCGTCTGGGTGGGTGACCCGACCACCCCGAACGGCCCCCTTCCGGTATGTCCCACGAAGGCCCTGCTCGGCATCGACTGTCCCGGATGCGGCAGCATGCGTATGCTGTATTCGCTCATGCATGGCAATCTGCCGGCGGCCGCGAGGTTTAACGCTCTCGCGCTGGCGGCGATGGTCCTGCTGGTTTGGGCCTACCTGGCGTGGACCTATGGCCGCGTGACCGGCAGACGGATCCGAAGTTGGCAACACCGCCGCTGGTCCGCGGCGGTTGCCCTGGTGCTCACGGTCGCCTGGTTTGTCGTGCGCAACCTTCCTTTTGCGCCATTCAGCGCCCTGCATGTCTGATCGTGTCAATCAGCACGACGCTTGCGCCGCGGTCTAACCTTGGGCGCAATGGCGAACAAATCAACGACGATCCCGGCGGCGCTCGTCGTAGCCCTGACCGCGTTCTCGACCGGTTGCCTGCACCGGTCGGCTGACTCCCAGCAGGGGGTCGGCAACCCCGCCGCGGGCGAGTTCGCCACGACATTGCACAATAAGGTCACGGCCGACGCGATGATGGCGCACCTGACCAAACTCCAGGACATCGCCAATGCCAACAAGGGCACTCGGGCGGTGGGCACGCCCGGTTACGATGCCAGCGTCGACTATGTGGTGAATACGCTGCGCCACAGCGGCTTCGACGTGCAGACACCGGAGTTCTCGGCGCGGGTCTTCCACGGCGAGAAGCCGGCGATGACGGTCGGCGGCAAGCCTTTCGAGGCGCGCGCGCTGGACTTCAGCCTCGGTACCCCGACGGATGGGGTGAGCGGCCCGCTGGCGGCCGCGCCCGCCGGTGAGAGCCCGGGTTGTACGGCCTCCGACTTCGGCAGCCTGCCGGTGCAGGGAGCCGTGGTGCTGGTGGACCGGGGCGGTTGCCCCTTCGCCCAGAAGGAGGATGTTGCGGCCAAGCAAGGCGCCGTGGCGATGGTCATCGCCGACAATGTCGACGAGCAGCAGACGGGCGGCACCCTGGGGCCGAACACCGACGTGAAGATCCCGGTGCTGAGCGTGACCAGATCCGTCGGCGCGCAACTGCGCGCGCAGCCCGGACCGACCACCATCAAGCTGAACGCCGGCGTCCAGAGTTTCAAGGCCCGCAACCTGATAGCGCAGACGAAGACGGGCTCGTCGACCGACGTGGTCATGGCGGGGGCGCACCTGGACAGCGTGCCGGACGGACCCGGCATCAATGACAACGGGTCTGGTGTGGCTGCGATCCTGGAAACCGCCGTACAACTGGGTAGCTCACCGCGGGTGCGCAATGCGGTTCGGTTCGGTTTCTGGGGTGCGGAGGAGCTTGGATTGATCGGGTCACGCAACTACGTCGAGTCACTGGACCTGACCGCGCTCAAAGACATTGCGCTGTATCTGAACTTCGACATGCTGGCATCGCCGAACCCCGGATACTTCACCTATGACGGGGACCAATCGCTGCCCGCGGACAGACGTGGCCAGCCCGTGGTCCCCGAAGGCTCGGCAGGCATCGAGCGCACGTTCGCGGCGTACCTGAGGTCGGCCGGCAAGACCGCGCAGGACACCTCGTTCGACGGTCGTTCGGACTATGACGGATTCACCCTGGCGGGTATCCCGGCGGGCGGCCTGTTCTCGGGAGCCGAGGCCAAGATGTCCGACGAGCAGGCCAAGCTGTGGGGCGGGAATGCCGCCCAGCCGTTCGATCCCAACTATCACGAGAAGACCGACACGCTCGACCACATTGACCGCACCGCGCTGGGCATCAACGGTGGCGGTGTCGCTTACGCGGTGGGTCTCTACGCGCAAGATCTCAGCGGACGCAACGGCGTTCCGGTCATGGAAGACCGCACGCGTCACGTGCTCGCGAAGTCATGATCGGTCGGCTCGGGGCTACCCTGCTCCTGCTGACCGGGTTGCTCGCGGGGTGCTCGTCTTCCCGGCCGGCGCAGCCCACAGTGGCGAAGGACTTGGGCCGTGGACTGGCCGCGAAGGTGAGCGCGGACGGGATGTTTGCCCACCTGCGCGCGCTGCAGAACGTCGCCAACGCCAACAAGGGCAACCGGGCGGAGGGCACCCCCGGCTACGATGCCAGCGTCGACTATGTCGCTAAAGTGTTGCAGGACAGGGGATTCGACGTCTCGACGCCGCAGTTCGATCGGCTCTACGCGGTTTCCCCCGGCAAGCCGGCGATGACGATCGCCGGCCGCAGTTATCAGGTCGACCAGGCCTCGATACTGGTACAGACACCGCCCGGCGGCCTGACCGGTCAGGCGGTCCGGCCCACGCAACCATCCGGCTGCGCCGCCAGTGATTACCCGGCCGCCGTACCCAAAGGGGCGATCGCCGTCGTCGACGACGCTCGTTGCTCGGTGGTCGACAAGCAGAACAGCGCGGTGGCCAGGGGCGCCGCAGCCCTGATCGTGGTCAGCACACCCAGCGGCCAGGGGGCGCCCCCCACGTTGTTCAGCCCCGGTTACTTCAAGCAGCTGACCGTGCCCGTCGGTGTCGCGGGTGCCTCCGCTGTCGGCGCGCTGGCGGGCGCCACGGGACCGATACGTCTGGTGCTGGACGCCCAGAACATCACGATCAGCTCGCGAAACGTGTTGGCGCAGACAAGGACCGGCTCGCCGCACGAGGTGGTCATGGTCGGTGCGCACCTCGACAGCCCGCGTGGCAGCCCGGGCATCAACGACGATGGTTCGGGGGTGGCCGCGGTGCTGGAGACCGCGCTGCAGCTGGGCCCGCTGGCGCCGGTGAACAACGCGGTGCGGTTCGTGTTCTGGGGGGCCGAGGAGGACGGTCTCAACGGCGCCATGGATTACGTGTTCGGCATGGATAGCGATCAGCTCAACGACATCGCGCTGTATTTGGACTTCACCATGCTGGGTTCGCCGAACGCCGGCTTTTTCACCGACGACGGCGATCAGTCCGGTCCTCCCAGCCCCGGCGTATCATCGGGAGACGTTCCGGAAGGGTCGGCCGGCATCGAGCGCACCCTGGGCGGTTATCTCTACGCGGCGGGGAAGCGGCCCGCCGATATGCCGCTGACCACCAGGGCCGACTACCACCCGTTCATGGTTGCGGGCGTGCCGATCGGGGGAATGACCACCGGTTCCTCACAGACGAAAACGATTGTGCAGGCGCGACTCTGGGGCGGCCAGGCGGGCGCGCCTTTCGACGCCAATTATCAGAGCCTGCGGGACACTGTCGACAACATCAATCGGGATGCGTTGGCGGTGATGGGTGCTGGCGCGGCGTTCGCCGTCGGCACGTACGCGGAGTCGGTCGGGGGCGTCAACGGTGTCCCGCCGCACGACAAGAGGCACCGCACCCGGATGCCCTAGTGGTCTGTCTGTGAATTAGTACGGTAGTTTGTAGTATGCCTGTTATGACAGCTGCGGCGTTGCCGGTCGGCGATGCCCAGCGTGCGGAGTTGGAGCGGATGGCGGCGTCGACGTCGTTGCCGCATCGGCAGGTGGTGCAGGCGCGGGGGCTGTTGTGGGCCAGCGACGGGGTGGCCAACGAGGAGATCGCGCGGCGCTGCGAGGTTGACT
>JARLGR010000180.1 GCA_031292665.1 Mycobacterium sp. | reverse complement strand
GTGCCGTTATCCCGGAACGATCGGCGCAGCAGAAACGATTCGTACACCCGCTCGACACCATCTTTCCCGGTGTACTTGCGTCGCTGCACAGCGACATGAACAGCACCAGAACCCTTGGTCACAAACCGATTCTACCGCACAACCCTCACAAACCCGACCAAATTAGTGACTACACAATGTGGCGTGTCGGCGAGATCACCCCAGGTCAACCACCACAATCATCGAAGAACCCGACTTAACTTCGGTCTAGGCGTCGTGACGAGTTCGATTACATCGCCGATGTGCAGGACTCAGGTTGTGCCGTGCCTCGGTACGGTGCACCGAAGTGCGGTACAGTCTGGGCGCCGCGCTTGCGCGCGGCTGCCGCGCCGCGTTGCAGCAGTGCAGCCAGAACGGCGATGGCGCCATAGTCGAACACCATCGGCGTGAGAAGTCGGTTGTGCACGAAGCCGAATGACATCCCGGTTGCGGGATCGGCCCATCCGATAGAACCGCCCAGACCGGCGTGGCCGAATCCTGGCATTAGTCCGGGAATCGGCGAGGCGTGATATCCCATGTGGAAGGACATCGGGACGATGACGTTGCGGTCGGGCCGCAGCGAGATCTCGCCGGTCAGGCCTGCCACCAACTCGGCCGATAGGAAATGTGTTCCGTCGATGCGGCCGCCGTCGGCGACCGCGCCGTACATCTTAGCGAGCGCGCGGGCGGTCATGACGCCGTTGGCCGACGGAATCTCGCTATCGAGGAGCGGAATGTCGCCTTGCACAGACGATTTCATTCCAGGAGCGTAAAATGCGCCGAATCCGCCGGAAAACGGCAGCGCCGCGATCTTTGGTGCGAGGAAGTCGAACAGCGGATTCGTTGTGGTGGTTTGCGGCATCAGGATCTGCGCCACCTGGATCGGTGAGTCGACCGGTGGCCGGCCGAGATGCAGCCCTTCGATGCTGAGCGGCTCAGCCAACTCAGAGCGGACCAGGTCACGCATTCCCATCCCCGTTACCGCTCGCGCCAGGCCGGACAACAGCCATCCGTAGGTCAGCACGTGGTAGGCCGACCTGCCCAGCAGTGGGCTCGCCGGCGCTGCCGCCAGGCGCTCCTCCATGAAGCGGTGATCCAACAGCTCGGCTTTGCTGACCCCGTTCAGCTGCGACAGCCCGGCTCCGTGCCGCATCAACTCGCGGACGGTGATCCCCGATTTGCCATTAACGCCGAACTCCTTCCAGTACTCGGCTACCGGCGCGTCGTAATCGAGCAGCCCGCGGTCGACGAGCCGGTGAATCGCGGTCGACGTGGCGCCCTTGGTGGCGGAGAACACCATCGCAGCGGTGTCGGCTGTCCAGGGCACCTCGCCCCGCCGGTCGGACCAGCCCGTCCAGACGTCGACGACAGGGCGACCGTCCAGGTACACCGACAGCGCCCCACCACCGAATCGAGGCCCCGGGAACAGCCGGCCGAAAAACCGGACAGCCCAGGTGAAATGCGGGTCGGCCGCGCCCTGCACGCCGTGTGGCAGAGCGCTGTCGACCTGGTGAATGTTCTCGGCAACAACGTAGGGTCCCAGCGCACCGCGCCAAGACCCGTAAACATTGTGTTCTCTCGAAAAGAACGAAGTTATCATTTTCCGACGTGGTGCAAACCACTCTGATGCCACTCTGAGCCAGCACGATGCCACTCTGAGGCAGCACGATGCGGTTTTGAAATGGTGTTTTCGTGTCTCGTTCGGCATCATCGTGGTGCCTCTCGGCCCTTGGTCCAACGTGACCCCTCCTCCATGCCTAAGCGGAACCGTCAACCTTCAAAAATCGCCAGCGCACTAACTTGAGATGCGTGCAACAACCGGGTGAGATGCACCTCATACTAGCGCTGCGGTAGAACTTTGTGTCCAATTGGAGACAACATGGGCACCTCTATCAGCAACCAACCTCCGGGAGCGGTTTCCGTTGAGAACCCCATTGCTGGCGGAGGGAAGTCATGGCTGAGCCGGTGGAGGGTTTGTCACCTATGACGCGACTCATCCGCTGGCGTTCAGATGTAACCCATGAGACCTGGCGCATCGTCCAGCCGCTACTAGACGCGCCACCTGCGGTGGAAGCCTATGAGCCGGGGTGGTGGGGCGCAGACAAACTGCTCTCCGGGCACCCGGGTTGGCGCGACCCCTGGCTTGATTCGGGCGCGTCGCGAGGGACCCTGTGCGCGTGCCGGCGCGCCAGGCAGAAAGGGCTGAACGATTTGAGGGCGAAGTTGCCCGACTCGCGCCCTTCGTAGAGCCAGGTGTCGTTGCCGTCGGGCATCCTCACGATCCGCGGGGCCGCGTCCGCGTACTTGGCGGGCAGCCTGGTCGCACAGCTGCCGCCAGCCACCGGGGCTCGCCGATGTCAGGTAGTGCAGGTGCCGGCTCAGCTCGAAGTTCTAGTCGCGCACCCAGTACGGGTGATCAAGATCGAACGGGACGCGAGCAAGCACCGAGCGAAAAACACGGTCCGCGCCGAGGTCCGCGCCGAGTCGCGAGCCGATATGCGCGGCGACAGAAGTACTTCTGTTCGTGCGTTTGTTTCCGGGATTGTCAATAGCGTTACTGAGGGGGCAGCAGGCCGCACATGTGTGAGTAGACGATCTTGGCGGCCCGCATCGGCATGAGCCGCGATAGCTCGTCCATCATGATCGCGTCCGACCCGATGAAGACGTGATACGACTTCTTCTCGATTCCGCGAACGATCTTCTCGGCGGCCACCCGGGAAGGGGTCATCTTCATCTCCGTGATCTCCTTGGGCAGCGCCGCACGCTCTTCCTGCGTCATCGCAACACCCGAGTTCACGGCGATGTTCGTGGCGATCACCCCCGGAAACACCACGCTGACGCGCACATTGGTGTCCAGCAGTTCGGAGTTCAGGCCCTCCATCAGGAGCTTGACCGCGGCCTTCGAGGCGCCATAGATCGTTTGCCCGGGCACCGGGACGAACGAGCCCATGCTCGAGACCGCCGTGATGTGAGCCTCCGGGCGGCGCAGCAAGACCGGTAGAAACGTCTTCGTCATGTTCAGCACGCCGTAGAAGTTGACGTTGATGACGTGCTCGATGTCACTGAACGCCAGGTCGTTCACGCGAACGAAGCGATGGATGATGCCGGCGACGTTGATGAGGCCGTCCACAGCGCCGTGGGCCTTCACAACTGCGTCGGACAGTACCTCAACGGCTGACCGGTCGGCGATGTCCACGACGTGAGTGGAGATCCGGTCGGAGACCCCGCCGGCGAGGGTGACCGTTTCCCCCAGGCCAGTTTCGCTGATGTCGACGGCGGCGATGCGCGCCCCCTGTTGACCAGCGCGAGCACAACGTCCTGGCCGATGCCGTCTCCTCCGCCGGTAACGACGAAGACCTTGTTGCTGATGATCACGCAGTTGCTCCAGATATTGGGTGGGCTCTCCGCTGTGCTACAGGGCCTGCTCGCTCAGGAGCTCGACAGACCCTGCGCCATGGACTCACACCTCGGTCCACTGAACCGCGTACTCCATGGCCTGGCGATCCATTGCGCGATGTCGATAGTGCCGCGGACCTGAATGATGTCGGCGAGGAAGCCCACCGAGCCGGACCCCCGTCCGCCATCACCAGTTCCTTGAGCGCGTCGTGGCGCTCATCGAGGATGTTCGCCACCCGACGCAGCACCGCCGCCCGCTGCCGGGGTGACATCCGCGGCCAGGGTCCGTCGTCGAACGCCGCCGCGCGGCCGCTATCGTGTGCCGCCTTGGGGTCGGCATCGGGAACCGAGCCGCTGACGACCTCCGTGGCCGGATCGATGACCTCGCCGACCCTGGCGGTGTCGTCGGGTGTCCAGGCTCCGTCGATGAACATGCTGCCGTTGTCCCATCGACCAGTCACTGCGGTGTTACCTCCGTCTTGAGCATGGTCTCCGCGCAATGCGACCAGCAGCTATGCGAATGACTAGCGGATGTTGTGCATTCAACGACAGCGATCGTATTCATTTCGTAATAGTCCTATATGCATCACCACGCAAGTGGGCTATCGTCCAACAGAAACTTAGGTCTTCGGCGCCGCGATCGGTGGCGATAAGCCGGGCTGGGCTTCGGCCATGACAAGGAGTTGAGATGGGAAGAGTGGAGGGCTGCACAGCCCGCCGATGTATCGGGCCTTTCGCCCGGGCCTGCAGAACCCCACCTCTGCCGACGCGGAACTGGCGTTCCGGGTCATGAACGCCATGCCGACCCCCAACATAGAACCCGAGGACGTCAGCGAGGTCGTGGTGTTCCTGGCCTCAGACGCCGCACGCTACATCACCGGACAGCAGATCCGCGTCGACGCAGGCGGCGCCCTGAAGGCACGGCCGTGGTCCGGACCGTAAGCCCGGCGGTTCGCGACGATGAGACCCGATAAAGACGGCAATCCGGTCTTGCAACGGGCGG
>JARLGR010000179.1 GCA_031292665.1 Mycobacterium sp. | reverse complement strand
TCTAGACACCTACCGATATGACTCGGCCAAACTCGCCAAGTTCATCGCCGGCGTGCGCGTCGGTGAAGCGACCCCAGCACGAATCGACGCCGCCCTCAGGTCGATGCGAAACACACACGGCCCCACAATGGCGCGCCGCGCGCGGACCCTCTTGCGGGGAGCCCTTCAACTCGCGGTGTTGAACAACGTGATCGGCACAAATCCGGTCCGGGATGTGCAATCGATCAGGTCCAGGGCGGCTCCAAAGGGCGCCTCGGCACTGACGGCCGAACAAGTGCGGGATTTGCTGATGAAGATCCGAGCGTCCGACGAATGCCAACAGCGCGACTTGGTCGACCCAATCACGCTCCTGCTCGCGACGGGCCTGCGCCGCTCCGAGCTCCTCGCGTTGCGGTGGAGCGACTTCGACGCCGACGCGGGCACCATTGCGGTGACCGGCAAGCTGGTGCGGCAGCGTGGAGTCGGCCTCACGAGGATTGACGAGACCAAGACCGCCGCCGGCCGCCGCACCCTGCCGTTGCCGGCGTTCGCCGTCAGGGTTCTCAACGACCGCCGCTTGCGTCCGTACGTCGGCCAACAGCAAACGATTTTCGCGTCGAGCAGCGGGACGCTTCGTGACCCGGAAAACTTCAACACCGCGTGGCGCGCGGTGCGGGAGGGGCTCGGGATGCCCAACGTGACGTCGCGCAGCTTCCGCAAGACGGTGGCGACACTCATCGACGACGCGGGGCTCTCGGCGCGCATCGGCGCGGACCATCTTGGGCACGCCAAGGTATCCATGACCCAGGACCGATACATGTCCCGCGGACGTGTCCACATTCAGGTCGCTGACCTGCTGGATCGCACCGTGACGGACATAAACGATGAATAAACGATGACCGACATTTTTAGCGGGACCGAAAACACCCTCTGACCGGTGCCCCCGGCCCGACTCGAACGGGCGACCTAGGGATTAGAAGGCCCTTGCTCTATCCACCTGAGCTACGGAGGCAATGCGCAGGTCAGTCTATCCAACGCCGCGCCCCGGACATGTCTCGGCAACGCGTCGTTTCCGAAAAGCGTTCCCCCGGGCGCTTATCGGTTATGGTGTGAGCCTCGACACACGTATAGCACCGGTTGAAAACAGCCGTTCACCGCAACGAGGCGTGTGCATAACGTCGAGGAGTGGCGTTGCTATGAGCGTGGCAATGGACCTGGCTTCACAGTGCTCACGGGTCGGTAACCAGGCGCAGCGGTTGCTGGTGGATGCCAGGGACACCTACCGCGCCGGCGCGCTGCTGCTGCGGGGCTCGCCGTTCGCGGTCGGATGGGTCGCAGGCTGGCTCCTCACCGAATTTCCCCCGCACGTCGTGACCGGGCACGCGTTCTCCCGGGTATCGCACCCGTCCATCGGGCGGGTGGCCACCACCTGGGCCGCGCAGCGGGCGGATCAAGCCCTCACTGCCGCGCTAGAAGAGTCGTTCGGCCCGGATTTCCGCGAGCAGGTGTGCCACCCGACCTGCGCCCAGTACGGGTGCGCCCCCCGCGGCGGGCTGCTGAACAGGCCCAGTCCGCACCGCCGCTACGCGGCGCAGACCTCCGACATCTCCTACGGCCCGGGTGGGCGCGAACACCTGCTCGACATCTGGCGCCGCGATGATCTGGCGCCGGGCCGCCGCGCGCCCGTGCTGATCCAGGTCCCGGGAGGCGCGTGGGCCGTCAATGACAAGCGGCCTCAGGCGTACACGCTGATGAGCCGGATGGTCGAACTCGGCTGGATCTGCGTCTCGATCAACTACAGCAAGAGCCCGCGCTGCGCGTTCCCCACTCACCTCGTCGACGTCAAGAGGGCGATCGCCTGGGTACGCGAGAACATCGCCGACTACGGCGGCGCCCCTGACTTCATCGCGATCACCGGCGGGTCGGCGGGCGGGCACCTGGCGGCGCTGGCCGGCCTCAGCCCGAACGATCCCGCGTTCCAGCCCGGATTCGAACACGCCGACACGACCGTGCAAGCGGTCGCGCCCTTGTACGGCGTGTACGACTTCACCGACCACGAGAACATGCACGAATTGATGCTGCCGTTCCTCGAGCACTTCGTCCTGAAGGCCCGCTACGCCGACGAACCCGAGCGGTTCAGGGCGGCGTCGCCGATCTCGTACGTGCACGGCGAAGCTCCACCGTTCTTCGTCCTGCACGGCGAGAAAGACGAACTGGTCCCCAGCGGCCAGGGCCGGGCTTTCTGCGCGGCGCTGCGCGCGGCCGGCGCCCCCACGGTGGCCTACGCCGAGCTTGCCAATGCGCACCACGCTTTCGACATCACGCCGACGGTGCGGTCGCGACTGGCAGCCGACGCCGTGGCCGACTTCTTGGGCGTCGTCTACGGACGGCGCACCACCTCGCTGATGGACGCGTTGCCGGTGTCGGCGACCTCGGCCTGCTGAGCTGCCCTCCCCGCGCTCATCGCCCTCCGTGGTGCACGCCTGAACCACTTCTTTCACCAGCGCGGCAACCCGACTAGCGTTGTGTTGGCGACAGCGGGCTGGAGGCAGGAGGCTTGATCGACGGTGACAAGGTTGGCGCGTCGAGTTAATGACCATGACTGAATCCGTCACGACCATCAACGGCATCACGTTGTCCGACTCGCTTGGACCGGTCGACTACTTGATGCACCGGGGGGAAGCGAATCCCCGGACCCGCTCGGGAATCATGGCGCTGGAATTGCTCGACTCCACGCCGGACTGGGAGCGGTTCCGGACCCGGTTCGAAAACGCGTCGCGCAAGGTGCTGCGACTGCGGCAGAAGGTCGTCGTGCCGACCCTGCCGACGGCGGCGCCGCGGTGGGTGGTCGATCCCGATTTCAATCTGGACTTCCACGTCCGCCGGGTGCGCGTGTCCGATCCCGGCACGCTGCGCGAAGTGTTCGACTTGGCCGAGGTGATCCTGCAGTCACCGATGGACATCTCGCGGCCCCTGTGGACCGCCACCCTGGTCGAGGGCCTTAACGATGGCAAGGCGGCGACGCTGCTGCACGTCAGCCATGCGGTCACCGACGGCGTCGGCGGTGTCGAGATGTTCGCGGAGATCTACGACCTGGAGCGCGAGCCGCCGGCCAAACCGACCCCCCCGCTGCCCATTCCGCAGGATCTGACGCCGAATGACCTGATGCGCCAGGGCATCAATCACCTGCCGATCGCCATCGTGGGCGGTGTGCTGGGCGCGGTGTCCGGGGCGGTCTCCGTGGCGGGACGTGCGGTGCTGGAACCCGCTTCAACGGTGTCGGGGCTCGTGGGCTACGCGCTTTCAGGTATGCGGGTGATGAACCGGGCCGCCGAGCCGTCGCCGCTGCTGCGTCGGCGCAGCCTGGCCAGCCGCACCGAAGCAATTGACATCCCGCTGTCCGACCTGCACAAAGCCGCCAAGGCCGGTGGTGGGTCGATCAACGACGCCTACCTCGCGGGCTTGTGCGGCGCCCTGCGGCGCTACCACGAGGCCCTTGGGGTGCCCATCAGCACACTGCCGATGGCGGTTCCGGTGAGCCTGCGGGCCGAAGCGGACACGGCCGGCGGCAACAGGTTCACCGGTGTCAACCTGGCGGCGCCGGTGGGCACCGTCGACCCGGTTTCCCGGATGAAGAAGATCCGCGCGCAGATGACACAGCGCCGCGACGAGCCCGCGATGAACATCGTCGGTTCTATCGCCCCGGTGCTGAGCGTCTTGCCGACGGCGATCCTCGAGGGGATCACCGGCTCGGTGGTCGGGTCGGACGTGCAGGCCAGCAACGTCCCCACGTACCCGGGAGACACCTACATCTCCGGCGCAAAGATACTGCGGCAGTACGGCATCGGCCCGCTGCCCGGCGTGGCGATGATGGCGGTGCTGATCTCCCGCGGCGGGTGGTGCACCATCACCGTGCGCTACGACAGGGCGTCGGTGCGAAACGAGCCGCTGTTCGCCCAGTGCCTGCTGGACGGTTTCGACGAGATCCTGGCGCTGGCCGGTGACCCGGTGCCACGCGCGGTTCCCGCGTCGTTCGCCAAGCCCGCGGTTTCCTCCCGATCGGTGTCGGGCTCGTGAGCGCGTCCGAAGACCGGGGCGCGGCCCGCGAGACGGATATGCGGTTGCCCGGCTCGGTCGCCGAGATCATGGCCAGTCCGCCCGGGCCCGGAATCGGCGCGTTCTTCGACCTGGACGGCACCTTGGTGGCTGGCTTCACCGCCGTGATCCTGACCCAGGAGCGCCTCCTGCGCCGCGACATGGGCGTGGGCGAGCTACTCGGCATGGTCCAGGCCGGCCTCAGCCACACGCTCGGGCGCATCGAGTTCGAGGACCTGATCGCCAAGGCCGCCGCGGCGCTGGCCGGGCGGCTGATCGACGACCTGGAGGAGATCGGCGAGCGGCTGTTCGTCCAACGGATCGAGTCCCGCATCTACCCGGAAATGCGTGAGCTGGTGCGCGCCCACGTGGCCCGAGGCCACACCGTCGTGCTGAGCTCGTCGGCGCTGACCATCCAGGTCAATCCGGTGGCGCGCTTCCTCGGGATCTCGAACATGCTCACCAACAAGTTCGAGACAACCAAGGACGGGTTGCTGACCGGCGGCGTGGAGAAGCCGATCCTGTGGGGTCCGGGGAAGGCTGCGGCGGTGCAGCGATTCGCCGCCGAGCACGACATCGAACTCAAGGAGAGCTACTTCTACGCCGATGGTGACGAGGACGTCGCCCTGATGTACCTTGTCGGCAACCCGCGGCCGACCAATCCCGAAGGGAAGATGGCCGCCGTCGCCAAGCGCCGCGGCTGGCCGATCCTGCGATTCAACAGTCGCGGCCCGGTGGGCATCCGGCGGCAAATCCGAACGCTGGCCGGCTTCGGTTCGATCTTCCCGGTGGCGGCCGGCGCGGTGGGCATCGGCATGCTGACCCGTAGCCGGCGGCGGGGCGTCAACTTCTTCACCTCGACGTTCTCGCAGATGTTGCTGGCGACCACGGGAGTGGAGCTCAACGTCCTCGGCAAAGAGAACCTGACCGCGCAACGCCCGGCGGTGTTTATCTTCAATCACCGCAACCAGGTTGACCCGGTCATCGTCGGCGCGCTGGTGCGCGACAACTGGACCGGGGTGGGCAAAAAGGAACTGGCCAAGGACCCGATCATGGGCACGATCGGCAAGGCGATGGACGCCGCGTTCATCGACCGCGACGATCCGGTCTCCGCGGTGGAGTCGCTGCATCAGGTGGAAGAGCTTGCCAGAAAAGGGCTTTCGATCGTGATCGCTCCGGAGGGCACCCGCATCGACACCACCGAGGTCGGGCCGTTCAAGAAGGGGCCGTTCCGCATCGCGATGGCCGTGGGCATCCCGATCGTCCCGATCGTCATCCGCAATGCGGAGCTCGTCGCCGCCCGTAATTCCACGACGATCAACCCGGGCACGGTCGACGTCGCGGTATTTCCGCCGATCTCGGTGCGCGACTGGACAGTTGAGACACTGCCGGAGCGTATCGCAGACGTGCGCCAGCTGTACCTGGACATGCTGGCGAACTGGCCCGTCGACGAATTGCCCGAGGCGGGTTTGTACGCCAAGAAGACCTCGGCGGGCAAAGCCAACACGCGCACCGCCAAGACCGTCGCGAAAAAGGTTGCGGCCAAGAAGGCTTCAGCCAAGAAGCCTCCAGCCAAGAAGGCTCCGGCCAAGGCGGCCGGCAAAACAGCAGCGAAGAAGACTGTGACCAAGTCGGCACCGAGGAACACGGGCTCCACCGACGGCGAAGCGCCGAACGCACAGCCATGACCCAAACGGCCGCGGATACCACCGCAGTCCTCACCGCGCAAGAATCGCTGGTGTTGGCGTCCATGGCCTCGCCGGTCGAGAGGGAATTGGTCACGGCCTGGCTGGAACGGCAGCGCGCCGCGAATCCCGGGGCGAAATTCGACGTACTCGAGCTGCCGCAACCCGATGCGCCGCCGGCCGCGCTGACGGCGCTGGCCGCGCAGCTCGAGTCCGGTGAAGATCGTTCCATCGTTCCGGTGCAGGTGTTCTGGCTGCCGCCCGCCGACCGCGGCAGAGTCGCCAAGGTGGCCGGCCTGCTGCCGGGCCGGGATCCCTACCACCCCAACGAGCGTCGGCAGCGACAGATCGTGCGCAGCGCGGCCTACCGCGCCCGGGTGGTGGCCGGTGAGTCGGCAACGGTGTCCGGACTCCGCCAGCTGTGGCGCGACACCACCGTCGGACAAGACACGAGCGACTTCGCGCAGTTCGTCATCCGCCGCGCGATCCTGGCCATGGAGCGTGTCGAGTACCGAATCCTCGGTCCGCAGTACAAGTCTCCGCGGCTGGTGAAGCCGGAGATCCTGGCGTCGGCGCGGTTTCGCACCGGCCTGAAGAAGATTCCCGGCGCCACCGTCGAGGAAGCCGGCACGATGCTCGACGAGCTTGCCACCGGGTGGAGCAGGGTCTCCGTCGACCTCGTCTCCGTCCTCGGCAGGGCGCTCAGCCGCGGATTCGATCCCGAAATCGACTACGACAAGTACCAGGTCGCGGCGATGCGGGCCGGCCTCGAAGCTCACCCGGCCGTGCTGCTGTTTTCGCACCGCTCCTACATCGACGGCGCGGTGGTGCCGGTGGCGATGCAGGAGAACCGGTTGCCGCCGGTGCACGTGTTCGCCGGCATCAACCTGTCGTTCGGGGCGATGGGTCCGCTGTTGCGCCGCTCCGGCGTCATCTTCATCCGGCGCAATATCGGCGCAAACCCGCTCTACAAGTACGTCCTGCGCGAATACGTCGGCTATATCGTCGAAAAACGGTTCAACCTCAGCTGGTCCATCGAGGGCACCCGCTCGCGGACCGGCAAGATGCTGCCGCCCAAACTGGGTCTGTTGGCCTACGTGGCCGACGCCTACCTGGACGCCCGCAGCGAAGATATTCTGCTGCAGCCGGTGTCGATCAGCTTCGATCAGTTGCACGAGACCGCCGAGTACGCCGCCTACGCCCGCGGTGGTGAGAAGACGGCCGAGGGGCTGGGCTGGCTGTACAACTTCATCAGGGCGCAGGGGGAGCGCAACTACGGCAAGATCTACGTCCGCTTCCCCGAAGCGGTGTCGATGCGCCAGTACCTGGGTCCACCGCACGGTCCGCTTGCGCAGGACCAGGACGCCAAACGTCTTGCGCTGCAGAAGATGTCGTTCGAGGTTGCGTGGCGCATCCTGCAGTCGACCCCGGTCACCGCGACGGGCTTGGTGTGCGCGCTGCTGCTGACCACTCGCGGCGCGGCGCTGACGCTCGATCAGCTGCACCACACCCTGCAGGACTCCCTCGACTATCTCGAGCGCAAGCACATCCCGATGTCTACGAGCACCCTGCGGCTGCGCTCGCGCGACGGTGTGCGCGCGGCCGTCGACGCGCTGTCCAACGGGCACCCGATCACCCGGGTCGACGGCGGCCGGGAACCGGTGTGGCTGATCGCGCCGAACGAGCAGCACGCCGCGGCGTTCTACCGGAACTCCGTGATCCACGCCTTCCTGGAGACCTCGATCGTCGAACTCGCGCTGGCGCACGCCAGGCACGCCGAGGGTGATCGCAGGGAGGCGTTCTGGACCCAGGCCATGCGGTTGCGCGATCTGCTCAAATTCGAGTTCTACTTCGCCGACTCGGCAGCGTTCCGGGAGAACATCGGCGAAGAGATGGCATGGCACGACGACTGGGAGGTCCACGTTGCCGCCGGTGGCGACGAGATCGACGCCATGTTGTTCGCCAAGCGTCCCCTGATGTCCGACGCGATGTTGCGGGTGTTCTTCGAGGCGTACGAGATCGTCGCCGACGTGTTGCGCGACGCGCCTGCAGACATCGACCAGAAGGCGCTGACGGAGCTGGCGCTCGGCGTTGGCCGGCAACACGTGGCGCAGGCCCGGGTCCGCAGCAGCGAATCGGTATCGACGCTGCTGTTCGACACCGCGCGCCAGGTCGTCGTCGACCAGGACCTGATCGCGCCCGCCGCCGACCTCGCCGAGAGGCGCAACGCCTTCCGGCAGGAGCTGCGCGGCATCCTGCGCGATTTTTACTACGTCGAGCGGATCGCCCGCAACCAGTTCGTCGCCCGCGAATTCCAGGCGCGGCAGGACCGCCCGGATAGCCGGACTCGCTAGTCCCCGGTCCCCACGCAATACCCTGGACACATGACCGTTGCCCGGCCCGCCGACAAGGCTGTTGGCGAGGCCACCACAGGGGCCTCGAACATGGCTTCCGACTCCGCCGGGGCCAACCGCCGCACGCCGGTGTGGCCAGTGCTGATCGGCGTCGCGGTGCTGGCCGGCTGCACCGCGGCCGCCATCGGGGCCCTGTCGCTCGCTGACGCGCTGACCGCCACCGGTCTGCCCGATCCGGGTCCGGCGACCACACTGGGGCTCCCGTTCGTGCGGGCCGCGGGGGAAATCGCCGCCGTGCTGGCCGTCGGGTCGTTCCTGTTCGCGGCGTTCTTGGTGCCGCCGCAACGCAGCGGCGTCCTCGACGTCGGCGGATACCGCGCGCTGCGGCTGGGCACGGTGGCGTCGGGGGTATGGGCGGCGTGTGCCGCCCTGCTGGTCCCGCTGACCATCTCCGACGTGTCCGGCCAACGATTGGTCGATCACCTCAACCCGGTGCAGCTCTGGTCGGTGGCCGGCGTGGTCAACACCGCCTCCGCCTGGCGGTGGACCGCGGCGCTGGCCGCGATCGTGACGCTGGCGAGTCTGACCGTGCTGCGCTGGACATGGACGCCGCTGCTGCTCCTCGCCTCGCTGGTGACGCTCATTCCGCTCGGCCTGACCGGCCACTCGTCGGCCGGCGGTTCGCACGACCTGGCCACCAACAGCCTGCTCATCCACCTGGTCGCCGCCAGCCTGTGGGCCGGCGGCCTGCTCGCGCTGCTCGCTCACGCGCTGCGCGGCGGTGACCACATGGGCCTCGCCGCGAGGCGCTTCTCGGCCGTCGCGCTGTGGTGCTGGGTCGCGATGGCGCTCAGCGGCATGGTCAACGCGTTGGTGCGGGTCCTGCCCTCGGAGCTGTTGACCACCGGCTATGGGCGGCTGGTGCTGGCGAAGTTCGTCGCCCTGTGCGCGCTGGGGGTGCTCGGCTGGCGCCAGCGGCGCGCGGCGGTCGCCGGGTTGCAGGCCGAGCCCGGCCGCGCCAATTTGGTCAGGGCCCGACGGGCATTGACCAGGCTGGCGCTGATCGAGGCTGCGGTTTTCGGCCTCACCTTCGGGGTGGCCGTGGGGCTGGGCCGCACCGCGCCGCCACCGCCGCCGAACCCGCTCCCGTCGATCCCCGAAGCCGAGATCGGCTACGACTTCGACGGGCCGCCCACCGTGGCGCGCATCCTGTTCGACTGGCGCTTCGACCTGATCTTCGGGACGGCCGCAATCGTCTTCGCCGGGCTGTACGTGGTAGGGGTGCTGCGGCTGCGCCGCCGCGGCGACAGCTGGCCGCCGGGCCGGAGCGCGGCCTGGCTGCTCGGCTGCCTGACGCTGCTGTTCGTGACGTCGTCCGGTGTCGGGCGCTACATGCCGGCGATGTTCAGCATGCACATGGTCGCCCACATGGCGCTGTCGATGCTCGTCCCCATCCTGTTGGTGCTGGGCGCCCCAGTCAGCCTGGCGCTGCGGGCGCTGCCCGCCGCGGGCCGCAACGACCCGCCCGGTATGCGGGAATGGTTATTGGCCGCGTTGCACAGCCACTACTCGCGATTCATCACCCACCCGGTCGTCGCCACCATCCTGTTCGTCGCGGGGTTTTACGGGTTGTACTTCTCGAGCCTCTTCGACACCGCGGTGAGCAGCCACGCCGGGCATGTGGCGATGAACGTGCACTTCCTGCTCAGCGGCTACGTCTTCTACTGGATCGTCATCGGGGTGGACCCCACGCCGCG
Organism: Mycobacterium sp.; assembly: GCA_031292665.1. Classification (GTDB taxonomy): domain Bacteria; phylum Actinomycetota; class Actinomycetes; order Mycobacteriales; family Mycobacteriaceae; genus Mycobacterium. Next base: position 2,888 of record JARLGR010000179.1, on the reverse strand, counting down.
GCCGATTCCGCCGCTGGCCAAGGTGGGCGTCGTGTTCGCGTCGTTGCCGCTGCACGCGTTCTTCGGGGTGGTGATGATGGACACCCGAAGAATTCTCGGTGCCGACTACTACCGCTCGCTCGGCTTGAGCTGGCACACCGACCTGATGGGTGACCAGCGATTGGGCGGTGGCATCGCCTGGGCCGCAGGGGAGGTGCCGCTGGTTATCGTGATGCTCGCGCTGCTGATCCAGTGGGCGCGCAGCGACGAGCGAACCGCCCGGCGGCTGGACCGCGCCGCCGACCGCGACGACGATGCCGAGTTGGCCGCCTACAACGCGATGCTGGCGCAGCTGGGGAGGCGGGAGACCCCGGACCGCCCGCACCAGCCGGCGGACTGATCCACAGTCGCGCTTCTGTCCACAGGCCGGCCGGAGGCGGCCCGATTTGCGGTGTCGTCCGTCGGTAGCGCCGAGCTGAATGGCCTTCGTACAGGCCGGTGAGGTGATCGCGAAGTTGTTCACCTAGCCACAAGCCAGGGGCAGCAATTGAGAAGGGATTCATCCATGTTCGAAACGCCGATGACCGTCATCGGTCACATCGTCAACGACCCCCAGCGCCGCCAGGTCGGCGACCAGGAGCTGATCAAGTTCCGGGTGGCGAGCAACTCGCGTCGCCGTGCCGCTGACGGCAGCTGGGAGCCGGGGAACTCGCTGTTCATCACCGTCAATTGCTGGGGCAAGTTGGTCTCCGGGGTGGGTGCCGCGTTGGGCAAGGGCGCACCGGTGATCGCGACGGGGCACGTCTACACCAGCGAGTACGAGGACCGCGACGGGAATCGCCGTTCGTCCTTGGAGATGCGGGCGATCGCGGTCGGGCCGGACCTGTCGCGGGTGTTCGTGCGCATCGAGAAGCCCGGTTACACCGGTCCCGCCGTCGAGCAGAACGCCGCGGGGCCTGGAACGGCGCCCGGAACTTCCGCCGCGGCCGTCGACGTTGGTACTCGCGAGGACTTTGCGGCCGGGGACGGCCCGGCCCACTCGAGTGACACCACCGCTGACCGAGCCCCGCTACCCATATCCGCTTAAGGGCCGGCTTAGGGGCCGGTGGGCGGTGCCTAGGATGGTCCGCGAGATCACTAGACCAGATCACGAGACCAGAAAGGCACGACTGCGGCATGGCTGAGTTCATCTACACGATGAAGAAGGTCCGCAAGGCGCACGGCGACAAGGTGATTCTGGACGACGTCACGTTGAGCTTCTACCCGGGCGCCAAGATCGGTGTCGTCGGCCCTAATGGCGCCGGCAAATCGAGCGTCTTGCGGATCATGGCCGGTCTGGACAAGCCGAACAACGGCGAAGCCTTCCTGGCCACCGGCGCCAGCGTTGGCATCCTGCAACAGGAGCCACCGCTGAACGAGGAGAAGACCGTCCGCGGCAACGTGGAAGAAGGCCTGGGTGACATCAAGGTCAAGCTCGACCGCTTCAACGAGGTCGCCGAACTGATGGCCACCGACTACTCCGACGATCTGATGGAGGAGATGGGTCGGCTCCAGGAGGAACTCGACCACGCCGAAGCTTGGGACCTCGACTCTCAGCTGGAGCAGGCCATGGACGCGCTGCGCTGCCCGCCGCCCGACGAACCGGTGAAGAACCTGTCGGGCGGCGAGCGTCGCCGCGTGGCGCTCTGCAAGCTGCTGCTGTCCAAGCCGGACCTGCTGCTGCTCGACGAGCCCACCAACCACCTCGACGCCGAAAGTGTCCAGTGGCTCGAACAGCACCTGGCCGCCTATGCGGGGGCCGTGCTGGCCGTCACCCACGACCGGTACTTCCTGGACAACGTCGCCCAGTGGATCCTCGAACTGGACCGGGGCCGTGCGTATCCCTACGAAGGCAATTACTCGACCTACCTGGAGAAGAAGGCCGAGCGGCTGTCGGTGCATGGCCGCAAGGACGCCAAGATGCAAAAGCGGCTGGCCGAGGAGTTGGCCTGGGTCCGGTCCGGGGCCAAGGCGCGCCAAGCCAAGAGCCGGGCGCGCCTGCAGCGCTATGAGGAGATGGCCGCCGAGGCGGAGAAGACGCGCAAGCTTGACTTCGAAGAGATCCAGATTCCCGTCGGGCCGCGGCTGGGCAGCGTGGTCGTCGAGGTCGAACACCTGGACAAGGGCTACGGCGGGCGCACCCTGATCAAGGACCTGTCATTTACCTTGCCGCGCAACGGCATCGTGGGTGTCATCGGGCCCAACGGCGTCGGCAAGACCACCCTGTTCAAGACGATCGTCGGCCTGGAAGAGTCGGACAGCGGCACCGTCAAGGTCGGTGAGACCGTCAAGCTCAGTTACGTCGACCAGGCCCGCGCGGGCATCGATCCGAAGAAGACCGTGTGGGAAGTCGTCTCGGATGGGCTCGATTACATCGAGGTCGGCCACACCGAAGTACCGTCACGCGCCTACGTGTCGGCGTTCGGTTTCAAAGGCCCCGACCAGCAAAAGCCCGCCGGCGTGCTATCCGGGGGCGAGCGCAACCGGCTCAACCTGGCGTTGACGCTCAAGCAGGGCGGCAACCTCATCCTGCTCGACGAGCCGACCAACGACCTGGATATCGAGACCCTGAGCTCGCTGGAGAACGCCCTGGTTAATTTCCCGGGCTGCGCTGTCGTCATCTCGCACGACCGCTGGTTCCTCGACCGGACGTGTACACACATCCTGGCGTGGGAAGGCGACGAGGACAACGAAGCCAAGTGGTTCTGGTTCGAGGGCAATTTCGGGGCATACGAGGAGAATAAAGTCGAGCGGCTCGGGGCCGAAGCCGCCCGTCCGCACAGGGTGACCCACCGCAAGTTGACGCGCGACTAGTGTCAGCTCTGCCGCCCTGGCGAGGATGCCGCTGAGGAGTCGGGGCAACGGAGCAG
>JARLGR010000178.1 GCA_031292665.1 Mycobacterium sp. | reverse complement strand
CGCCGGCCCAACAGCACCCGGGCCTCGGCGTCGGCCAACTCGGCGATCAGGCCCGCCGGCAGCGACGCCGGATCGACCATCGCGAGCGCGGCCGAGAGGTCGTTCTCGCACGCCTCCCGCGCGTGCCTGGGCGCGTTCTCGGCGGCGTCGGCCAGCGCCGCCAGCCGCCGGCCTTCGGGCGCACCGCCGTACGCGTCGATCGCGACCGCACGCGCCACCACCGCGCGCCGCGCCAGCGCACCGTCCAGCGCCTGCCACGAGAGGTCGTGGCGGACGTGCAGCCGGTCCAATCGGTTGGCGGTCCGGTACGCCCAGGCGCCCACCACCGCCAGCACCACGACCAGCAACACGATGGCAACGATGAGCCACGTCATCAGCTGGCCACCTGAACCTTGGCGCCCGCCCCGGCGACCGTCTCGTAGACCCGCGTGATCTGGCTGGCCACCACCGACCAGTCGTAGCGCTGCACCGCCTTCGAACCCGCTGCGACGTACCGTTGCCGCAGCGCGTCGTTCTCCAGCACCTCGATGAGCGCGCCGGCCAGCGCGGCTCCGTCACCGACGGGCACCAGGCGCCCGACCTTGCCGTCGAGCAGCACCCGCCGGAAGGCGTCCAGGTCGCTGGCGACCACCGCGGTCCCGGCGGCCATCGCCTCGACCAAGACGATGCCGAAGCTCTCGCCGCCGGTATTGGGCGCGCAGTAGACGTCCGCGCTGCGCATCGCCGACGCCTTCTCGGCGTCGTCGACCTGGCCCAGGAAGCGCAGGTGGTCCGCCAATGCGCCCGCCTCCTTCCGCAATTCGTCCTGGTCGCCGCGGCCGACGATCAACAGCTGCACTTCCGCGAAGCGCTCGACCAGCTGGGGCAGCGCCTCGACCAGGACCGGCACGCCCTTGCGGGGTTCGTCGTAGCGTCCCAGGAACAGCACCGTCTTGCCGGGCCGCGGATATCCGTCCAGCCGCGGCGCCGAGGCGAAGGATGCGACGTCGACGCCGTTGGCGATCTCCACGGAGTCGGTCCCGAGCGCCTCCATCTGCCAGCGCCGGGCAAGGTCGGACACAGCGATCCGGCCGACGATCTTCTCGTGCATCGGCCGCAGGATGCTCTGGAAGACGGTCAGGCTCAGCGACTTGGTGGTCGACGTGTGAAACGTCGCCACGATCGGGCCCTCGGCGATGTTGAGGGCCAGCATCGACAGGCTCGGCGCGTTGGGCTCGTGCAGGTGCAGCACGTCGAAATCGCCGTCGGCGAGCCACTTCTTGACCTTGCGGTGGGTGGCCGGGCCGAACCGCAGCCGCGCCACCGACCCGTTGTAGGGAATGGGGACCGCCCTGCCCGCGGAGACGACGTAGTCCGGCAAACAGGCGTGCTGCGACGCCGGCGCGAGCACGCTGACCTCGTGCCCGCGGGCCCGCATCACGGCGGCGAGTTGCAGGACGTGCGACTGCACCCCCCCGGGCACGTCGAACGAGTACGGACAGACCATTCCGATGCGCATCAGGCGTCCCCCGGCCGGGCCAGTTTGGCCCGCCTTTCAGCGGACAGGTCAGCCAGCCACTGCGGCTGCAGCATGTGCCAGTCCTCGGGGTGGGCGGCGATGTTCTCGGCGAACCGGTCGGCCAGCGCCTGGGTGATCGCGTTGACGTCGCCGCTGCTGCAATCCAGGGGCGGCTGTATCCAAACCCGCGAGCCGTCGTCCTCGAACCAGCAATGCGACGGCAGCAGCGCCGCCCCGGCCTCAAGCGCCAGCTTCGCCGGGCCCGCGGGCATCCGGGTGGGTTCACCGAAGAAGTCGACCTGGACACCGGTGCGGGTCAGGTCGCGCTCGGCCATCAGGCACACCACCCTGTTGTCCCGCAGCCGCTCGCACAGCACCTCGAAGGGGGGTCGTTCGCCGCCGGAGGACGGCAGTACCTCGAAGCCTAGGCTTTCGCGGTAGGCGATGAAACGCCGGTACAGGGAGTCAGGTTCGAGCCTTTCGGCGACCGTGGTGAAGGTGCCGTGTGTCTGCGCCAGCCAGACCCCGGCCATGTCCCAGTTACCGCTGTGCGGCAATGCGCACACCGCGCCGCGGCCCGCGGCCAGCGCCGCGCTGAGATTGTCGGCGCCCCGGAACGTGGCGTCGATTTCTTGGGTCAGCGTGCGGTGGTCCGTCGTCGGGAGGCGGAAGGCCTCCCGCCAGTAGCGGCCATAGGAGGCCAGCGAGGCGCGCATCCGCGCGTCCGGCACGTCCGCCGGCGGCACCCCGATGACGCGGGCCAGGTTCTTGCGCAGCTGGTCGGGCCCGCCGCGGCGGGCGGCGTAGCGCGCTGCGGTGTCGAATGCGCTGCGTGCGGCGAACTCCGGCAGCGCCCGCACGGCCATCCAGCCGGCCGCGTACGCCCAGTCGGTCGCGGTCCCGGAGATCAGCCGACGAGGAGCTTTAAGCACGCTCAGGCCCGGCGGGTTGGGGATCACGGCATGCGCCCCGTCGCGCCGGGCGACGTCCACACCGTGCGCAGCCGCTGCACGCAGGTGACCACGCTGGCCGCGGCCAGCAGCCACATCGCCACCGGCAGCGCGGGCGGCCAGGCGACGAAAGGAAAGTCCGACACACCGGCCCCGGTCAGCACGATGATCAGCCGTTCCGGACGTTCGATGATGCCGCCGTCACCGCGCAGCCCGCTGGCCTCGGCCCGGGCCTTGATGTAGGAGATCACCTGCGAGGTGACCAGGCAGATCAACGTTGCCACCACCAGCAGCTTGTCGTGCAGGCCGAACGCGATCCACCACAGCAGCCCGGAGAACACCGCCCCGTCACTGATCCGGTCGCAGGTGGCGTCCAGCACCGCGCCGAAGCGGGTGCCGCCGCCGCGCTCGCGGGCCATCGCGCCGTCGAGCATGTCGAACAGCACGAAAAATGACACCACGCAGCCACCGGCGAACAGCTTGCCCATCGGGAACAGCGTGAGCGCCCCGGCCACAGATCCGGTGGTGCCCAGGATCGTGATGGCGTCGGGCGTCAGGCCCAGCCGCAGACAGGCCCGGGCCGCCGGGCCGGTGACCCGCGCGAACGCCGCCCGGGACAGGAACGGCGCCTTGCTCATTAGCGGCGCTCCTCTTCATCGCGTCGTCCCCCGCAAGCGGGCGGTACCCCCACTGCATCGTCGCCGCCGCGGCTCATGACTGGTCAGCCCACTCGGTAGCCAGCAGCCGGCGCGTCTCGCGCAGCAACTGCGGGATCACTTTCGACCCGCCGATGATCGTGATGAAGTTGGCGTCGCCACCCCAGCGGGGCACGACGTGCACGTGCAGGTGCTCGGCCAGCGATCCGCCGGCCGAGGTGCCCAGGTTCAGGCCGACGTTGAAACCTTGCGGCCGCGACACCGCCTTGATCACGCGGATCGACTTCTGAATAAATCCCATCAGCTCCGCACTTTCGGCGTCCGTCAGGTCCTCGAGTTCGGACACCCGCCGGTAGGGCACCACCATCAGGTGCCCGGGGTTGTACGGGTAGAGGTTGAGCACGGCGTACACCAGGTCACCGCGGGCTACCACCAGGCCCTCCTCGTCCGACATCTGCGGGATGTCGGTGAAAGGCTCTGCGGGCTCGGCATTCTCCCGCTTCATCGGCGATTCGGCCAGATAGGTCATCCGGTACGGCGTCCACAACCGCTGCAGGTGGTCGCGTTGGCCGACACCGGTGTCGAGGATCGCGTCGTCGGCGCCTTCCTCTTTATTCACCTCGTGCCACCTTGACGAGTTCTGCTGTGGGGGATGCATTTTCGTGGTCAGCGATCCATTTGACGATGGCATCGACCGCGGCGTGGCGGGGCACGCCGTTGATCTGCGAACGATCGCCGAACCGGAAGCTGACCGCCCCGGCCTGCACGTCGCGGTCGCCGGCCAGCAGCATGAACGGCACTTTCTGGGCGGTGTGGTGGACGATCTTCTTGGCCATCCGGTCGTCGCTGGCGTCCACCTCGACGCGCACTCCATGCGATTTCAGCTGCGCCGCAAGAGTTTCCAGATAAGCCACATGCTCGGCGGCGACCGGGATGCCGACCGCCTGGACCGGGGCGAGCCACGCCGGGAAGGCCCCCGCGTAGTGCTCGGTGAGGATGCCGAAGAACCGCTCGATCGACCCGAACAGCGCCCGGTGGATCAGCACCGGCCGCTGCCGCGACCCGTCGCCGGCCGTGTACTCCAGATCGAACCGCTCCGGCATGTTGAAGTCCAGCTGGATGGTCGACATCTGCCAGCCGCGGCCCAGCGCGTCCTTGACCTGAACAGAGATCTTGGGACCGTAGAACGCCGCACCGCCGGGGTCGGGAACCAGATGCAGACCCGAGCCCTCGGCGACCTCGCGCAGCACCTCGGTGGCTTCTTCCCACGCCTCGTCGGAGCCCACGTACTTGTCCGGATCCTTGGTGGACAGCTCCAGGTAAAAGTCGTTGAGCCCGTAGTCGGCCAGCAGGTCGAGCACGAACCGCAACAGCGAGGCCAGTTCGTCGCGCATCTGCTCGGGCGCGCAGTAGATGTGCGCGTCGTCCTGCGTCATGCCTCGCACCCGGGTCAGCCCGTGCACCACGCCCGATTTCTCATACCGATAGACGCTGCCGAACTCGAAGAGCCGCAACGGGAGTTCGCGGTACGAGCGACCGCGGGACCGGTAGATCAGATGGTGCATCGGGCAGTTCATCGGCTTGAGGTAATAGTCCTGCCCGGGCTTGCGCACCGTGCCGTCCGCGTTGTACTCCGCGTCGATGTGCATCGGCGGGAACATGCCGTCGGCGTACCACTCGAGGTGGCCCGAGGTGATGTACAGCTGTTCCTTGGTGATGTGCGGGGTGTTGACGAACTGGTACCCCGCCTCGGCGTGCTTGCGCCGCGAGTAGTCCTCCAGCTCGGTGCGCACGATGCCACCCTTCGGGTGGAAAACCGCTAAGCCGGAACCGATTTCGTCCGGGAAGCTGAACAGGTCCAATTCGACGCCCAGCTTGCGGTGATCGCGGCGCTGGGCCTCTTCGATCAGCTCGAGGTGACGGTCCAGGGCCTCCTGCGACTCCCACGCGGTGCCGTAGATGCGTTGCAGGCTGGCATTCTGCTGATCACCCCGCCAGTAGGCCGCCGAGCTTCTGGTCAGCTTGAACGCCGGGATGTGCTTGGTGGTGGGGATGTGCGGTCCCCGGCACAGGTCGCCCCAGACCCGTTCGCGGCTGCGGGGATTGAGGTTGTCGTACGCGGTGAGCTCGTCGCCGCCGACCTCCATGACGTCGGGGTCGCCGGATTTGTCGTCGACGAGTTCGAGCTTGTAGGGCTCGCCGGCCAGCTCGGCGCGCGCCTGGTCCTTTGACTCGTAGACGCGCCGGTCGAAGAGCTGACCGTCCTTGACGATCTGACGCATCCGCTTCTCCAGCGCGGCCAGGTCTTCGGGCGTGAACGGTTCGGGCACGTCGAAGTCGTAGTAGAAGCCGTCGGTGATGGGCGGCCCGATGCCCAACTTGGCTTGCGGGAACAGGCCCTGGACCGCCTGGGCCAACACGTGCGCGGTCGAGTGCCGGATCACGCTGCGGCCCTCGTCGGTGTTGGCCGCCACCGGGATGACCTCGACGTCGGCGTCGGGAGCCCAGCTCAGGTCGCGCAGTTTGCCCTCGGTGTCGCGCACCACCACGACCGCGTCGGGCGAGCCCCGCCGCGGCAGCCCCGCCTCACCGACGGCGGCGGCCGCGGTAGTGCCCGCAGGAACCCGGATCGGGGCCGCTGGGGCGGGGTTGGCGGGGGCGCTCATCGGGTTGTTTCTCCAGGGTTTGGTGTGACTAACGAACGCTGCCATGCTATCGGTGCCGAACGGCCTCAGGGCTGGCCAGGGTTGAGCCGCACGAACAGCGCATCGGCCTCGGCAAGCAGGGTGTCGCCGTCGGTCAACCGGCCCGACACGAAGATCTTGCGCCCGTCCACCCGGTCGACTCCGGCGTCGAACTGCAGTTCTTTTTCGATCGGGACGATCTGGCGGTAGTCGATCTTGAGGTAGGCGGTGCGCTGGCGACGGCTCTCGGTGAGTACCGCCGCCGTCAATCCGAGCACGGTGTCGAACAGCATCCCGAGGCACCCGCCGTGCACTGCGCCGTTGCGGCCCAGGTGAAACCGGGCGAACCGGGCCCAGCCCTGGATCCGGCCGTCGTCGGTCTTGCGGGCGGACATCGGAATCGTCAGGATGTTGCCGCGCGCCGGCAGGTCCATCCGGCGGCCCGAAGGAGACCGCCACTCGTCGGCGTCGAACGGGCTCAGCAGGGCCGACACCTTCTCCAGTAGGTCGGCGGCCTCGGTGATGACCTCGTCCGGCGCGTTGACGGCGCGGGCGTGGTCCTGCATCTTGCGAACGGCTTCGATGAAGCGGCCGTAGTCGGGACCACCGTCGGTGGTCGGTTCGGGCGGATTGAACCCACCGCCAGGGTGCTTCTGATGGTCGCCGGCCACCAGGACACCCTATTGCCCCCGCGAAAACGCGTTGGCGGCGGCGGCTAGACGGTTTGCTGCGCCCCGGCGGTCGAGAGGGCCTCGAACTCGTCGTCGCTCAGCGTGATCTGGGCGGCGGCGACGTTCTCCTCCAGGTGCGCGACGCTGGACGTGCCCGGGATCGGCAGCATCACCGGCGACCGCTTCAGCAGCCAGGCCAGCGCCAGCTGCGACGGTGTCGCGTCGTGGTTGGCGGCGATGCGCTGCAGCGGCCCGTCGGGCGCGGCCAGCGGCCCGGCGGCCAGCGGGAACCACGGGATGAAACCGATGCCCTGGGCGGTCACGGCGTCCAGCAGCGATTCGGCGCCGCGGGCGGCCAGGTTGTACATGTTCTGCACCGATACGATCTGCGTGATCTGCTGGGCCTCGTTGAGCTGGTCGACGTCGACCTCCGACAGGCCGATGTGGCGGATCTTGCCCTCGTCCTTCAGGGTGAGCAGCTCCCCCACCTGATCGGCCAGCGGGAAGTTCTGGTCGATGCGGTGCAGCTGGAACAGGCCGATGGTGTCCACGCCGAGCCGGCGCAGGCTCATCTCGGCTTCCTGGCGCAGGTAACTGGGATTACCGAGCGGGATCCAGACGTCCGGGCCGGTGCGCAGCAGTCCCGCCTTGGTCGCGATGACCAGCCCGTCGTAGGGGTGCAGCGCCTCGCGGATGATCTCCTCGGAGATGTAGGGGCCGTAGGAGTCGGCGGTGTCGATGAAGTTGACGCCGAGTTCGACGGCGCGGCGCAACACCCGGACGGCTTCGTCGCGGTCGGCGGGCGGGCCCCACACGCCCTTGCCGGTCAGGCGCATCGCGCCGAACCCGAGTCGGTTGACGGTCAGGTCGCCGCCGAGTGTGAACGTTCCGGATGCTTGGGCAACGGTTTTCGACTTTTGTGCGGTCACGTCTCCGACCGTACGCGGGGGCCGCCGGCCAGCGTGACGTGGCAAGCTGGGCACTGTGGACCTAGCCGCGCTCGAGGAACTCCCGCTGACCTACTCCGAGGTGGGGGCGACCGCGTCCGGCCGGCTGCCCGAGGGATATGGGCACCTGCACGTGGAGCGCGAAATCGGCAGGGGCCGAGACCGTTTCGAGCGGGCCGCCGACGCTGTCATGCGCTGGGGCATGCAGCGCGGCGCGGGCCTGCGGGTACGGGCCAGCTCCGAGGTTGCCGCCGTGGACACGGTGGTGCTGGTGCGGATGGGGTTCCTGCCCGCGCCCTGCCGGGTGGTCTACGTCGTTGACGAACCGGACATCCGCGGGTTCGGCTACGGCACGCTGCCGGGCCACCCGGAGTCCGGCGAGGAACGCTTCGTCGTGCGCCGCGATCCCGCCACCGACTCGGTATTCGCCGAAGTGTCGGCCTTCTCGCGGCCCGCGACCTGGTGGAGCAAGGCCGGCGGGCCGTTGGTGACGGTGGCCCAGCGCGTCATCGCCCGGCGCTACCTGCGCGGGGTGTGACGCCCGAACGTCACGCGACAGCCGGCGACACATAAACCGCTGCGAGGACGCGCCGACGGGACTCGCAACAAATTATGTCTCGGCGAGGCTGGCGCCTAAGGCGGCGGGCGCTATGACCCCCAGCGGGCCAGCAAAGCCTCGGCACCGCCACACATGTCGTCGATGACCTCGCCCACCGACGCGTCGTCGCCGATCATCCCGACACCCTGGCCGGCGTCCACGGGGGCGGTTCGCGGATCGTCGGCGGCGATGGCCGCGGCCAGCTCGTCTCGGGCGCCCGGATCGAGCGCGTCCTCGTTCCCCGCCCAGCGCGCGACGAAGTCATTGGCCAACACGCGCGACGGGAACCGCGCCGGCCACGGCAGTCCCTTGGCGACGTCGAAGACCCGGGTGATCGCGGTGTCGGTCGCTCGCGCCGCAATGAGTGCCCGGCGGCTGCCCTCCCCGGTCAGCGCCTCCGGACATGCGGCCAGCCGGGTGCCGACCCACGCTCCGCTCGCACCGGCGGCCAGCACCGCGGCCAGGCTCCGCGGCGAGGCGATACCTCCGCCCGCCAGCACCGGCACCGAGACGGCCTCCAGCACATCGTCGAGCACCGCCAAAATCCCCAGCCTGGCCTCGCCGTGCCCACCACCCTCGGACCCGCGCGCGACCACGATGTCGACACCGGCGTCGACCGCCTGCCGGGCCCCGACGCCGTCGTAAACCTGAGTGACGGTGGGGATTCCGGCGTCGTGCGCCTCTGCGACCCACGACCAGTCGGTGCCGAAGCTGACCGACAACAGGGCGGGCCGCGCGGCCAGGGCATCCTCCAGCAGCCCCGCCTCGCTGCGCATCACCCAGTCGACCAGGCCGATGCCGAATGTCCCGCGCACGTGCCGCAACTCGGCTTGCAGCAGTTCCCTCGTCGCCACGCTGCCCATGCCGACCATGCCCAGGCCCCCGGCGGCGGTGACCGCGGCGGCCAGGCGCCCACCGGCGACCCCGCCCATTGGCGCGTTGAGGATGGGCACCCGCAGGCCGAAACTCCTCGACCAGGGCGTCGACAACACCGGCGGCTACTGCGCCGCCGCGGGAACGGTCTTGAGCACGGTCAGCATGACCACCGAGTCCTCGACCGCGTGCAGGGCGTGCCGCTGCGCCGGAAGCACGAGGTAGTCGCCGGTCTTGCCGTCGCACGCGTCGTCGCCGGCCGTCAGCCGGACGTGACCCTGCAGCACCTGCAGGGTCGCCTCCCCGGGGCTGTCGTGTTCGGCGAGGTCGTGGCCGGCGAGCAGGGCGAGCACGGTCTGCCGCAGTTCGTGGGTGTGACCACCGTGGACGGTGTGTGCCGCCCGCCCGCTGTGCGACTGTCGGGCCTCGGCCAGCTTCTCCGAAGCCAGCCCGGTCAGCGAGATGGATTCCATCGCTCAGCTCCTTCGCTTGTTGGAAGCCCTCGGTCAGCCGGCCAAGAGCAGGATCCCCGTCACCAGCAACGCCACCGCCTTGACCCCCTCCAGCCCGATGTAGACGTAGTGAGCGCGTGAGCGGGGGCCGTCCGCTCCGGCGAGCACCTCGTCGGAGCGGCGCGTCAGCCGCGGCCGCACCGCGACCAACTGGATTGCCAGCGCCGCGACGGCGACGGACATCGCGGCGGCGATCCGCGCCGGCGTCGGGACGGCCGCCATGATCGCCACGATCAGCAGCGCGAAACAGCCCTCCACGGTGTTGAGCGCGCGAAACACCAGGCGCCCGATGCCAAGCCCGATCGGCAACGTCACATTGGGCGCGCGAAACTTCAGCGGAGCTTCGAGAAACGAGATGGCCAGCACCATGCCCAGCCATACGAAGCTGACGGCGGCGGCGATCGCCGGTCCGGTGCTCACGGAGCCGCCGCTTGCGGCGTCAGGTGCGCCAGGCACAGATCCGGCTCGGCGAACGGCTCCAGCCGATCGACGGTGACCGGCGCCCGCCAGGTCTGCATCGCCCCCTGCATGAGCCCGAGGTGCACCGGGCAGATGACGCTGGTCCGGTTTTCGGCGAGTTCCAGGAACGGGCAGTGCCGCAGGCCGATCTTGTGTTGCCCGTCGGTTTCCCGCCGCTCGGGGGCGAACCCGAGCTCGCCGAGCGCGCCGACCAGGTGGTCGATGGTCTCGTCGACGGTCGGGGCGTCGCCCGGCGGCGGTGGCAGTGTGCCATCCGGCCTGCGGCCCCAGGCGCGTCCGGCGGCCAGCGCCTTGGCGCGCGGATTGCGCTCGGCGGCGAACGCCGCGGTGAGGATCTCGGCCAGCAGCCGATAGTGGCGCGTGCCGCCGCGATCCATCTGCCGGACCGCGCGGAACATCAGCGGCGGGCGACCCGGCCCTTTGCGGCTCAGCTCGACCTGCTCCACCAGGCTCTCGCCATGGAGGGTGTCGAGGTGGAAGCGGACGGTGTTGGGATGCACGCCCAACTCGTCGGCGATCGCGATGATGCTCAGGGGCTCGGCCGACGCTCGCAACACCCGCAGCACCTCCCGGCGGCGACTCACGGGCTCGCCGATTGACGTGGCCTGGAACTTCAAGGTCCTCACGCTCCTTCGGCGTCGCCGGACAGGACGAGTCCCGACTTTACCCAGGGAAGCTTGTAAAAAGGTGGCGTTGGGCTGAGGGACTCATGCCCGCCCGGCTGGTGACAAACGGCTCTGACCGGGCGGGCGCGGGCGTGGATACGGTCGTGCGTGAGCGGCCAAGCCGGCTTTCGACTAATCCACGAAGCAAAGGACAACCATGTCAGCTCTCGGAATCGTCGTCGGCATCGACGACTCGCCAGCCGCCCGGGTGGCGCTGCAGTGGGCGGCCCGGGACGCCGAAATGCGCCACGTCCCACTGACACTCGTCCATGCGGTCTCGCCCGAAGTCTCCAGCTGGCTGAAAACGCCGGTGCCCGCCGGCGTGATGCGTTGGCAGCAGGATCACGGGCGCCGACTGGTCGACGCGGCGCTCAAGGTCGTCGAGGAAGGGGCGCAGCACGGTGGTCCCGCCGGGGTGCACAGCGAGATTTTCACGGCGGCGGCCGTCTCGACGTTGATCGACCTGTCCAAGGATGCGGAGTTGGTGGTCACGGGGGCACAAGGCAGTGGCCGCTGGCCCGGCAGGCTGCTCGGTTCGGTCAGCTCGGGGCTGCTGCGGCACGCCCATTGCCCCGTCGCGGTCATTCACGACGAGGACCGCACGCCGCAGCCCGGCCAGGCCCCGGTCCTGGTCGGCATCGACGGCTCCCCGGCATCGGAGTCGGCCACCGCGATCGCGTTCGACGAGGCCTCGCGCCGGCGGGTCGGCCTGGTCGCGTTGCATTCATGGAGCGATCTCGACGTATCGGACGACGGTGGATTGCCAGAAATCGATTGGCCTGCAACGCAATCCATGGCCGAAGAGGTGCTGGCCGAGCGTCTGGCGGGGTGGCAGGAACAATATCCCGACGTCAGCGTCACCCGCACCGTCGTGCAGGCCCAGCCGGCGCGCCGACTCGTCCAGCAATCCGAGCAAGCCCAGCTGCTGGTGGTCGGCAGCCGCGGGCGCGGCGGATTCGCCGGGATGCTGGTGGGCTCGGTCGGCGAAACGGTGGCGCAAATGGCGCGGGTGCCGGTGATCGTGGCGCGCGAGTCGCCGGCCTGAGGGCTAAGGCGCCAGCCTGACGGCTAAGGGCTGTGCCCGCCGCCACGATCTGTCGCAGACGTGGCGTCATCGGATTGCAGGTCGGGTTGCAACCGCAACCGCCCTTCCACGACGGAGTGTGCGATGTCGGTGAGCCGCTTGTCGTGGGCGTACGCGTACGCGCGCAGGCGCGCCAACGCTTCCAGCGCCGAGACACCCAGTTGCAGCGAGACCATTCCGGCCGCCTGGTGCACCTTCGCGTGCCAGAGCACCGGACCGAGGCCGGTGGCGTGCTCGCCGTCCGGCGCCGTGGCAATCCCGCTCTGCTCGTCGAGCGCCAGCAACAAGGCGGTGTCGGCATAGATCAGGGCGTCCATCAGTTCGCCCTGGTTGAGATGCCCGGGGGCGTCGTTGTAAAGGTCGAACACGCCCACCTGAATGGCGCCCAGCGCGAGCGGAAGGCTGTACATGCCGCACACCCCGAGCCGGCTCGCCTCGGACGCGAACATCGGCCAGCGATCGACGCTCGTCGGTGCGGTCAGATCTCCGACGAGAATCGGCCTGCCCGACTGCAGCGCATCGGTTCCCGGGCCCTGGCCCAGTGTCGCTTGCAGGTTCTCCACCTCGCCGACGCGCGAATCCGTGACATACACCGGCTCCAACGACTCCGTGCCGCCGGACACCATCAGGCCCGCGCCGGTGACGCCGATCGCCTCCACGCACGACAGGCAGGCGTGCCTCGGCGACAGATGCGACCCTTCACGCTGCGCGAGCAGCCCAATGGCTGCCCATATCTCGGAGGTCCGCTCTCGCACTTGCCGATCCTTTACGTCACTACAACCGGCGCATAAGTGCCGAATGTGGCCTGTTCGAGAGCCTTAACGCACGACGAGCACCGGGTGACGGAACAGCGGATGCCACGACATTCATGGTCCGCGCTTCTTCGCCGACCCTCGGTCCCGCGCGCGATCACCCGGCACTGGAATACCTCGCCTCGTCCGGCCGATAGTCGGGGCCGGGGTGCGCGAGCCGGTAGACGTCGATCAGCCGTGCCAGGTCGGTCGGCGTCACGATGCCCACCACCTGGCTGCCCTCGAACACCAGCGCACGGCTGCGCGGGCCGGCGGCCGACATCCGCTCCAGCAGGGCGGTCAGCGGCTCCTGCGGTGTCGCGGTGGGCACCGCATTGAGGGGCAGGGCGATGTCACCGACGCGGGTGGCGGCGCGTTGGGCGGGCCCGACGTCGCGCAGTTGGGTCAGCGTGACGAGCCCCACGATCGATCCGTCCGGGTCGACGACCGGATACGCCGAATGGCGGTCACCCAGCACGTAGCGCTGGATGAAGTCGTCGACAGTCAGCCATGCGGGGGCGGTGTGCGGCCGCGCGGTCATCGCCTCGGCCACCCGCTTCCCCGCGAAGACCTGCTGGGTGGTTATCCGGTGCTCTTCGTCGCGGCTGGCGGCGAAGATGAACCAGCCGATGAACGCCAGCCAGACGCCGCCGACGAGTCCACCCGCCACGAACTCGGCCAATCCCAAAGCGATCAAGACGAAGGCGAGCACCCGTCCGGCGTGGGCGGCGCCGATGCCGGCGCGAACGCTGTCGCCGTGCCGGCGCCACAGGAAGGCCCGCAGCACCCGGCCGCCGTCCAGCGGGGCGCCGGGCAACAGGTTGAACAGGCCCAGCAGCAGGTTGATGACGCCCAGCCAGGAAGCGACGCCGACCACGATGGGGGCGGCCCGCACGGTGTGCAGCGCCGCCACCAGCCCACCGAACGTCGCCGCGAGCAAGAGACTGGTGGCCGGGCCCGCGATCGCGATCCGGAAGGCCGCTTTGGGGGTCTTCGCCTCGCCCCCGAGGGTGGTCACACCGCCGAACAGCCACAGCGTCACGTCCCCCACGGCCACACCCGAGCGGCGGGCGACGACGGCATGCGCGAGCTCGTGGGCCAACAGCGAGGCCAACAACACCAGCGCGCCGCACGCTCCGGCCAGCCAGTAGGCACCGGGCGAATAGCCCTTGACGACACCGGGTAACGAGGTCGCCAGGCTCCACGTGAACAACCACAGGATGACCAGAACGCTCCAGTGGACCTTCACCGGGAAACCGGCGATCCGCCCCAGCGGGATCGCATCGCGCACCTCAACACCTCCAACAGAGCAGGCGGACACGCCTTCTCCGCCATGGTCGAAAGTAGGGCGGCGCCGCCACCGCCACTAGGGCCGTTGGGCCTTCCGGCGATGGCCAATCGGCCCGCATCCGCGCTGATCACAGAAAGACTTGGCCTGCCGCGGCTTTCGGGGTGGGGCGGCCGGTCTGGGACTGTCGGCGGTTATGTCACGGTGCGGACGGGGACGACATCAAGGCGACCTGCACACGGGCATCGTGCGCGCCTCGGTGAACGTCTCGGAGCCGCGTCAACCGGTTTCAGCGATCCGCTGCGGCGCCGGCGCCGACCCGGGCGGCCGCTCGACCCGGTGCTTGACGCTCAGCAGCAGGCCCCGCGTGCCCAGCGCGATGGCGGGCCGGACGAACTCCATGGCAAACACTTCCCCGGGGTGGCGCAGGGCGGTCCTGGTGCGGGTGAGCAGCCGGACCCGGTCCTCCCAGTGCGGCTGGATGTGGAACGACCACACCGCGTTCCAGCGCCGACCCGGTCGACCGGCGGTGAGCACGAGGTACGTCTCCGGCACCAGCTCGGCGATCCGCAGGGTCACGCCGTCCGGCAGCCCCATCCACCCTTCGGGTGCCAGCCGCACCCGGTCGCCCACCGAAAGGCGTTGCCAGTCAGGGTTAGTCCGGCCCAACTGCATCAGCCACGGCCACACCGCGGACACCGGCGCGTCGATGTACACCGCCTCGGTCGTCTGGATCGCGGGATCGGCTACCAGGGCGTCACCGGGCAGCAGCATGTGACACTCCGCCTTGGTGGCGCCCCAGTTACGGTAATACCGGCGCGCCCCGTACAGCACCGCGAAAAGTCCCGCGGTCCGGGTGATCCGTTTCGTCGCGTTGGCCATGGCGCCAGTGTGGGCGGCGGGACCGAACGTCCGCCAGGGTCAATGGTCCTCGCGGCCATGCCGATGTGCCCTGCTTGATGACTTTGGGCCCTATCCGCAATCCGCGCGTGACGGAATAATCGACCCGTCTGACGTAATTTGGCTGCGGCGGTTACGGCTGAACGAAGGAGTATGACGGCTGATGGGTGCTAACCCACCGTTGTTGTTGACCGATTCCGACGTGGATGCCTTGGCTTCAGAATTCCTTCAGTCGAGCTACGTTGACGCGACCTATGCCGACTGGTCGCCCGATCGACGCCTCGACACGTTCCTGCGCCGGCGCGGTTTGTCCCGTGTCGCCGACGACGGCGACCTGTCCGAGATCGTCCTGCATCGCATCATGGCCCAGGTCGGCCGCGCCGCCCAGTTGGCGCGACGTTAGGCGTGTTAGCCGTCCGGGTAGGGCGGACCGCGGACCAACGGCGCTATCGGCGTCCGCTCCCTACGGCCGTCTCGAGTTCGGCCAGGCACTGCTCGGTGAGCGGTATCAGGCTGTCGATGTCGGGCACCGTGTCGGCGCCGGCGGCGTAGCCGAACCCGATCCGGTCGGCATACGAGCACGTCGTCACGTTGAGCGCCTGACCGTCGTAGACCGTCGACACCGGATACATCTCGTCGACGTGCGCACCGTTCCAGTACATTTCGGTCCGGGGTCCCGGGACGTACGAGATCGGCAGGTTGTAGCCGGTCCGGATCTTCTGCGTGAACGGCAGCAGCGGGACGGTCACGGTCGCGGCGATGCTTCCGGCGGTCGTCAGCAGGGACGCCGCGGATCCGCGTTTGGCCACCCAGTGCTTTCCCTCGGACATCGACCGGTGTACCAACTGCAGCCGGGCAAGCGGGTCGTCCAGGTCGGTGCCCAACGGGCACAGCCACAGACCGAACTTGTTGCCGTGCCGGTCGTCCGCCGCGTCGCGCCCCTGATCACGCACCGTGATGGGACACGCGGCCACCAGTGACTTGTTGGGCAACTCGCCGCGGTCGTGCAGCCAGCGGCGCAGCACGCCGGCCACTGTCGCGGTCACCACCTCGTTGCCGGTAACCCCGGCGGCCTGTTGCACGGCCTGGAGGCGCTCCTTCGCCCAGCTGCCCGCGGCGACGGCGCGTTCGGGCCCGAGTCGGCCGTTGAACCGGGTGTGGGGCGCACCGAACGGCAGCACGGTCGTGTGCCCGACCAGCGTGTCGAGCACGGTCGATATTTCGCCGGTGACCACGCGCCCGATCAGCCCCACGCTCGACGCCGCCGCGCCGACCAGGGAGCGCAGCGGCGTGACGAGACCGGACACCAGGCCGGTGGATACCGGCGGCGGCGCGGATTCGTGGCCGCGGTCGGCGTAAAACGGCGGCATCGAGCGGCGTTTCGGATCGTTGCTCAGCGCGTCGGTGATCATCTGGAAGCCGGCCACACCGTCGATGACGGTGTGATGCACCTTGATGTAGAGGGCGAATCGGCCCCCGGGTCGGTCCCCGTCGAGGCCGTCGATCAGATAGGACATCCACATCGGCCCGGACCGGTCCAGGCGCTCCGCGTCCAGTTCGCCGATCAGCCGCCAGAAGTCGCCGTCGGACACCGTGCGCCGCCGGCAATGCCGGCCCAAGTCCACTGTGTCGGGTTCGCGCCAGACCCACATGCCGCCGGTGTCCATCCCGCGATGCGGATAGCGGCGCAGCCGGGGATCGATCGGATCGTTGCCGGCGAGCGCCTCTCGATGCAGTCTGTCGACATAGCGCTTGCCGGCGCCTTTCGGCGGAGACAAGATCAGCACGACCCCGACGTGCATCGGGTTGGACACCAACTCCGCGGTCATCATCGCCGCGTCCAGTGGATCCAGCGGTTTCATCTGTCGTCCTCGCTAATTAGGCGGGCACTTAGGCGGGGCGTGCGTGCCGCGTCGATACCCCCTCCAAAAGCCCGGACTGCTGCAGCGCGGCCTCGACGAACCGCTGCACCGGCCGAGCGCGGAAGAATCCGGTGTGACCGCCGGGGTACCAGACGATCTCGGGCTTGCCCCAGTGCTCCCACAGGCGAACCACCTGTTCGCGGGGATGCACGACCTGATCGGCGACGCCGGCGTAGATGAAGCGGCCCCGCTTCGGCACCAGTGGGGAAAGCGACAACGGCGAGGTCATCCGCCCGATCGGCTCGGCCAACTCCATGGTGTGCCGGCGGGGATCATCGTGACCGAGCCCGGAGTGGCGGCCCAGCAGCCCGACCAGGTCGGCGACCGGAACGCCGAGGACGGCGCAGGTCAGACCGCGTTCGAGGCTGGCTACCAGCGCGGCGATGTAGCCGCCCATAGACAGACCGTACAACCCGATCTGCGACTCCGGCTCTTGCCTGCGTATCCAGGACAACAGCCGCCGGATGTCCCACACCGACTGTGCGCTCGCGTGCACGTCGTCCAGCACGTCCTCGCCCGGGAATATCGCGCCCTTCGGCAGGCCGCGCGCCCGCGGTCCGTGCATCGGGAGGACCGGCATCACGACGTTCAGGCCAAGATCGTCGTGCAGCCGCCACGCGCGGAACAGAGCGAGATCGAGCGCGGCGCGGCCCATTTCCGTCCCGTGCACGCACACCAGCCAGGGCCGCGGTTGCCGGTGGCGGAGCACCAAGGCGTACTCGCGCTCGTTCGCGGTGTACCCCATCCACCGCTCCCGACCCGGTTCACCCGGCCGCGGCCGGTATTCGCTGTCGAAGAAGATGCGGTGCAGGGAGCGCCTGTTTCCCTTGACTTTTCGGACCGTGACATCCGAAAGCGGCGGCGGCGCAGCGAAGAACCGCTTCGGGTTGTCGAGCCATCCCCGCTCGCCGTAGAACTCCAGCGCGGCGGCCACCTCGCGCGTGATGCGCTCGAACACCTCGGGCCGGCTGACCGGGCGGCGCGCCTTCAGGCCCATCAGGACGATCTCGTCGCGGAAAGCCTGTGCCGCCAGGGCGAGGGTGGGCCGGGCCAGCGGGAGCCCGCCCGGTTCCTGGTCACGGTACTCCCGCCACGACTGAGCCACGTATTGGCCGGTGTTCGTGAACGGTTTGACGGCGTTGCCCAGGCCGGCGACAGCCGGAGGGCTGCGGTGCGAAGCCCCCTCGAGTTGGCGGGCGCCATCGCTGCTGGGTGTTGCCATGGTGGCAAAGTAGCAGCACCCCAGCCGGCTTGTTAGGGACTTACGTCCCGGTGGAAGCCACAAAAGTCCTTGACTGGAAAGTACAGAATTTCGACGCCAAATGATCAGGTGAGAAGGACTTTAGGCACTCGTGTCGGCGACGTGGAAATCATAGCGTTTGGATTGGCAGAGTGGCCGTTCGCTGCAACACGATTTGCAACGTCATACCAACAAATTTGAGGAGATCGACAATGACAAAGACACCGGAAAAGGCCGAGTCACGCTGGGCGGAATTGTCTGACGAGGTGCTCGAATCGGTCGAGGCAAGCCGTAAGCAGGCGATCGAAGCCATCCGAAAGTTCGTCGACCAGGTGACTGGCGATATCCCCGATGAGGCGCGGCGCAAGAACGTCATCGATGCAGCCCTGGACTTAACTGAGGAGTTGGTCACGGGGCGGATCGAGTTTGTCCGCGGCGTGGTGCGAAGCGCCGGCCAGGCGGTAGGCGGCAAACAGTCGTAACAGTCCAATGATTCAAGGCCGATGGTCGAACGGTTGCCCGCAGGGCATCGCCCGGCCATCGGTCTTCTGTCATTCGACATCCGGCTCGCCTGAGAGGTCTAAAACCGCGTTCCGCGCGGCCTGCTGGACGGGCGGATCAGGAACGCCTGTGGGCTCATCACCACCAGCGGGACACCGAATACAAGCAGCCGAGCCACGCACCGATCAAACCCATGTCGTGATACAGCGGCAGCCAACTGAGAAAGGTGTCCGCCCCGGGCACCCCCGCCGCCTGACCCATCACCCGGATGTTGGCGAGCAGATTTCGGTGCGTGAGCGCGACCCCCTTGGGCTGGCCGGTGCTGCCCGAGGTGTACTGCACCAGCGCGAGGTCATGAGGTCGCGGTCCGGGAAGGGAGGGCAGTATCTCTTCGGTGCCGCCCGTGAGGGATTCGGGGACGACGACGTGACGCAGGCTTTCGACGTTTGCGCGCAGCAGGTGGCCGAGGGCGACGGCTTCGGGCACGGTGACCAGCATCGTGGCCCCGGCGTTCGTGCGGATGCCGGTCGTGCGACGCAGGTGGTCCGCCAACTGGGAAGGCCGGGCCGGCGGGCAGACCGGAACGGGTACGGCACCGGCGAGCACCGCACCGGTGAAGGTGACGAAATATGAATGGCAGGTTGGCAACCTGATGGCCACCCTGTCGCCCGGCATCACGTCGTGCGTGATCAACGCGGCCGCCACCGCGGCCGCCTCCCGGTGCAGCGCGGCATAGGTCAGGTCTGCGGGGCCAGCGGCCTCGTCGAGGATGCGGATGTGGGTCCGGTCCGGCGTTGTCTTGACGTGCCAGTTGAGGACGTCGTTCAGGGTCGACGCGGTGCCGGGCGCCGAAGCGCCCGGCGCGATGGCAGGCAACGAAACCATGCCACGGTCGTCGCGCACGGCGGAAGAACCGCGAGCGACGGCCGCCACGAGGTCGTGCGGCGTTTCCGCACTGGCCAGGATGTGGGGCGGCAGCGCCACCCCGAATTGTCCTGAACGCGCAGCAACAGTTCCGCGAGCTCTAGGCTGCCGACGCCAAGGTTGTCAAAAGTGCTGTCCAGAGTCACCATGGGTGGCGTGGCGCGCGGGTGAACCTCGGCGACGAGTCCACGCACCAGCGCCAGGACTGCAGGGGCGCACTCCTGGCCATCGGTCAGGTAGCGGCCGCCGACGGCGCCACCCGTTTGCGAAGGCGTTCGGCGAACGCCGCGGCCCGGTCGAGGTCGTGGTCGTTGGGCCGCCCCCTGTTTATCCCACCGATGAAGCCGAAGGGCCCCACCGTGTCGAACCCGCGGCACGAGAAGGTGTCGAGCAGGTCGAAACCCCGGCCGGCGAGGGGTTTGCGAATCGGGTGGGTGTAGTCCAGCAGCGGAATCTCGCGGGCGCCGCTGGTGAAGAACGTGAACGCGCGCACGCCGTCGACGTTGGGGAGGCGGCGGATCAGCTGCCGTATCCTCGGGTCAAAAGCCATGTAGTAGATGCCCGACCCGAAGCCGACGAGGTCGTATTCGCGCAGCTTGACGGGGTCGACGGATTCGGGGTCGACGACCTCGGCGCCGAGCACTTCAGCCATCCGATCGGCTACGCGGCGGGTATTGCCGTGCGACTTGGATACGCAGACGATGAGCGACTTCATGCGATCGATGCTGCGGTGACTCCTTGCCCCCCGGTAAGGGCGCAAAGCCACCAACGCCCGGGGCGTTTGTCACTTCCCGAGCCACTTCCGGCGTCCCGTCAGTCGAACGCGTGGATCACCTGGCGGGCGACGTGCTCGAGCTGCCGGCACAGGTCGTGGCCGAGCGGCAGGTCACCGAACTCGGGAATCTCCCCCGTCGTCGTGACCACGCCGGGCTCCTCGTGCTCCCAACGCGCGTCTACCTTGTCACCCAACGCGCGGGCGGGCGGGTTGTCGGCGAGCACTCGGGCGTGGAACCGCTTGACGCCGTCCACCCGTGCCGCGACCGCCAGCGCACCGAGCAGCAGCGTCCCGATACCCCGACCCTGGTAGGCGTCGGCGACCGTGAGAGCGACCTCGGCCGAGGCGGGGTCGTCTACGTCGCGGATGAAGCGCGCGTCGGCGACGACGGGACCGTCCACCCCGTCAACGACGACCCAGACGAAGTGGTCGAGGTAGTCGACCTCGAACAGGTAGACCAGCCGCGCCTCGGTCGGCGCCCCGCCCTGGTAGCGGCGGTACAGCGTCTCCCGGGAGAACGACCCGCTGCCGGTGAACCGCTCGGCGTCACCGGGCAGGACCGGGCGCACCAGCAGCTGGGCGCCGTCCCTGGTCGACACCGGGATGGGGGCCACGTAGGCGGCCAGCCGCTGCCGCGCGGTGCGGATCATCCGGTCGGCGACGACCGGCATGCCCAGCATGCAGTCGAAGGCTCCGTTATCGCCCCGATAACCGCGCACGTCGTCTTTCGCGATCACCGTCGCCGTCCTGGGCGAGCGCCGCAGCAACGCGATTTCGCCGATGATCGTCCCCGGCGCCAGCTCGACGGTCGCGACCTGGCCGTGCGGGCCGACGTGGCGGATCTCCACTCGACCGGTTGCGATGATCGCGAACGACTCCGCCTTGTCGCCCTGGCGCATCAGCACCTGGCCCGCGGCCGCGCGCAGCGGCTCGAGGCCGGCGGCCAGTGCGGCGAGGTCCTGCTCGGGAATGTCGGCGAACACCGGCAGCGCCGCGAGTTCCGGTGGGCTGACGGCGTTCATGCCCGCCGACTCCCACCCGCGTGATGCGCCGTCACCCGATGTACGGTACGCGCGACCGTCGTCGCGGTCACCGGGAAGTTGCGGCGCAGGTGCGGGCCGGGGACGTTTGCCGCGCTGCGCGTGACTTTGGTCACTATCCCCGCCCGCCCGCACCGCGGCAGCATCGAAAGGTTACCGGGATTCGCCGGTATTCGTTTCGGCAGCAACGGATTAGCGACATGCACACACCATCGGCCGCAACGGAGCGGCCCGACTTCGGCAAGATCGACAATCGCGCGCGGTCGGTGGCGCACATGTTCGTCGACCGCGTCGCCGCCACCCCGAATGCGGAGGCCTTTCGCTACCCGCAGGACCACACCTGGGAGAGCGTGACCTGGCAGCAGGTCGGTGAGCGCGTCGGCAACCTTGCCGCCGGGCTCATCTCGCTGGGCATCGCCCCGGAGGATCGCGTCGCGCTCGCGTCCGCGACACGCTACGAATGGGTGCTCGTCGACTTCGCCATCATGTGCGCGGCCGCGGCGACCACCACCGTGTATCCGACGACCAACGCCACCGACGTCGCCTACATCGTCGCCAATTCCGGAAGTCGGGTCGTGGTCGCCGAGAACCAGACCCAGCTCGACAAGCTGCTCGAGCATCGCGCCGAGCTGCCCGACGTGACGAAGGTCGTGCTGATCGACGGCAACGGCGACGGCGACTGGGCGATCTCCCTGGCCGAACTCGAGCAGCAGGGCAAGCAGCTGCTCGCCGACTCCCCCACCGCCGTCGAAGAACGGGTCGCGGCCGTGGGCCCCGACCAGCTGGCCAGCCTCATCTACACGTCGGGCACCACCGGGCGGCCCAAGGGGGTGCGGCTGACCCACGGGTCATGGACGTACACCGCCGCGGCCATCGACGCGCTGAACATTCTCGGCCCCGACGACCTGAACTTCCTGTGGCTGCCGCTGGCACACGCCTTCGGCAAGGTGATGCTGGCGTTGCCGCTGCAGATCGGCTTCCCCACGGCCACCGACGGCCGCGTCGAGAGGATCATCGACAACCTCGCGACCCTGCGTCCCACCATCATGGGGGCCGCCCCGCGTATCTTCGAGAAGGCGCACGCCCGCATCGTGGAGACGGCCGCCGAGCAGGGCCGGCTCACCAAGACGATGTTCGACTGGGCGCTCGGCGTCGGCAGGAGAGTGTCGGAAGCCCGGCAAGCCGGCAAAAAGCCGTCGCTGGCGTCGTCGCTGGCCTACAAGGTGGCCGACCGCTTGGTGCTCTCCACTATTCGGGAGCGGTTCGGCGGGCGCCTGCGGTTCTTCGTCTCCGCGGCCGCCGCCCTGGACCGCGACGTCGCGCAGTGGTTCGACGCCGTCGGCATCGTCGTGCTCGAGGGGTACGGGCTGACCGAGACCGCGGCCGCCTCGTTCATCAACCGCCCGCACGCGTACCGGTTCGGGACGGTCGGCTGGCCGTTCCCGGCCACCGAGGCGAAGATCGCCGACGACGGCGAAATCCTGCTCAAAGGTCCCGGCGTGATGGCCGCGTACCACGACCTCCCGGACGCCACCGCCGAGGCGCTCGACGAGGACGGATTCTTCCACACCGGCGACATCGGGGAGATCGACGCCGACGGGTTCCTGCGGATCACCGACCGCAAGAAGGACATGTTCAAGACCTCGCAGGGCAAGTACGTCGCGCCGTCGGCGATCGACGCGAAATTCAAGGGCCTGTGCCCGTACGTGAGCGAGCTGGTGGTCTACGGGGAGGGCAAGCCGTACTGTGTGGCGCTGGTCAGCCTCGATACCGAGGCCATCACCGAATGGGCCGCACGGAACGGCTTGGCGGGCAAGCCGTTCGGCGAGATCGCGCGCGACGACAAGACCCAGGAGTTGATCGCCGGATACGTCGACGCCTTGAACCTCGAACTGAATCGCTGGGAGCAGATCAAGAAGTTCACGATCGCCGACCGCGAATTCTCCGTCGAGTCGGGCGACCTCACCCCGAGCATGAAGCTCAAGCGCAAGGTCGTCATCGACAAGTTCGCGGACCGCCTGTCGGCTCTCTACGAACGGTGACGGTGCGCTACGCCGCGGCCGGCCGGCCGGCCGGCAATAGGCGGAATGAGGGCGGCGGTCCCGGAGGGGGGGAGTTCCGGGACCGCCGCGGCTTGGGGGTAAGGGCCTCAGCCTGCCGGCGCGATGAGCCCGTAGTGGCCGTCGTAGCGGTGGTACAACACGCTTCCCCGGTCTCGGGCGGCGTC
The DNA here is from genome assembly GCA_031292665.1 of Mycobacterium sp. Classification (GTDB taxonomy): domain Bacteria; phylum Actinomycetota; class Actinomycetes; order Mycobacteriales; family Mycobacteriaceae; genus Mycobacterium. Next base: position 9,674 of record JARLGR010000178.1, on the reverse strand, counting down.
GACGAAGAACAGGAACGGCAGCCCGAGCAGGCCGATTCGCTCGATCGCCTCGTCGACGGTGAGCCGCGGCGCGGGCTGCGGGCTGATGGTCAGCGGCATCTCGAACGGCGCGAGCTTATCGACGAATTCCGGATTCACTTGCGCGAGGCGGTATTCGGTGGGTCCTTCGCGGTAGAGCACGCTGTCCTGTCCCGTGCCCTCCTCGGTGAACAGGTGGAAGCCGTAGTCCAGCGCCTCCATCTCGTCCGCGGCCTCCTCGACCGTCGAGTTCGGCAGGCTGTAGGACTTGTGCCGCATGATGTGGCGGTCGCTTTCGGGCCGGGGGAAGTAGTCGGGCCGGTGCGCCGGCTCGGACTGGTGGCGCCACTCGTGCGCAGCGGGCCGAGGCAGGCCGCCCCGTTTGGCTTCCCAGTGTTCGGCGCTGCGCTCCAGGCGGTGCCGCAGTCGCGCCTCGAGCCGGTCGATCGCCTCCCGCGCGGTGGAGCCCTCCACCTGCGCACGGACCAGCCGGCCGTTGACGTCGAGGTTCGCCTGCGCGAGCACCCGGCGTGCCACCGCCGGATCGCCATGCTCACTCAACTTGACATGGGCGTCCAGGACAGGTTCGTGGGTGAGGTGACCGAGCTCGCCGATCTTGGTCCGGGCGTAGTCCTCCGCGCCGGGCAGCTGCCCGTGCGTCGTCACCCGGACGTCGAGAACGGCGGGCAAGTCTGGTCTTTGTCTCATGCTTCGTTGCTACGCCCTTCCCAAATCGTCGCCCTAGGGCCGAAAGTCACAGCGAAAACGGCCGACGGACACATCCCTGAAGTTCAGTGGTGCAGATCCGTGACCGGTTGGTGGGTGCTGGCCTGAATGTCGGTTGACGTCAGGGCGAACAGCTGGTTGGCCAGGTCGGACAGCGCGCGGGCGATCGCCAGTTCGTCGCCGATCTGGGCCACCGGCTCGTCAGCGGGATCCAGGCGCGACAGGCCGACACCGACGAACTTTCTATCCGCCCACGACAGGCGTGCCTTGGCCCGAGTCCGCTCGTCGAGTTCCTCGATCAGAACGTCGATCTGACACGTTCTGGCGTCGTCCCTGTTGCCCATCCCGATTCTCCCTGCCCCGCAGATTTATTCGCCCTTAGATGCGACCACTCCCGGAAGGGCGCGGGGTAGAGGCGGAAGTCCCGAGTCGCGAGGTCGTTCGTCGGCGCCTCAGCCGAACGCCTCTTTGAGGGTGACGGTCTGCAGGTTGCGGCTGTGGATGAGATTCAGCAGCTGCCCGTAGCAACGCGTGATGGGGGGCAGGTTCGCGTGCATCAGGACGATCTGACCCGGCTGAAACGACTTGGCCGCCCGATACATGAGGTTCGCCTCGGTTTCGGGTAACGAATCGCCGACGTCGCCGCTCCACATGGTGACCGAGGTGTACCCCTGGTCGGCGGCTATCCGGTCGATGTCGGCGTTGTGCACGCCGTACGGCGGACGGAAGAACGGGCGGCCGTCCGTGCCGTAGGTGTTCTTGAGGAAGTCGGCGTTGCGGCGGATCTGGTCGGCGACCGCGCTGAGGCTGATCCGGTTGAGGTACGGGTGCGACCAGGTGTGGTTCGCCATGTGAACCTGGCCGGAGTCCACCAAGGGCCGCAGCGCCGGCGCGTTGGCCGTCCACGAATTGTTGGCGCCGTTGACGAAGAAGGTGAGCCGGGTGCCGCTGTCCTTGGCGAACTGCGCGAACGCGGCCACGACGGACGTGCTGGCCCCGTCGTCGACGGTGAGCGCGATCCTGTTGCCGTCCCCGGGCAGGCGGGTCAGGACGCCGACACCCGGTGTCACCGGTCCGAGTGGCACGTTCCGGTGGACGGGCGAGGCGCCAGCCTCCGGGGCCTTCGGGGTGCTGGGGGTCAGGGCCGCCAGCACTCCCCCGGCGACGGCGCACAGCACGGTGCGCCGATCGATGTTTTGCATACGACCATTGTCTACCCCGGCCGGTCAACGCGGGGTTGCCACTCCGTGGCCCGGGGGCGCGGTCACGGGTTGTTATGAAACGGATTTCGAATGCTTACCGTTCGCGCGCCGGGCGCGGTCCAGGCTCTCGTCGATCAGCCGGTCGACGGCCCCCAGGTAGGTGGGTGACGGCGGCCTCCCCGCCAGTTCGGCGATCGCTCGCTGCTCACCGAGGACGTCCGTGACGGCCAGGTTTTGAGCCATCCGCGCCGCGTGCACCTCCAAACCCGCCAGCAGTTCGCCGCACTGGGCGCCGGCGACCACGGTGCGCCGGGCCAAGGTGCGCAGCGTGTCCCATTCGGCGTGCCATGCGCCGTCGGGCCGTTCATCGTGGGCCAGCGCGGCCGCCGTGTGCAGCGTCGCGGCCAGCTGGGGAGCCGACACGGCGGCCCGGCGGATCAGGATGGACAACAAAGGGTTCCGCTTCTGCGGCATCGACGACGAGCCGCCCCGGTCCTCACCCGCCGGCTCGCTCAGTTCGCCGATCTCCGGGCGGACCAGGACGACAATGTCCGAGGCGATGCGGCCCCAGGCGTCGGTGCAGTCGACGAAGGCGTCCGCGGCCGAGGTGACCGGCGTCCGCGTGGTGTGCCAGGGCGACCGGGCGGCCAGGCCCAACGTCGCTGCGGCGGTCAGCGCCAGACGATCGGAGACCTCCGCCGGGTCGGCGGCGTCGGTGAGCAGCGCCGCCAATTCGGTTGTGGCGGCGCGTGTTCCGACGGCACCGCCGAATTGGGCCGGGGTGACCAAGGTGGTCAGCCGCCCGACGGCGTCGACGACTCCGTCCAACCAGCCGGCCGCCTTCGCGCCGAACGTGGTGGGCGCCGCGTGCTGGGTGAGGGTGCGGGCCACCATCGGCGTGGCCCGGTGGGCCGCGGCCAGCCCCGACAACGCCGAAATCTGCTCGCCCAAAAGCGATATCAGGTGGTCGACCACGCCGCGCACGCCCTGCATCACGGCGGTGTCCACGACGTCCTGGCTGGTGAGTCCGCGATGGATCCACGGGGCGACGTCGGGGACCGCCCGCTGGCGCAGCAGTCTCACCAGGCCGATGACCGGGTTGCCGCCGCCCTCCGCGCCGAGCGCCAACGACTCGGCGTCGTCGTCTGCCAACAGGCTCGACAGGTCCGCTTCGGCGCACTCGGGCGGCGCCACACCAACGGTGGCCAAGGCGCCCAGCCAGGCCGATTCCACCGCGACCATGGACCGCAGCACCGCCCGGTCCGTCATGACCTCGCCGGCCCGGTGGTCTCCGGGCCACAGCAGGTTGGTCATCACCCGTCGTCCCGGTACGCCAGGAACACCGTCTCGTTCGGGCCTTGCAGGTGGATATCGAACAGGTATGCGGCACAGTCGCTTTCGGCGACGCACAGCAGGCTGGGCCGCCGCGCCGCGTCGACGGCGGCCAGCGCCGGGTCGGCGTCGAGGTCGCCTCGCGGCAGATAGGCCCGGGTGAACAATCGGTGCAGCAGCCCCCTCGCGAAGACGGTGAGAGCGAAGAACGGCGGTCGCCCCGCCATCGCCGAACCGGGCACCACGGTGGTGAAGCTGTAGTGCCCGACCGCGTCGGTCCCGGACCTGCCCCAACCGGTGAACGCCGCGGCGTCGCGTCGCAGCGAGCCGGCCCGCCGCGGTACGTGTCCTTCGCCGTCGGGCTGCCACAGTTCCACCAGCGCGTCCGGCACGCCCTCGCCGGCACCGTCGTAGACGGTGCCGTGCAGCCGGACGGCCCGCGCGTGAGCCCGGGCCACCAGGTTGCCGTCACCGGCGAGTCCCAGGGCGAAGAAGGGCCCGACCGTTTGCCCTGGGGTGCAGGGGAATTCAGCCATCGTCTTCGGTCCAGGTGCGGCGGACACCACAGACCACGATGTCCCATCGGTAGCCGGTGGCGTACTCCGGCTGGGTGAGGTCGTGGTCGTAGCGGGCGATCAGCCGTTGGCGCGCAGCGGGATCGAGGATCGATTGGAAGATCGGGTCCAGATCGAACAGCGGGTCGCCCGGAAAGTACATCTGGGTGACCAGGCGCTGCGTGAAAGCGGTTCCGAAGACCGAGAAGTGGATGTGCGCCGGGCGCCACGCGTTGTCGTGGTTGCGCCACGGGTAGGGGCCGGGCTTGATGGTCAGGAAACGGTAGGACCCGTCCGGCCCGGTCAGGCAACGACCGGCGCCGGTGAAGTTCGGATCCAGCGGTGCCGGGTGCTGGTCGCGCTGGTGGCGGTAGCGGCCGGCCGCGTTGGCCTGCCAGATCTCGACCAGTTGGCCCGCCACCGGCCGGCCCGCCTGGTCGAGCAGCCGTCCCGTCACGATGATGCGCTCCCCGATCGGCTCACCGGGACGGCCGGCGGTGAGGTCGGCGTCGAGCGGGCCTACGTCCTGGCTGCCGAAGCAGGGCGCCCGGCGTTCGACCTCCTCGGGGTCGACGATCAGCGGGGGATGCTTCGGGTGACGCAGGGCGCTGCTGCGGTACGGCGGGTAGTCGAGCCGCGGCTGAGCTCCTTCCCCACCGGCGCGCCGGTACTCGGCGGCGCCCGAATTCTGCAACCGGGCGATCTCCGCGGTGATGTCGGCCTGCGAAGCGACGCACTCGGCGTTCATGAGGCGTGACGCTACCCCCGATCGCCCGCCGGACCGGGCAGGCCGGCTGGTGGGGCCCCTACAGGGCGCGGGCCTGGTCTGGCACACCACCAGGCCCACCCCGTCGACCTCGACCCGGACAACACCTGTGAATTAGCACAAAGCTCACTTGTAAAAACCTGGCGCCGCGGGAAGCGTGATGTTGACCGGACGCACCGCGCTGCGGGATTCTACTGAGCGGAGGCATCTTCTGTAGAGCAGACAAGTGGGGGCCGTGACGGATCAACGCGAGGTCTTCGAGAACGTGCGTCGGGGGATGATCCCCGCCCACATCTACAACGACGCGGAACTGTTCGCGCTGGAGAAGGAGCGGCTGTTCGCCCGGGCGTGGACCTTCGTGGCGCACGAATCGGAGATCCCCCGGGACGGCGACTACGTGGTGCGCCGGGTTCTGGACGACTCGTTCATCATCACCCGCGATTCCGCCGGTGAGATCCGGGCGCTGTTCAACATGTGCCTGCACCGCGGGATGCAACTCTGCCGCGCGGAGCTGGGGAACGCCTCGAACTTTCGCTGCCCGTACCACGGCTGGTCGTACCGCAACGACGGCCGGCTCATCGGCCTGCCGTTTCACCGGGAAGCCTACGGAGGCGACGACGGGTTGGCCCGCAGCGGGCAAGCCCTGTTGCCGGCGCCCAGTTTCGCCGGCTACAACGGCCTGCTGTTCGTCAGCCTGGACGCGCACGCCGAACCGCTCGAGGACTTCCTCGGTGACTTCCGCTTCTACCTGGACTTCTACACCAAGCAGAGCACCGGCGGCCTGGAAGTGCGGGGCCCGCAACGCTGGCGGATCAGGGCGAACTGGAAGATCGGCGCCGAGAATTTCGCCGGGGACATGTATCACACCCCGCACACCCACGCGTCGATCGTCGACATCGGCCTGTTCCGCGAGCCCACGGCCCAGAAGCGCAAGGACGGCGCCACGTACTGGGCCGGCCGCGGCGGCGGAACCACCTACAAGCTGCCGCCGGGCGGCTTCGACGAACGGATGAGCTACGTCGGCTACCCCGACGAGATGATCGACCGGATCAAGGCGGTGTGGACGCCGCGCCAGCGGCAGGTCGTCGGCGAGGACGGTTTCATGATCTCGGCCGCGACCTGTTTTCCGAACCTGAGTTTCGTCCACAATTGGCCGAAGCTGCCCGGCAGCAACGCGGTGCTGCCGTTCATCTCGATCCGGCTGTGGCAGCCGATCAGCGAAAACGAAACCGAGGTGTGCTCGTGGTTCGCGGTGGACTCCGCGGCTCCCCCGCAGTACAAAAGGGACTCATACAAGGCGTATTTGATGTGCTTCGGTTCGACCGGCATGTTCGAGCAGGACGACGTGGAGAACTGGGTGTCGCTGACCACCACCGCCGGCGGTGCGATGGCGCGGCGCCTGCTGCTCAACAGCCGCATGGGCCTGCTCGGGAACGACCGCCCGGTCGTCGAGGCGCTGACCGCCGAGTCCTTCCACGGCCCGGGCCGCGCGCAGGTCGGCTACAACGAGTACAACCAGCGCGCGCTGCTCGGGTTGTGGGCCGACTACCTCGAGGCGGCTGGGGCGTGAGGAAAGCATTGCCGTTCAACGACGCCCGGCACCTCGAGGCGCACCAGTTCCTGGTCGACGAGGCCTACCTGTTGGACGCCCAGCAGTACGACGCGTGGCTGGACACGCTGACCGACGACGTCCGCTACGTCATGCCGGTCCGGGTGACGACGGCGCGGGGCGCCGGGTTCGACACCTCGCCGGGAATGGCGCACTTCGACGAGGACAAATACTCGCTGAGCCAGCGGGTCGCGCGTTTCGCCACCGAGCACGCCTGGACGGAGGATCCACCGTCGCGGCTGCGCCACTTCGTCACCAACGTGCGCACGTTCGCGGGTGACGACCCGGAAGATCGCGCGCACCTGTTGGTGCAGTCGGCCGAACTGCTGTTCCGCAGCCGGGGGGACGTCAACGAAAGCGCCCAGGTGTCGTGCGGACGCGAGGATGTGTTGCGCTGGTGCGATGATCGCTGGAAGTTGGCCCGCCGCAGCATCATCGCCGACGAGTCGGTGCTGCGGATGCAGAACCTGGCGGTGTTCCTGTGAACGAACCAATCACGGTGGCAAACGAATTCGCCGAAGTAGTGGTGCGCCGGGTGGACACCCGCAACGGGTCGCGGCTGCTGATCAGCGCGCCGCGCACGGGGCGCTGGATCAGCCTCGACGCGCTCGAACTGGAGGCGCTGACCTGGCAGAACGCCCGCACCCTGGCGGCCATGGTCGGCAAGGTCGGCGCACCGATTCTGCCCGACGAACCGGAGGGCGGCGATGACCGGATGGCTTGAGGGCAAGCGCGCCCTGATCGTCGGCGCGGGATCCGGCATCGGCCGCGCGGTCGTCGGCGCCTTCCTCGCCGAGGGCGCCGAAGTGGCTGTGCTGGAACGGGATCGGGACAAGTGCAACCTGCTGCGTGAGCAGCTTCCCGAGCTTCCGGTGATTGAAGGCGACGCCACCACCCGTGAGGCTAACGAGCGCGCGGTCGACGTCGCGGTGGATAGCTACGGCGGCATTGACACCCTGGTGAACTGCGTCGGTGTCTTCGACTTCTACAAGGGCGTCGGCGAGATCGACGCCGACGCCCTGTCCGGGGCTTTCGACGAGATGTTTCGCACCAACGTGCTGAGCCACCTGCACTCGGTCAAGGCCGCGACGGCGTGCCTGCGCGCCGGCTCCTCGATCGTCTTGACCGAGTCCGCGTCGTCGTTCTATCCCGGGCGCGGCGGCGTGCTGTACGTCTCGTCGAAGTTCGCGGTCCGCGGTCTGGTCACCGCGTTGGCCCACGAGCTGGCGCCGGACGTCCGGGTCAACGGAGTGGCTCCCGGCGGCACGCTGAACACCGACCTGCGGGGCCTGGCCAGCCTGGGGCTCGACGGGGTCCGACTCGACGACACCCCCGACCGGGCGCGCGACATGGCCGCGCGCACCCCGCTGAACGTCGCGCTCGACGGCCGGGACCACGCGTGGAGCTATGTGTTCCTGGCCTCCGACCGTTCCCGCGGGATCACCGGCGAAACCATACGTCCCGACGGCGGATTCGGCCTGGGCACGCCGCGATGACCGACCGGCTGGAGGAGCTGCGGGCCCTGGTGGCGCAGGGCTGCCGGGTGGCTGCGGCCCGCGGCCTGGTCGACGGCATCCTCGGCCACCTGAGCCTGCGCGTCGACGACGAGCACCTGCTGGTTCGCTGCCGAAGCGAGACCGACGCCGGAGTGGCATTCACCCGGCGCGGCGACGTCCGCCTCGTCGGGTTCGACGGCAGCGCGGGGGCCGACGGCGAACTCGACGGGTACCGCGTCCCCAACGAACTGCCCATCCACGTCGAAACCATGCTGGCCGACCCCCGGCACCGCGCGGTCGCCCACCTGCACCCGCCCGCCGTGGTCGCCGCCGACCTCGCCGGCATCACGATCCGGCCGATCTACGGGGCCTACGACATCCCCGGCGCGTGGCTGGCCCGCGACGGCGTGCCGGTCTACCAGCGGGCCGTGCTGATCCGAAACTCGCGGCTGGGCAAGGAAATGGTGGCGGCGATGCGCGGGCGTCCGGTGGTGATCTGCCGCGGACACGGGATCACCAGCGCGGCCGGCACAGTTGCGCAGGCGGTGTTGCAGGCGATCAGCGTCGACGAGCTTGCGCGAATGTCGTTGCGGGTGCGAGCTGTTGGCGGGTCGCTGCGCGACATCGGCGACGCCGACTGGGACGAGCTGCCGGACTTGGGGCGCTCCTTTACCGCAGAGGCGGCCTGGCGCCACGAGGTGGCACGCCTGGGCGATCAGCCGAGCTGATCGCCAATCTCCTTGCCCGCTCTCGCAAGTGCCGCGGCCAGCGCGGGGTATTCCGAGCTGGCCAGCCGGCTCACCGGCGCCGCCGCGTTGAGCGCCAGCCGCAGGCCGGGCGCCCGGGTCGGTATGGATACCGCCACCGACGCCACCCCCTCCTCGCTCTCCTCTCGGTTGACGGCGTAGCCCCGCTCCCGGATGTGCGACAGTTCGGCCTCCAGCTCGCTGCGGCTGCCGAGCGAGTGCGGGGTGATGCGCTCCAGCTCCTCGCCGGGAAGTAATTGGCGCAGTTCCCTTTCGGACAACTGGGCCAGCATGGCCTTGCCGGTCGACGTGCAATGCGCCGGCATGGTGCGCCCCAGCCGGGACGCCACCCGCACGGCGGCCGGACCCTCCACGGCGGCGACGAAGCGGACGCCGGCGCCGTCCAGCATCCCGACGTGAATCGTCTCCCGCAGCTGCTCACTGAGGCCACGCATGATGGCCGCGGCGGATCGCTGAATATCGATGCGGCTGAAGATCGCGAACGCCACACCGGTCAGCGCGGGGCCGGGCAGGTACGCCTTGGAGACCGGATCCTGCCGGACGAAGCCGCGGTAGGTCAGCATCGCCAGCAACCGGTGCGCGGTGGACGACGCGACGCCCAGGTACCGGGTCGCCTCGCTCAACCGGATCTGGGGCTGTTCGCCCAACAGCAGCAGCAGCTTGAGCGCGTTGTCCACCGACTCGATCGGGTACTGCGGCGCAAGCGAATCCGCGGCCTTTTCGGCGTCGTCGGCGGGCCGCTGCCGCTTCTTCTGCATGAGTTCACGGTAGTCGCAGTTGCCACATCCGTCACCGCGCCGGAGGGGCACGCGTTGACTCATTAAAAATGCCCGCCTAGTGCGTTCGTTGCCTCATGTGAGAATGCCCGCGTACGGCGTGTCGTTGAGGCCTGCGGGGTTGGGGTGGGCTATCGCCTGATGATGGAGTTGACGTTGGCCCAGCGCACAGCCGTGACGAGGGCGATCGCGGTTCGCTACAAGCGGGCGGGTAAGGCCGAGAAGGCAAAGATTCTTGACGAGTTGTGTGCCACCACGGGGTGGCATCGTGATCATGCCCGTAAGGCGTTGCGGGGCGCGCTGCGGCCACGAGTGGTGGGTGCGCGGCGGCCGCGTCCGCCGAAGTATGGGCCGAAAGCGGTTGCTGCGCTGGTGTTGTGCTGGTCGGTGTTGGGGATGCCGGCGGGTAAGAGGCTGGCGCCGATGCT
>JARLGR010000177.1 GCA_031292665.1 Mycobacterium sp. | reverse complement strand
GACGCCGTCGGCGCCATGGGGGCCGGCAATTGCGAAGCTGGCGGCCGGGGCGGGCGGCGGAGCGGCCTGCGCAATTGGGGCGCCGCCGAACAGCATCACTGCGGTCAGCACACCGGCCCCCACCGCACTGGATGCTGCGGTGCGGGCCGAAAGCAGTGAAGTCAACATTTGTGAGCTCCTTCCACGGTTTCGAATGCGATACCATAAACAGTAAGCTCGTTCGGGAAATATCGGCAATTGTGGCTACTCATAAAATTACTCCCGTATATCCAGCTTATATTGGACTTTCCAGGCCGTTTGCATGATGTTGGGAAACGCGTGGACACTGATTCAGTACATCCTCAAAGAAGAGGAACGTCCAGTTCATAGTCCATCTACTGAAGTACGCGTTTGCGCATTTCCGTGGATTTATATTTCATTATGTGTTCGTCAGCGTACGCCCAGTTATCGACAAAGGTGCGTTCAGCTGCGTACTGGCAAACGCTCATAGCAAATATCGCCGGTACCATTTATTCATACCCGTCTGAGCAAGTTTCCTCATCGAGTTGATCGGACAGACACCCACCGGACCCGCGCCGGCGCCCCGCTACCGATGGCACGCGACGCGCGCTTACCGGTGATATCAAGGAGACGGTGCTCGAAGACGCGCATACTGACAATCAGATGTACTGATTTGCATCCCCCAGAGCCCCAGAGAGGGTTATCGCGATGACCATCGTCCCCAGCCGCAACGAATCCGGTCCCGGACGATTTGGTCCGCGCACCCCCACGCCGCCCCTTCCGGGGCAGACAGGGCCGACTCAGCGCCTCACCGGCCTCGGCCAGGCGGCCGCCCAACGAACGCGCGATCAACGAACCCGGCGTACGGTCGACCTCTCACTTGCCACCCACCGAGCCCTCGACACCTGGCAGCAGAAGGCCGCCGACCAACTCGGCGTCGCGCGCGTTACCGGACAAGAGGTCTTCACCGCACTGATCGAACAGCTGCTGACCGACCCCAAGCTCTCCGCTCAGATAACGCGCGCCATACAGTCCCGCCGGTAACGCCGGGTCGCTGCGGAAACCGCGCTAGTCCCGGGACCTAGGCGGGACCTAGTCCAGGTCCATTTCGCGCAGCTCGCCCTTGAGGATCTTGCCGGTGGGATTGCGCGGCAGCTCCTCGAGGAAGACCACTTCCCGCGGCACCTTGTAGCGGGCCAGGTGGTCGCGCACGTAGTGCTTGATGGTGTCCTCGTCGACTTGCGAGCCGTCCTTCTTGACCACGAAGGCGCGCAGCCGATGGCCCCACTCCTTGTCGTCGACGCCGATCGCCGTGGCCTCCACCACCTCGGGATGCCCACTGATCAGATCCTCGACTTCTGCGGGAAAGACATTCTCCCCGCCGGAGACGATCATCTCGTCGTCGCGACCGCTGACGTAGAGCAGGCCATGCTCGTCGAAGTAGCCGACGTCGCCCGACGACAGCAGGCCGTTGATGATCTGCTTGTTGCCGCCGCCGGTGTAGCCGGAGAACGGGAAGGTGTTGCCGACGAAGATCCGGCCGACCTCGCCCTGCGGCAACTCGCTGCCGTTGTCGTCGTAGATCCTGACCTTCACGCCCTTCACGACCGGGCCGACGGTCGCGGCATTGCGCTCCAGGTCCTTGGGCCCGGCGATGGTGGCGAACGCGATCTCGGTGGAGCCGTACATGTTGTAGATGACCGGCCCCATGTCCTTGAGCGCCCGCGCCGCCAGCTCGGCACCCAACTGCGAGCCGGACACGAACACGATGCGCACGCTGGACAGGTCGGGCTTCTTGTCCATCTTCTCGATGGTGTCGAGGATCCGCGACAGCATCACCGGAACCACCACCATGGCGGTCACCTTGTGCTTCTCGATGTCCTCAAGCACCAACGGCGGCTTGAACTTTCGCCGCAGTATCAGCGTCGAGCCCAGGAACATCGCGATGGTGCCGTGCAGGTAACCCAGCGCGTGGAACATCGGCGCGGGCAGCGAGGTCACCTCGTTGGACTTGAACGGGACGTGCGACAGGATGCCGCCGATCGGCGCCAGCGTCGGCGGGGTGCTGCGGTTTGCGCCCTTCGGGGTGCCGGTCGTCCCGCTGGTCAGGATGATGATCGACGCATGCTTGTTCGCCTTCGGGGCGGGCGCCTTGCTGCTGCGCGCGATCAGGTCTTCCAGCGTCTCGTCGGTGCTGCCGGACGGCCCGTCGGCATCCGGGTCGATACCCAGCGCCCGGATCTTGCCCAGCGGCGGCTCCGCCTTGCCGACGGCCTTGGTGTACTCGTCGTCGTAGATGATCAGCTTGGCGCCCTCGCGCTCCGAGACCTCCTTGATCTGCGGGCCGGAGAACTCGCTGTTGAGCAGGATGATGCGGGCGCCCACCCGGGCGCACCCGTAGTTGGCGATCAGGAACCACCGGTGGTTGCGGGCGAGGAGCGCGACGCCGTCGCCGGCCTTGACGCCCTTGTCGATCAGGCCATTGGCCACCGCGTGGGCCGCCTCGTCGAGCTCGCGGTACGTGAACTCGCCGTCCTCGTCGATGCATGCGGCGCGGTCGGGGGTGCGCCTGGCGTTGAGCGACGGCAGCATGCCGAACTCGCCCCACTTGTAGATGTCGGCCCCCATCGCGGCGTAGTTCTGCGGCGGCTCCAGCCGGAACGCGCCCGATTCGATAATCCTGCGCAGGTAGTGCAATTCGGCCGAGCCGCGTTCCACGTACTGCTGAACTTTGGCTACCGCCTGCCCGGGCAGGCCAATCAAATTAGGCATGGCTCCCACCATATGTGACGTCCATCGCATTACCAGTACTAAATACACCCCGACTTACGATGGTGAACATGACCGGGCCGGTTTCGCTGGAGGTGGCCGGGCACCAGGTCAAGGTCACCAATCCGGACAAGGTGGTGTTCGACGCGCACGGCGGCGCGGGCGAACGCACCAAGCTCGACCTGGTCCGCTATTATCTGTCGGTCGCCGAGGGGGCGCTGCGCGGTGTGGCCGGCCGCCCGATGATCCTGAAGCGTTACGTCAAGGGCATCGCGGAAGAGGCCGTGTTCCAGAAGCGCGCGCCGGCCAACCGGCCCGACTGGGTCGACGTCGCCGAATTGCACTACGCGCGCGGCACTTCCGCGGCCGAAGCCGTGATCCACGACGCCGCCGGGTTGGCGTGGGTGATCAACCTGGGCTGCGTCGACCTCAACCCGCACCCGGTGCTGGCCGGCGACCTGGACCACCCCGACGAACTGCGCGTCGACCTCGACCCGATGCCGGGGGTGCCCTGGCGGGACATCGTCGGGGTCGCGCTGGTGGCGCGCGAGGTCCTGGAGGATTACGGCCTGGTCGCGTGGCCGAAGACGTCGGGGTCGCGCGGTTTTCACATCTACGCGCGGATCGCCCCGCGCTGGGGGTTCCGGCAGGTGCGGCTGGCCGCCCAGACGGTCGCCCGTGAGGTCGAGCGCCGGGCGCCCGACGCGGCCACCAGCCGCTGGTGGAAGGAAGAGCGCCAGGGGGTGTTCGTGGACTTCAACCAGAACGCCAAGGACCGCACGGTCGCGTCGGCCTACTCGGTGCGGGGGACCCCGGACGCGCGGGTCTCGGCTCCGCTGCAGTGGGACGAGGTCCCCGACTGCGACCCCGCGGCCTTCACCGTCGACAGCGTGCCCGCCCGGTTCGCCGCGATCGGTGACCCGTGGGCGGGGATGGATGACACCGCCGGCGACCTCGACCGGTTGCTGATGCTCGCCGAGGAACTGGGCCCGCCGGAGAGGGCGCCGAAGGGTGCAGGTAAGCGCACCGACGGCAGGCGCCAGTCGGCGATGCCGCTCATCGAGATCGCCCGCACCAAGACCAGGGACGAGGCGATGGCCGCGCTGGACACCTGGCGCGCCCGCTACCCGGCCGCGGCCGAGCGGCTGGAACCGGCCGACGTCCTGGTCGACGGGATGCGCGGCCCGAGTTCGATCTGGTACCGGATCCGGGTCAACCTGCAGCGCGTCCCGGTCGATCAGCGCCCGCCGCAGGAGAAGCTGATCGCCGACTACAGCCCTTGGGGAAGGTACCCGAACCGCTAAACCCCAACGCGCGCTTTGCCGTTGCGCAGGTAGCAGAACCAGGTGACGACGAGCAGGCCGAGAAAGAACGCGACGTAGAACCGCAGCGCGGGCTCGATGCTGCCGAACTGCGACTTCGACCAGGCGTAGGCCAGCGGCACGATGAAGCCGCCGAACGCGCCGACCGACGAGATGACGCCCAGGGCGCCGGCGGCCTGGCGGCGCATGTGCACCATGGTGTCGGCATCGCCGCCGGCCAGTTCGCCCTTGACCTTGAAGATCCTCGAGATCATCCGGTACGTCGAACCGTTACCGCCGCCGGTGGCGACGAACAAAAACATGAAGCTGGCGAAGAACACCGGCAGGTTCTTGGCGTTGACGGACCACAGCGCCGCCCCGGCGCCGGCCGCCAGCATGACGAAGCTGGCGGCGGTGATGCGGGCCCCGCCGATCCGGTCGGCGAGCTTGCCGCCCACGGGGCGGATGACCGAGCCGGTGCCGGCACCCAGGAAGGCCCACGTCAGGGCGATGTCACCGCGGCCGAACACCGTCTTGAGCAGGGTCGGGAAGGCGGCCGAGTAGCCGATGAAGCACAGCGCCTGGCTGGCCGTGAGCGCCCAGCCGGATGCGGCAGGGTGCGCGGGCAGTCCCGGAGCGGCGGGAATTGATGGGGCGGTCATCTGGACGGCTCCACAACATCCACACGCTGAACCCGACGTGCTCGGCGAAGATCGAGAACGCCAGGTTGCGCCGCGCGACGGCCTTGCCCGTCGTCTCCCAGAACGCGGGATCCTCGGGCCGCCAATCGTCGATCCAGTGCCGCCCCCTGTGCTGCCCGCGCGGCGGCGCGGGCTGAAAGACCGGGCCGGTGGTCCCCGTTGTTGTGGTGGTCATGTGGCGGGCCCCCTGTGACGCGTGCGCTGACGACTCGACGCCAGGGACGCCCTGTTACCGGGCCGGGCGTGCGCAGTTACGCCGTGAATACGGAGAAATCGCAACGGGCCATCCGCCGCTGTCAGAAAATCGTCCGGCACTTCCCCGACTCCGGCATGCCGCCGAGCTGAGCGGCGATACCGCGCGGCTGTGCAGGCCGGAGCGAAGAACGCGATAATCTCACGCGGTGCGACAGGGATGGAATCGACGAAGATTCTTGCAGCTCGCAGGGGCCACCGGGATCGTCGCGGCGGCACCCGCATGCTCGTCACGCAAACCGCCGTCGGGTGCCCCCGGCGGCGGAGCGGTCACGATCACCCACCTCTTCGGCGAGACCGTCGTCAAGGAGCCCCCCAAGCGCGTGGTCAGCGCCGGCTACACCGAGCAGGACGACCTGCTCGCGGTGGGCGTGGTGCCGATCGCGGTGACGAACTGGTTCGGTGACCAGCCGTTCGCGGTGTGGCCGTGGGCCCAGCCCAAACTCGGCGGGGCACAGCCGGTGGTGTTGAACCTGGACAACGGGATTCCGGTCGACCAGATCGCCGGGCTCAAACCGGACCTGATCGTCGCCGTCAACGCCGGCCTGGACGCCGACACCTATCAGAAGCTGTCCGCGATCGCCCCCACGATCGCCCAGTCGGACGGCGACGCGTTCTTCGAGCCGTGGAAGGACCAGGCCACCGCCGTCGGCCAGGCGGTGTTCAAGGCCGACCAGATGAAATCGCTGATCGACGGCGTCGACAAGCAGTTCACCGACGTCTCCCAGAAGAACCCGCCGTGGAAGGGCAAGAAGGCGTTGCTGATGCAGGGCGCGCTGTTTCAGGGCACCGTGGTGGCGACGCTGGCGGGCTGGCGGACCGACTTCTTGAACCAGATGGGCCTGGTGATCGCCGACAGCATCAAGCCGTTGGGCACCGACCACCGCGCCGTCATCCCGCGCGACCAGATCAAAGCCGTGCTCGATTCCGCCGACGTGCTGATCTGGACCACCGAGAGCCCGGACGACCAAAAGGCGCTACTGGCCGACCCCGACGTGGCGGCATCACAGGCCACGGCCCAGAACCGGCACATCTTCACGACCAAGGACCAGGCGGGCGCGATCGCGTTCGCGTCGCCGCTGAGCTATCCCTTGGTTGCCGATCAACTGCCGCCGCTCATCGGCAAGATCCTGGGTTAGCCCTCCCTTTGGAGGGCCTTTTTGAGCATTCGCTAAGGCAGCTCTGGCAGTGCTCGAAAATCTTTCGACGCCCCCTCCCGCCGCCCACGACTCCGAGGTTACCGTCGAGTAATGAACGTGACCGAGGTTCCCGTCGACCTGCCGACCGGCCTGGTCGGAAACACCGTCCTGGACTACGGCGACCACGCGCTGATGGTGCAATGCGGCAGTACCGCTGAGGTTTTGGCCTGGGCGGCGACCTTACGCGGTGCCGCACTGCCCGGGGTGGTCGACGTCGTGCCCGCCGCCCGCACGGTGCTGGTCAAGCTCGACGGCCCCCGCTACCAAGGAGTCGTTCGCCACCGCCTCCGCCGGATGCGGGCCACCGCCGACGGGGCGGCGCCCGCGCTTCACGGCGCCGACGTGGTGATCGACGTCGTGTACGACGGTCCGGACCTCGCCGAGGTGGCCACCCACACCGGACTGACCACCGCGCAGGTGATCGATGCCCACACCGCCACCCTGTGGCGGGTCGGATTCAGCGGTTTCGCACCGGGTTTCGCGTATCTGGTCGACGGTGACCCGCGCCTGCGGGTGCCGCGCCGCTCCGAGCCGCGGACCTCGGTGCCCGCCGGATCGGTCGGTCTCGCCGGCGAATTCAGCGCGATATACCCCCGGCGGTCGCCCGGCGGCTGGCAACTCATCGGCCACACCGACGCGGTGCTGTGGGACCTGGAGCGCCCCGACCCGGCGCTGCTGATGCAGGGCATGTGGGTTCAGTTCCGGGCCGTCTGAGGCAGGAGATCGCCGTGGCCAATCCGCAAATCAAGCTGGAGATTCTGCGCACCGGACCGCTCGCCGTCATCCAGGACCTCGGCCAGCCGGGGCTGGCGCACCTCGGCGTCAGCCGGTCCGGGGCCGCCGACCGCCGCGCACACAAACTGGCCAACCGGCTCGGCGCCAACCCGGACGACCGCGCCACCGTCGAGGTGACGCTCGGCGGTTTCGCGGCCCGGGTCAGCGGCGGCGACGTCGACATCGCGGTGACGGGCGCCGACACCAACCCGGCCGTCAACGGAATCAAGTTCGGCACAAACAGCATTCACCATGTGCGCGACGGCCAGGTGATCACCCTGGGTGCGCCGCGCGCCGGACTGCGCACGTACCTGGCCGTGCGGGGCGGCATCGGCGTGCAACCGGTGTTGGGGTCGCGCAGCTACGACGTGATGTCGGCGATCGGCCCGGCGCCGCTGCGGGCCGGAGACCGGTTGCCGGTCGGGGAGCACACCGCCGATTACCCCGAACTCGACCAGGCCCCCGTGGCCGCCATCACCGGCGACGTGGTGGGGCTATCGGTGGTACCCGGCCCGCGCGACGACTGGTTCGTCGATCCCGACTCCCTGGTGCACACCGAGTGGGTGGCCTCCGACCGCAGCGACCGCGTCGGGATGCGGTTGGTCGGCCGCCCGTTGCAGTATCGCTACCCGGACCGGCAACTGCCCAGCGAGGGCGCCACCCGCGGCGCAATCCAGGTGCCGCCCAACGGTTTACCAGTGATTCTGGGACCCGATCACCCGGTCACCGGCGGTTACCCCGTGGTCGGCGTGGTGATCGACGAGGACGCCGACAAAATCGCCCAGGTCCGGCCCGGGCAGTGGGTACGGCTGCACTGGGCGCGACCCCGCTCGCCGGTGGCCACCGGCCCCGGTCTTGAGGGCCGCCCGTTCTCCTGACTCGAGGCTGGTAGACAGAAGACCGTGCAATCCCCGGTACACACCGCCCGCCTGGTCCACACCGCCGATCTCGACAGCGAGACCCGGCAGCGCGTCTGCCGGATGGTCACCGCGGCGTTCACCGGGGACTTCACCGACGACGACTGGGAGCACGCTCTGGGCGGCATGCACGCCCTGATCTGGCAGCACGGTGCGATCATCGCCCACGCCGCGGTGGTGCAACGGCGACTGATCAACCGCGGCCATGCGCTGCGCTGCGGGTACGTCGAGGCGGTGGCGGTACGGGAGGATTGCCGCGGCCAGGGCCTGTCGCACGCGCTGCTGGACGGCATCGAACAGGTGATCCGCGGCGCCTACCAGTTGGGAGCCGTCAGCTCCTCAGCCCCCGCCCGCCGCGTGTACACGGCGCGCGGCTGGCTGCCCTGGACCGGCCCGACCTCGGTGCTGGCGCCCACCGGTCCGACCCGCACACCCGAGGATGACGACACGGTTTTCGTGCTGCCGGTCGCCGTCAGCGTGGACACGTCGGCTGAACTGATGTGCGACTGGCGCGACGGGGACGTCTGGTAAGGCGCAGAACAGAGCCCACACCGGCATCGGCTTTCGCGGCTGGCTGGCCGCCGCCGAGGGGTGGGGGCTGGCCAACCCGCTCATCGCGGCGTTGTCGTCGGCCCGGATCGTGTCGCGCGGGCCCAAGGCGACGGGCGCGCTGCGCGCCGCCGGCCTGCACGAGAAGTGGTCGCCGGAATCCGAATCCTCCCAGGAAGTGCTTGAATACCTGCTCGCAGCGGGCGTGTCGGGCATGCGTGTCGCCGTCCAGCTGCACGGCGCTGCCGACGCATGGGATCCATTCCCGGAGTTCCTGGGCGGGCTGCGCGCCGTGGGAGCCGAAGTAATCCCCATCCGGGTCTACCGTTGGAAGCCAACGTCGTTGGGCGGCGACTTCGACCAGCTGGTCAGCGGGATCGAGCGACGACGGTTCGATGCGGTCACCTTCACGTCGGCGCCCGCAGCGGCGGCGGTGCCGGAACGCAGCCGCCAGCTGGATATCGAGGACCAACTGCTGGAAGCCCTGCGCACCGATGTGCACGCGATGTGCGTCGGGCCGGTCACCGCCAAACCGCTGATCCGGAAGGGCGTCCCCACGTCGTCGCCCGAGCGAATGCGGCTGGGCGCCTTGGCCCGCCATATCGCCGAGGAGCTGCCGCTGCTGGGGTCCTGCACGGTCAGGGCCGCCGGCCACGCCGTCGACATCCGCGGAACCTGCGTGCTGGTCGACGATTCGATCAAGCAGCTGCCCCCCGTCCGGGATGGCGATACTGCGTGCACTCGCGCAGCGGCCCGGCGACGTCGTCGCGCGCAACGACCTGTTACGGGCGCTGCCCGGCATCAGCAACGATCCCCACGCGGTCGACACCGCGGTGCTGCGGCTGCGAACGGCGTTGGGCGACAAGAACATCATCGCGACGGTGGTCAAGCGCGGTTACCGGCTCGCGATCGACCACCCGGTGGGTGCCCCATGACCCTGATCCTGGCCGCGCACGGCACGCGCAAACCAGCCGGTGTCGCGATGATCGGAGACCTCGCGGCCCGCGTCGGCGAGCTGCTGGGCCGCCGGGTGCAGGTCGCGTTCGTCGACGTGCTGGGGCCCACCCCCGGCGAGGTGCTGTCGCAGGCGGACCCCGGCCGACCCGCCGTCGTGGTACCGGCGTTCCTGTCGCGCGGATACCACGTGCGCACCGACCTGCCCACCCACGTCGTGGCCAGCGGACACCCGAAGGTCATCGTGACTCCCGCGCTGGGCCCCGGCGGGGAGATCGCCCGCATCGTCGGGGGTCGGTTGGCCCAATCCGGTTGGCGGCCTGGCGATTCGGTGGTCCCCGGCGCGGCCGGCACGTCGGACGCCGGGGCGCGGACCGACCTGCACGTCACCGCGACGACGCTGTCCGCGCTGGTGGGATCGCGGGTGCGGCTGGGATTCGCGGCCACCGGGGAGGTGGACGAAGCGGTGGCCGCCGCCCGCCGCGACGATGCACGCCGCGTCGTCGTCGCCTCCTACCTGCTGGCGGACGGCCTGTTTCAGCAACGCCTGCAGGCCTGCGGCGCCGACCTGGTCAGCCAACCGCTGGGCCCCCACCCCGGCCTGCCGCGCCTGATCGCCAACCGGCTCCGCAGGGGGCTGGCGCCCGCGGCGACGCTGCACGCGTCGTGCCGACCCAGTCGGCGGCGCGCGCAAGGACCCCTCGGGCTGCCGAATTCCGCAGCACATTCCGCCTGGTCGGCGAGGCGCGCCGACAGCCGGGGCGCTTGATCTTTGGTCCCATCCGGACGATCCTGACACCATGCCGCGTCGCGAAGAGCCATCGCACGGGCTCCTTGATCCGGTCGCGAAGATGCTGCGGTTGCCGTTTGGCACACCGGAGTTCATCGACCGGATCGTCACCGGGGGGGTGAACCAGGTGGGCCGCCGGACGTTGCACATGCTGATCACCACGTGGGACGCCGCCGGCGGCGGTCCCTTCGCGGCCAGCGCGGTCGCGTCCACGGGGATGGCCAAAACCGCCGAGATCGTGCAAGGCATGTTCATCGGACCGGTCTTCGGCCCCTTGCTGAAGGTGCTGGGCGCCGACAATGTCGCCGTGCGAGCGTCGTTATGCGCTTCTCAGCTCGTCGGTTTGGGCATCATGCGCTACGGCGTGCGCTCGGAACCCCTGCACTCGATGTCGGTGGACGCGCTCGTCGACGCCATAGGCCCGACGATGCAGCGCTACCTGGTGGGCAGTATCGACTAGGCTCGCCCGACCTGGACAGAGCCGTCGGGCGTGATGCGCACCGGGTACACCGGCACCGAGACGTTCGGGTCGTCCAGGCAGGAACCGTCTTCGAGCGAGAATGCCTGCTTGAGGAGGGGCGATTGAACCGTGGGACAACCGCCGCGGTCTCCCACGATCCCCCGCGAGAGCACCGGCGCCCCGGAGAACGGGTCGACGTTACCCACCACGCACACCGAGCCGTCGTCCAGCCGGAACAGCGCCGCCTGGGTGCCGTCGTCGAGCAGCACACCGACGCCGCGGCCCGGTATGAGGCGGTCGTAGGCGCAGGCGGTGGTCCATACCTGAATGTCGTTGAGCCGTGTCATCTTAACTCCCAGTTCCTCCGGAGCTGTCCGCACGGAACCGCGGCATGCCAATGGACACAGGTATTTTGCGCCCGGCATGCTCGGTGAAGGTCACCGTCGAGTCGACGGCGTCCGGGGCGTTGACGAAGGATACGAAGCGCGACAACTTGTCCGGATCGTCGAGCACGCCCGCTGCAGGCCATGGGACGCAGCACCCCGTACGTCGAGGCGTCGCCCACCAGCACGCCGCCGAGCAGCGTCTTGGCGTCGTCGGACAGCACCAGCTTCGCGTAGGTCCGCTTCACCGCGTCGTTGACGGCGACCTCGAGGCAGTTCTCGGTCGACCCCATCGCGTCACCGAAACTGGCGACGTCGACGCCCAGCAGCTTGAGCTTCGTCGACAGGTCCGCTTCTCCGAACTCCGCCGCGCCGCCCAGCAGCCGATCGGCCACCACCTCGGCCGAGGTGTAACCGGGACCGACCAGGCCATAGCACCGCCCCCCGATCGCGGCCACCTCGCCGACCGCGTAGATATCAGGATCGCTTGTGCGACAGCTCAAGTCGGTGAGCACGCCACCCCTCTCGGCGAGCTCAAGTCCTGCGGCCTTCGCCAGTTCGTCACGCGGCCGGATGCCCGCCGCGAAGATCACCAGGCCGGCATCGACGACGTCACCGTCGGTCAGTCGCACCCGCACCGAATCCTCGAAGGCTTCGATGGATTCGGTGCCGGTTCCGACGCGCACCGCGGTCCCCAGGTCGGTGATCATCCTGGCCAGCAGCGCACCGCCGCCCTTGTCGATCTGCTGGGCCATCAGCCAAGGCATCATCTCGACGACGTGGGTCTGCAACCCGAACTGGCGCAGCGCATTCGCGGCTTCCAAACCCAGCAGGCCATCCCCGATGACCACGCCCGCGGGGGCGCGGCCGGCCTCCAGCGTGCGTTGCGCGTCGGCGCGGATGGCGTCGAGGTCGTCGAGCGTGCGGTACACGTGGCACGCCGGCAGGTCGTGGCCGGGCACCGGAGGGACGAAGGCATAGGACCCCGTGGCCAGGACCAAACTGTCGTAGCCGTGCCGTTGCCCGTCGGCGGTTACCACCGTTGCCCGTCGGCGGTTACCACCGTTGTTGTCTCGCGGTCCAGTTCCACGACGCGCGTGTTCAACACCAACCGAACGCGGTCGTCACCGTCGTAGTCATTGCCGGGCAGTGCCAGCAGCGTGCGATCCCAGCTTTCGGTGTAGGAGGTCAGGCCGACGCGGTCATAGGCCGCGTCCGATTCCTCGGCGAAAACCGTGATGCGCCACGATCCCCCGGTGTCACGGGCACGGAGAGCCTCGACCAACCGGTGGCCCACCATGCCATGTCCGACGACGATAATGTGACGGCCCGCGCAGTCAGCTCGCGAAATCCCCTCTGCAGTAATGGAATTCATGGTAGACGCGGGAAATTAACGCCGACGCGCCCAATGTGACGGACGGATGACCAGAGCCTCACACGCCATCGGAACGGTTGTGAACTCGTTCGCTCACGGCGAACGGCAAGGTGGAACTTTAGCGTGGTCGACTCATGTTTGTAGAAATAGCCGGCCGGTAAGGCGCCGGACACAGCTAACTCACAAGCAAGCGTAAGGAGATCCCCATGAGCAACCTCGCATTGTGGTCGCGACCGGCGTGGGACACCGACCGGTGGTTGCGCGACTTCTTCGGCCCCGCGGCGGCCACCGACTGGTTCAAGCCGGCCACCAGCGGCTTTACCCCGGCCGCGGAGATCGTCAACGACGGCGACGACGCGGTGGTACGCCTCGAACTCCCGGGCGTTGACGTCGAGAAGGACGTCAACGTCGAGGTCGAGCGCGGCCGCCTGGTGATTCACGGCGAACACCGCGACGAGCACGCCCAAGACACGGACGGCCGCACGCTGCGCGAGATCCGCTACGGATCGTTCCGTCGGTCCTTCCAGCTGCCCGCACACGTCACCGGGGAGGCCGTCACGGCTTCGTACGACGCCGGCGTGCTGACGGTCCGGGTCGCGGGTGCTCACGCCGGAAACCAGGCACAGCGCATCGAGATCACCAAGTAATTTCCGAACCGGCGAATCCGGCGGGGCCTCTACCTCGCCGGATTCGTCGCATGCACGAGCCGAAACGCAAGGGCGCCTTGCCGATCCGGCCACGGCGGCAAGGCGCGCCGACCAGGCGCGTCCCAGACGGTCGGCAGGACCACCGGTCGATCAAGCTTGAGCAGCCCCGTCGCCCGCCGGCTCAGGGCGGTCCGAGCGCTGTCGTCGGCGTCTGCTCCCCACCGACCGACTGACATGAACGCGCGCTGCGGATACTATCGGGGGCGGAATTGTGATCCGTAACACCATTGTCGAGGAGATCCGTTGACGAGCGCCACCGAACTCGCCGAACTGCACGACCTCATCCTCGGGCTGCGACGGTGCATCAGTTCCTTGCGCGACCGCTACGGAGACAGCCCCGCGATGCGCCGCATCGTGATCGACGCCAACCGGATTCTGTCCGACGTGGAACTGCTCGACAGCGACGTGTCCGAGTTGGACCTCGCGCGCGCCACCGTGCAGCGGTCCGGCGAGAAGATCGTCATTCCCGACACCCCGTACGACAGCGAATTCTGGCGCGATGTCGACGACGAGGGTGTCGGAGGTCACAACAGGTACTGACAACCAAACCCCCGGTCAACAGGGGGGCGCTTGCTGTGTACCCTTCGAGCAGACAGCCCGTTCGAAGAGGAACACTAGATGAGCGCACCCACGGCGAACCGTTCTGAGTCCGGCGTTTTCTCCCCAACTCGTGCTCGCATTCCGCAACGAACGCTACGCACCGACAGTTGGTGGAAGTCTCCGCTGAGGATCGACCTGGGCTTCGCCGCATTCGTCATCTACGCGACGGTGCGCGCATTCCAGCAGGACAACTTCTTCGTCCCTAAGTACCACTACCTGACGCCGTTCTACTCGCCGTGCCTCAGCAAGGCTTGCGGCGAGGCCGGCGACATCTGGCCGCAGTTCCTGCCGGACGTCTGGTGGCTGCCGTACGCGGCGCTGTCGCTGCCGTTCCTGCTGCTGTTCCGGCTGACCTGCTACTACTACCGCGGCGCCTACTACCGGACGGTGTGGCAGTCGCCCACCGCCTGCGGGGTGGCCGAACCCCGCGTCCACTACACGGGTGAGACCCGTTTTCCGCTGATCATCCAGAACACCCACCGGTATTTCTTCTACGTCGCCGGCATCATCTCGGTGATCAACAGCTACGACGCGATCGTCGCGTTCCACTCCGACTCCGGCCCCCACGGCTTCGGCTTCGGCCTGGGCAACGTGATCCTGGTCGGCAACGTCGTCATGCTGTGGATCTACACGCTGTCCTGCCATTCGTGCCGGCACGTGACCGGCGGGCGGCTCAAGCACTTCTCCAAACATCCTGTGCGGTACTGGATCTGGACCCAGGTCAGCACGCTCAACACCCGGCACAAGCTGTTCGCCTGGATCACGCTGGGCACCCTGATGCT
Source organism: Mycobacterium sp. (assembly GCA_031292665.1). Taxonomy (GTDB): domain Bacteria; phylum Actinomycetota; class Actinomycetes; order Mycobacteriales; family Mycobacteriaceae; genus Mycobacterium. The sequence goes on along the minus strand of JARLGR010000177.1, from coordinate 23,937 downwards.
GACCGACTTCTACGTCATGCTGGTGGCCAACGGCGCCATCCATGACTTGAGATTCATTGGCTGAGAAGCCATTTAAGAGATGCCAGAGATAGCTTAGTGAGGTTTCATGGTTGAGGTCGAACGGCACGCCTACGACGTCGTCGTCATCGGTGCCGGCGGCGCGGGTCTGCGTGCGGTCATCGAAGCGCGCGAACGCGGCCTCAGGGTGGCGGTGGTGTGCAAGTCCCTGTTCGGCAAGGCCCACACGGTGATGGCCGAGGGCGGTTGCGCGGCCTCGATGGGCAACACCAACCCGAAGGACAACTGGAAGACCCACTTCGGCGACACCATGCGCGGTGGGAAGTTCCTCAACAACTGGCGGATGGCCGAACTGCACGCCAAGGAGGCACCGGACCGCGTCTGGGAGCTGGAGACCTACGGCGCACTGTTCGACCGCACCAAGGACGGCAAGATCAGCCAGCGCAACTTCGGCGGGCACACCTACCCGCGGCTGGCGCACGTCGGTGACCGCACCGGCCTGGAGCTGATCCGCACCATGCAGCAGAAGATCGTCTCGCTGCAGCAGGAGGACCGCGCCGAGCTCGGCGACTACGAGGCCCGGATCAAGGTGTTCGCCGAATGCACGATCACCGAGCTGCTCAAAGACGGGGACGCGATCTCCGGAGCGTTCGGGTACTGGCGCGAAAGCGGCCGGTTCGTTCTGTTCGAGGCCCCCGCGGTGGTCATGGCCACCGGAGGGATCGGCAAGTCGTTCAAGGTGACGTCGAACTCCTGGGAGTACACCGGCGACGGGCACGCGTTGGCGCTGCGGGCCGGCGCGTCGCTGATCAACATGGAGTTCGTCCAGTTCCACCCGACGGGCATGGTGTGGCCGCCGAGCGTGAAAGGCATCCTGGTCACCGAGGGTGTCCGCGGTGACGGCGGGGTGCTGAAGAACTCCGACAGCAAGCGGTTCATGTTCGACTACATCCCGCCGGTGTTCAAAGGCCAGTACGCCGAAACGGAGCAAGAGGCCGACCAGTGGCTGAAGGACAACGACTCGGCCCGGCGCACCCCTGACCTGCTCCCCCGCGACGAGGTCGCCCGCGCGATCAACTCGGAGGTCAAGGCCGGCCGGGGCACCCCGCACGGTGGGGTGTACCTCGACATCGCGTCCCGGCTGGCACCCGAGCAGATCAAGCGGCGCCTGCCGTCGATGTACCACCAGTTCATGGAGCTGGCCGGGGTGGACATCACCAAGGAGCCCATGGAAGTCGGCCCCACCTGTCACTACGTGATGGGCGGCATCGAGGTCGACGCGGACACCGGTGCGGCCACCGTTCCCGGCCTGTTCGCCGCCGGTGAGTGCTCCGGCGGGATGCACGGCTCCAACCGGCTGGGCGGCAATTCGCTGTCGGACCTGCTGGTCTTCGGCCGGCGCGCCGGCCTGGGGGCCGCCGACTACGTCCGCGCCCTGAGCAGCCGCCCGACGATCTCGTCGGACGCCGTCGACGCCGCGGCGAAGAGGGCGCTGGCCCACTTCGAGCAACCCGCCAACGGCGCGGCGGCGGAGAACCCCTACACCCTGCAGCTGGAATTGCAGCAGTCGATGAACGACCTCGTCGGCATCATCCGCAAGGCGGAGGAGATCTCCGAGGCCCTGAAGCGGCTGGGCGCTCTGCGCGAGCGGTTCAAGAACCTCCACGTCGAGGGGGGTCGCGTGTACAACCCCGGCTGGAACCTGGCCATCGACCTGCGCAACATGCTGATGGTCAGCGAGTGCGTCGCCAAGGCCGCGCTGGAGCGCACCGAGAGCCGCGGCGGGCACACCCGCGACGATCACCCGGCGATGGAGTCGGGATGGCGCAAGGTGTTGCTGGTCTGCGAGGCAGCCGACCGCGACGGGGTGATTCCCGACATCTCCGTGACCCACAAGGACCAGGTCCCGATGCGGCCCGATCTACTGGAGCTCTTCGATATCGCCGAGCTCGAGAAGTACTACGCGGACGATGAGCTGGCCGAGCATCCGGGACGGAGCCCGAGGACGGAGAGCAAATGAGCTACAACGCGCATCTGCGGGTGTGGCGCGGCGACGATACCAGCGGTGCGCTGCAGGACTTCACCGTCCAGGTCAACGAGGGCGAGGTGGTGCTGGACATCATCCACCGCCTGCAGCAGACGCAGACGCCCGACCTCGCCGTGCGCTGGAACTGCAAGGCGGGCAAGTGCGGGTCCTGCTCGGCGGAGATCAACGGTCATCCGCGACTGCTGTGCATGACCCGGATGTCGACGTTCGCCGAGGACGAGGTCGTGACCGTCACGCCGATGCGGACCTTCCCGGTGATCCGCGACCTGGTCACCGACGTCTCCTTCAACTACGAAAAGGCCCGCGAGATACCGGCTTTCGCGCCGCCAAAGGAGCTACAGCCCGGGGAATACCGGATGGCGCAAGCCGACGTCGGGCGCTCGCAGGAGTTCCGCAAGTGCATCGAGTGCTTCCTGTGCCAGAACGTCTGCCACGTGGTCCGCGACCACGAGGAGAACAAGAAGGCGTTCGCCGGGCCGCGCTTCCTGATGCGGATCGCCGAACTCGAGATGCACCCGCTGGACACCCTGGACCGGCGCGACCAGGCCCAGGAGGCGCACGGCCTGGGCTACTGCAACATCACCAAGTGCTGCACCGAGGTGTGCCCGGAAAACATCAAGATCACCGACAACGCGTTGATCCCGATGAAGGAGCGGGTTGCCGACCGCAAGTACGACCCGGTCGTGTGGTTGGGGAACAAGCTGTTCCGTCGCTGAGAGCCGCATCGCGAACTACCGGACAGAACTCAGCCACCGCCCGGGGGCGGGGCCGCGGACTCGATGATGTGAAGGCGAGGGCTCAGTCGCCGAGTCGACGGAAGACGCTGCGGTGGAACACGATCGGCGTCACCCCGGCATCGATCGTGACTTCGGTGACCCGCAGCACCACGATGGTGTGATCGCCGGCCGGGATCATTTGCTCGATCGCGCTCTCGAGCCATAGGCCGGTGCCCTTGATGAAGACCGCGCCGCTCTCATTGGACACAGTCTCCAAACCGGCGAACCTGTCCCCCGTCTTGGCGGCAAGGGTGCGCGCGGCCTCGTCGTGGGCCTCACCGAGCACGCTGATCCCCAGCTTGGGCAGGCTCTTGAGATTGGGCCACGTCGTCGAGGAGTTCTGCACGCAGAACGACACCAGGGGCGGGTCCAGCGACACGGGGACGAACGTGCTGGCCGCCAGGCCATGCCGGATTCCTCCGACCTCGGCGGCGATGGCGACCACGCCCGACGGAAAGTGGCCGAAGGCCTCCCGCAGCGTGGATGCCGTCAGCTGTGTTATCGCGTTCACCGGACTTCACCCCCTGCGGCCGAGGAACGGATTCTCTTGCCCGAAACCCTACCCAACGGATGCCCGAGACTCACCGATATCCGTGTGCGGCGGCCACGTCCGGATGGGCCCGCAACCTGCTCTTCCACGCGTTGCGGCCGTAGACGGGAAAAATCGGGTCGGACGGGTCATCCGCCACGCCGGCGCGTGCCGCGGGCCGGTCGGGCAGCGAGAGCACGGGGATCCGCGCGTCCAGTCGGGGATTGAAGAAGTAGGCCACCGAAATCCGCTCGTCCGCCGACACGTCCAGGTTCACCCGGTGCTCGGTAGCCCTGAGGTAGCCGCCGGTCGCCGCCTCGAGCAACTCGCCGATGTTGACGATGAACGCGCCCTGTACCGGCGGCACGTCGATCCAGCCCCGCCGACCCGGCTGGTCGCCTCCGGCCGGTCGCACCTGCAGGCCCCGGCTGCCCGGCTCGGCCAGCAGGAGGGTGAGCACCCCGGCGTCGCGGTGCGCGCCGACCCCCTGCGGGCTTGCCGGGCGGGCGGGATAACGGATGATCTTGATCAACGTGGCGGGCGTTTCGGCGAAGGCGGCGTCGAAGACGTCGGGCGGGCTGCCCAGCGCGGCTGCCCAGTGCCCGAGCAGGCTGCGGGCCACCGCGGACAGCGCGGCGTCCCACTCGGCGACGATGCCGGGCAGCTCGGGTAGGGCGGCCGGCCACTGGTTGGGACCCTGCAACCACAGGTAATCCGGCCTGCCCGGCCCGCCGATCGAGGGACGCTCCGGTCCGATGTCGATCTGCTCGCGCCAGTCCACCTCGCCCCGAGTCAGCTCGCCGCCCATCCGGGTGTAGCCGCGGAAGTGCGGACTGTGCACCATCGCGACGGCATCTTTGTCCGCCTGCGGCAGCGCGAACAGCCGGCGTGCCGCACCGAGCACCCGGCGCGAGAGCCCCGCGGGCACGTCATGGCCGGTCAGGTAGAAGAAACCCACCTCGTGGGCGGCCCGGCGCAGGCCCTCCCGCAGTCGGTCGGCGTCGGCCCGCAGATCGAGCACAGGTAATGCCGTGACGGTCCCCACACCCATCATCGTGGCATGATCGCCGCACGTCAGGCGGGCAGACCAACCGGTTGGTCAATCAGACGGTGAAACGTAGCTCACATTTACTTGCGTCGACCCATGCGTCAGCGATAGTTTTACTGTGTTACTGGTGGGTAACTTAGACCTAGTACCCAACCACGGGTGGCATTCTCAACGAGGAGGACCTTAGTGAGCCACTACAAGAGCAACGTCCGTGACCAGGTGTTCAACCTGTTCGAGGTCTTCGGCGTTGACAAGGCATTAGGCCAAGGCGAGTACAGCGACCTAGACGTCGACACCGCCCAGGAAATGCTTAACGAGATCAGCCGACTGGCCGAGGGACCCGTCGCGGAGTCGTTCGTCGAGGGCGACCGCAATCCGCCGGTTTTCGACCCGGAGACCCACTCGGTGACGCTGCCGGAGACCTTCAAGAAGTCGGTCTTGGCGGTCCAGGAGGCCGGCTGGGACAAGGCCGGGATCGACGAGGCGCTCGGCGGCATCCCGATGCCCAAGGCACTGGGGTGGGCGCTGCACGAGCACATCCTCGGCGCCAACCCGGCGGTGTGGATGTACGGGGGCGGCGCCGGCTTCGCCAACATCCTGTACCACCTCGGCACCGAGGAGCAGAAGAAGTGGGCCGTGCTGGCCGTTGGGCGTCAGTGGGGTTCGACCATGGTGCTCACGGAGCCAGACGCCGGTTCGGACGTCGGAGCGGGCCGCACCAAGGCGGTCCGGCAGGAGGACGGTTCCTGGCACCTCGACGGGGTGAAGCGGTTTATCACCTCGGGTGATTCCGGCGACCTGTTCGAGAACATCTTCCACCTGGTGCTGGCGCGCCCCGAGGGCGCGGGTCCGGGCACCAAGGGCCTGTCGCTGTTCTTCGTGCCCAAGTTCCTGTTCGACTTCGAGACCGGCGAGCTGGGCGAGCGCAACGGCGTCTTCGTCACCAACGTCGAGCACAAGATGGGTCTGAAGGTCTCGGCGACCTGTGAGCTGTCGTTCGGTCAGCACGACGTGCCCGCCAAGGGCTGGCTGGTCGGCGAGGTCCACAACGGCATCGCGCAGATGTTCGACGTCATCGAGCAGGCCCGCATGATGGTCGGCACCAAGGCGATCGCGACCCTGTCGACCGGCTACCTGAACGCGCTGGACTACGCCAAGTCCCGCGTGCAGGGTGCCGACATGACCCAGATGACCGACAAGGGCGCGCCGCGGGTGACGATCACGCACCACCCCGACGTGCGCCGGTCGCTGATGACCCAGAAGGCCTACGCCGAGGGTCTGCGCGCGCTGTACCTCTACACCTCGACCTACCAGGACGCGGCGGTCGCCGAGGCGCTGCACGGCGTGGACGCCAACCTGGCCGTCAAGATCAACGACCTGATGCTGCCGCTGGTCAAGGGTGTGGGCTCCGAGCAGGCCTACGCGAAGCTGACCGAGAGCCTGCAGACGTTCGGCGGGTCCGGCTTCCTGCAGGACTACCCGATCGAGCAGTACATCCGCGACGCCAAGATCGACTCGTTGTACGAAGGCACCACCGCCATCCAGGCGCAGGACTTCTTCTTCCGCAAGATCGTCCGCGACAAGGGTGTGGCGCTGGCCCACGTGTCGGGCCAGATCCAGGAGTTCGTGGACAGCGAGTCCGGCAACGGCCGACTCAAGTCCGAACGGGCCCTGCTGGCCAAGGCGCTGGCCGACGTTCAGGCGATGGCGGCCACCCTGACCGGCTACCTGATGGCCGCCCAGGAGGACGTCACCAGCCTTTACAAGGTCGGCCTGGGCTCGGTGCGCTTCCTGATGAGCGTCGGCGACCTGGTCATCGGCTGGTTGCTGCAGCGTCAGGCCGCGGTGGCCGTGCAGGCGCTCGACGCCGGCGCCAGCGGCGCCGAACGGTCCTTCTACGAGGGCAAGGTCGCGGTGGCATCGTTCTTCGCCAAGAACTTCTTGCCGCTCTTGGCCGGCACCCGCGAGGTCATCGAGACGCTGGACAACGACATCATGGAGCTCGACGAGGCTGCTTTCTAAAGTCGTTTGACACGAAAGAGGCCGCCGCTAGATCCCCTCAGTCCAGCGGCGGCCCGTTTCGTCCGCCCGTCCGGCGGGCGGTCGATCTAGGGAGGCCCCGTATTGCCGTCGGGGTCGGGGGGTCGGACCACGACACGGAGCCATCCAAAGCGGCGGATACCCACCAGAAAGGAGTGCCTAACCCGTTGTGAGCGATTCATCCGGCCGTCAGGCCTCCAGGATGGCGGCCACTCCCTGGCCGCCGGCGGCGCAGATCGAGATCAGGCCGCGAACCGGCCCAGCCCCCTTGCGCTCCGCCTTCTTCTCGGCCAGCTGCTTGGCCATCTGCGCGAGAATTCGCCCGCCGGTGGCCGCGAACGGGTGACCGGCGGCCAGCGACGAACCGTTCACATTGAGCTTGGACCGGTCGATCGATCCCAGGGCGGCGTCCAGACCCAACCGCTCCTTGCAGTAGTCCTCGGACTCCCACGCCTGCAGGTGCGCCAGCACCACCGACGCGAACGCCTCGTGGATCTCGTAGAAGTCGAAATCCTGCAGGTTCAGCCCGTTGCGGGCCAGCAGCCGGGGCACCGCGTACGTCGGCGCCATCAGCAGGCCATCACGTCCGTTGACGTAGTCGACGGCGGCGGTCTCTGCGTCGACCAGGTAGGCCAGCGGGGTCAACGAACGGCCGGCCGCCCACTCCTCGGTGGCCAGCAACGCGACCGACGCGCCGTCGGTCAGCGGGGTTGAATTGCCCGCCGTCATCGTGGCGTCGCCGGCCTTCACGCCGAACACCGGCCGCAGCGTGGCCAACTTCTCCACGCTGGAGTTGGGCCGCAGGTTGTCGTCGCGGTAGAGGCCCAAAAACGGGGTGACCAGGTCGTCGAAGAAACCCCGGTCGTAGGCGGCGGCCGTGTTGCGGTGGCTGGCGACGGCCAGTTCGTCCTGGTCGACGCGTTTGATCCCCATCTTCTTGGCGGTGATGGCGGCGTGCTCCCCCATCGACAGCCCGGTGCGGGGTTCGCTGTTGGCGGGGATCTCCAGCCCGAGGGTGGCGGGCAGGGTGCCCACCAGCCTCAGCCGCTGCACGTTGGACTTCGACCGGCGCAGCTTCAGCAGGGTGCGGCGCAGGTTGTCGCCCAGGCCGATCGGCGGGTCGGAGGTGGTGTCGACCCCGCCGGCCGCGGCGACCTCGTAGCGGCCGGCCGCGATGCCCTCGGCGGCCGCGATCGCCGCCTGCAGGCCGGTGCCGCAGGCCTGCTGGATGTCGAACGCCGGCGTGTAAGACGACAGCTCGGAACCGAGCACGCACTCGCGGATCAGGTTGAAGTCGCGGCTGTGCTTGAGCACCGCGCCGCCGGCGACAACGCCCAATCGCTGACCGGCCAGCCCGAACCGGTCCACCAGCCCGCCGAGGGCCGCGGTGAACATGTCCTGGTTGGACGCCTCGGCATAGGCGCCGTCCGATCGTGCGAACGGGATGCGATTGCCACCCAGCACGGCGACGCGTCGCCTGTTTCCGGGCCCGATTTCGGGCCTGTTTTCGGCACTGGCAGGGGCCACTGTTTTTCTCCGGTTGTCTTGAGGTTTGGTCAGTTTTGGATCGCCCGTTCAGGGCCATACTACCCACTGTTCTTACTCTGCAGTAAGTTCGTCCCCGATACGGTGGGCCTATAGCGGCACGCCAAGACCCAGCAAGCCTCAGAAGAAATGGAAGGCAGCTCAGTGGCTCCCAAGCTCTCGCCGGACCTGTTCTCGCAGGTGGTCAACTCCGGCCCCGGATCGTTCTTGGCCAAGCAACTTGGACTACCCCAGCCTGAATCACTTCGACGCTACCGGCCCGGCGATCCGCCCTTGTCGGGGTCGTTGTTGATCGGCGGTGACGGCCGAGTGGCCGAGCCGCTGCGCGCGGCGCTGGCCAAGGACTACGACCTGGTGGGGAACAACCTGGGCGGCCGCTGGGCCGACCAGTTCGGCGGGCTGGTTTTCGACGCCACCGGCGTCACGACGCCGGCGGGGCTCAAGGGGCTGCACGAGTTCTTCACGCCCGTGTTGCGCAACCTCGGCCACTCGGCGCGCGTGGTGGTGGTCGGCACCACGCCCGACGGCGCGGCCAGCACCGGCGAGCGGATCGCGCAGCGCGCGCTCGAAGGCTTCACCCGCTCGCTGGGCAAGGAATTGCGTGACGGCGCCACCGTGCAGCTGGCGTACCTCTCGCCGGACGCCAAGCCCGCCGCGACGGGCCTGGAGTCCACGATGCGGTTCATCCTGTCGGCCAAGTCGGCCTACGTCGACGGCCAGGTCTTCTACATCGGGGAGGCCGACTCCGCCCCCCCGCCCGACTGGGAGCGGCCGCTGGACTCCCAAGTCGCCATCGTGACCGGCGCCGCGCGCGGGATCGGCGCGACGATCGCCGAGGTGTTCGCCCGCGACGGCGCCCGCGTGGTCGCGATCGACGTGGAGTCCGCCGCCGAGACGCTGGCCGAGACCGCGAGCCGGGTGGGGGGTACCGCGTTGTGGCTCGACGTCACCGCCGAGGACGCCGTCGACAAGATCACCGAGCACCTTCACGACCACTACGCCGGGCGCGCCGACGTCCTGGTCAACAACGCCGGCATCACCCGCGACAAGCTGCTGGCGAACATGGACGACGCCCGCTGGGACGCCGTCCTGGCCGTCAATCTCCTTGCGCCGCTCCGGCTTACCGAAGGCCTGGTGGGCAACGGCAGCATCGGGGAGGGCGGCCGGGTGGTCGGCCTGTCGTCGATGGCCGGCATCGCGGGCAACCGCGGACAGACCAACTACGCCACCACGAAGGCCGGGATGATCGGACTCACCCAGGCGTTGGCGCCCGGTCTCTACGAGAAGGGCATCACGATCAACGCGGTGGCACCGGGATTCATCGAGACCCAGATGACGGCGGCGATTCCGCTGGCCACCCGCGAGGTGGGCCGCCGGCTGAACTCGCTGCTACAGGGTGGGCAGCCGGTCGACGTCGCCGAGACCATCGCCTACTTCGCCAGCCCGGCGTCGAATGCTGTCACCGGCAACGTCATTCGCGTATGCGGTCAGGCCATGCTGGGCGCATGAGTTCGGCTTTTAGGAGAACGCGATGAGCCAGCCAAGCGGCCTGAGGAACATGCTGCGCGCGGCGGCCGGTGCACTGCCGCTGGTGTCGCGCGGGGGCCGGGTGCCCAGCCGGACGGTCTCGGTCGACGAGTTGCCCATCGACCACACGAATGTGGCCGAGTACGCGGCGGTCACCGGCCTGCGCTACGGCAACAACGTGCCGCTGACCTACCCGTTCGCGTTGACGTTCCCCGCGGTGATGTCGCTGGCGACCGGGTTCGACTTCCCTTTCGCAGCAATGGGTTCGGTGCATACCGAGAACCACATCACGCAGTACCGCCCGATCGCGGTGACGGACACGGTGGGCGTGCGCGTGCACGCCGAAAACCTGCGCGAGCACCGCAAGGGCCTGCTGGTGGACCTGGTCACGGACGTCAGCGTCGGCAACGACACCGCGTGGCACCAGGTGACGACGTTCCTGCACCAGCAGCGCACCAGCCTGTCCGACGAGCCCAAACCGCCACCGCAGAAGCAGTCGAAGCTGTCGCCGCCGAGCACCGTCCTGCGCGTCACCCCCCGGCAGATCCGGCGCTATGCGGTCGTCGGTGGTGACCACAACCCCATCCACACCAACCCGATCGCCGCCAAGCTGTTCGGCTTCCCCACGGTCGTCGCGCACGGGATGTTCAGCGCCGCAGCGGTATTGGCCAACATCGAGGCACGTCTCCCGGACGGGGTACTGTACTCGGTGCGGTTCGGCAAGCCGGTCCTGCTGCCCGCCACCACGGGGCTCTACATCGACGAGCGCAATGACGGCTGGGATATTTCGTTGCGCAACATCGCCAAGGGATACCCGCACCTGACCGGCACGGTCCGGGCGCTCTAGCCGTTGCGGTTTCGTCCGCGGCCGGTGGCGAGCAGTTTCAATCCGTGGGCGCCGACGGCGGTGACCAGGAACACGAAAATCAGCCACAGCGGCGGGTGGGCGAGTTCCCAGACGAAGATCGCGGCCCAGATCGGGGAGCCCTGGGTGACCGCCAGCACCCCGGCGGCACCGGCCAGCGAGACCGTCGCCACATGGAAATGCATTCCGGCGGCCCCGTTGCCCGTCAGCGCCAGCAGCGATCCCGCCGCCGCCCCGGTGGCCAGCGACGGCGTCAGCATGCCGCCGGCACCGCCGGCGCGCAGGAACAGCGCGGTCAACAAGGGTTTGAGCAGTAAGATCGCCGCCGCCCCGGACAGCGTCATCCCGCTGGCCAAGCTGACGGTCAGGATGCTCCGCCCGTTGCCGGGCAGTTCGGGCCACCAGTGCGAACAGATCCCCATGACCAAACCGGCGCCGGCGAGCGCGGGGACGAGCACCCACGTCCGTATCTGCTTGGCGGGCCGCGCCGCCGCCATCAGTCGGTTGAATCCCAGTCCCACCGCGAGCGCCACCGGCGCCAGCAGCAGCGCGTGCCCGGCCAGCACGGGGGACGAATCCACGCTGGGCCAGTCCAATTCGGGTCGGTCATGGGTGATCAGCGAGCCGATCGCCACGGCCAGGCTGGAACTGATCAGCGCACCACCGAGTACGCGGGGGTGCCAGCTGTTCAGGATGATGTGCACGGTGAACAACGCGCCGGCCAGCGGCACGGCATAGACCGCACCCAGTCCCGCCCCGGCCGCGCAGGCCAGCAGGATCTCCCGATCGTCCGCCGAGAGCCGCTCGAGCCACCGTGTTCCGATATCGCCCAGGGCCGCGGCGAATTGGCGTGGAGCCCCTTCGCGGCCCAGCGAGGCGCCGGAACCGACCAGCACCACTTGCAGCAAGGCGTCGACGCTCCAGGCCGACCGCGGGATGCGGCCGTGGCGGGTGATGGTCTGCGCGAGCGGAGGAATGTCGCTGCGGCGCCGCAGGATCCACCACCCGCATGCCGTCAGCGCGCCGCCGATCATGGGCCCGAACGTCCGGCGAATGTGGCTGCTGCCGGCGATTCCTACCAGGAGGGTGCCGAAGGTGTAGTGGTAGGTGAGGTGTTCGACGAAGCGCAGCACCGCCGACGTCGCGAGCCCTGCGACCCCGGCCAGCAGTCCGACGATGACGGCGGCGCAGAAGAAGTCGAGACTGCGGCTGGGCAATCGAGCCGGAGGGGCCACTCCTTGAATGTAGGGTCTAGCCGGCGGTCGCGCCGGGACCGCCCGTTTCGGGCAGCGCCGCGGCGGCTTCCCGCTCCTCCGGCGCGCCCCGCAAGCCGTGCCAGAACAGGTTGATCATCACCTCGGCCGCCTCGTCCACGTCGATGTCCTCGGTGCTGAGCCGGTTGGCCATCGCCTCGCCCGCACCCACCAGCGCCACGGCCATCATGTCGTACTCGCGGTCCGGCCGCGGGCTGCGGCTGCCCTCCCGCACCAGCGCGGCGACCAGCTCGATGATCTGTTCACGGCCCTCGCGCACCAGATGGGCGAACGTCTGTGAGCTGGTGGCCTGCGTGTACATCACGATCCACGACGCCCGGTTGGTGTCGATGTACCGCAGGAAAGACCCAATCGTGTTGCGCAGCAAGTCTTTTGGATTCTGCGTGTAATCGATGTCGGCGCGCACCACATCGATGAACCGGCTCAGCTCCCGGTTCAGGCAGGCGCCGAACAGGTCCTCTTTGGATCCGTAATACAGATAGAGCATCGGCTTCGAGATCTGTGCCTCGGCGGCGATGGCGTCCATCGAGGTCTCGTGATAGCCGTTGATCGAGAACATCTGCACGGCGGCGTCGAGCATCTGCTGCTCGCGGACAGCACGCGGTAGCCGCTTGGTGCCACCCGCCATCGCTCTCCCTTTTAAGGCCTCTCTGACCACTTTGACCCCAGCGTAGGCAATCTGCGGCCGCTAGTGCCCGCACTTCGGGTTATGGCCCTTCATCACGTCCACACGCTTCAGGGAGGCGTCGATGTCGGGGATTTTCAACTCGCCCGCGGTGAGCGCCTTGTCCAGCCGGTCCAGCACCGCGGGCACCTCGTCGGTGGTGACCCAGAGCGCGATATCGATGCCGGCTTGCAGGGTGCGCAGCACCGCCTCCGAAACACCGAAATGGTCCGTGATGGCGGCCATGCTGGACAGGTCGTCGCTGAAAATCGGGCCGTCGAAGGGATCGGCGCCGTAACCGGTGCCGGTGCGCAGCAGTTGCACCGCCGCGGGGCTCAGGCTGGCCGGGTCGCTGCCGGTCAGATCGGGAACCTGCAGATGACCGATCATCACTCCGACCGGTTTGGCCTTGGTCAGCGTTCGGTAGGGCACCAGGTCGTCGGTTTGCAGTTCGGCCAGCGGCGGCGTGGTGACCCCGCCCTTGTGCGAATCGCCCGAGCCGTGGCCGTGGCCGGGGAAGTGCTTGAGCACCGGCAGCACGCCGGCGTCCCGCAGGCCCTGCGCATAGGCCTTGGCGTACGCGGTGACCGTCTCGGGATCTGAGCCGAATGAGCGGTCCCCGATCACGCTGTCGTCTGGAGCGTCGGAGACGACGTCGACCACCGGGGCGAAGTCAACGGTGATGCCCTTCGCGTGCATTTGACGGCCACGGTCGAGTTCGAAGGCGTAGACCTGGTCGGGAGATTCGGCCTGGGCGAGTTCCTTGGCCGACGGCGCGGGCCCGATCAGCTTCTTCAACCGCGAGACCCGGCCGCCCTCTTCGTCGACGCTGACGGCCAGCGGCAGCGGCCCGGCCTTGCTCGCGATGTCGGCCAGCGGGCCGTCGAAGATCGACAGGTCCGTCCAGCTGCCGATGAAGATGCCGCCGACGTGGTAGTTGGCGACGACCGCGCGGGCGTCGTCGGCGTTCTTGACCCCCACCATCAAGAGCTGGGCGAGCTTGTCGCGCCGCGGCAACGCGGTGGGGTCACCGCACTCGGGTGGCGGCGGTGCGGCCGTCGGAATAGTCACTTTGCTCGACGATGCGGCCGGGGGGCGTACGGCATGGTGGCCGCAGCCGGCTAACAGCGCCGAGGCGGCGGTGAGCACAGCCAGGGTCCCAAGAGTCCGAGGCAAGGCCATCGGGCCATGTTTTCAGGCGGGACTCGGGCCCTGACATTCGGGCGGGATTCGGGGCGCGCCGACGTGGGTTTCATGCGCGCCGCCCGGGGCACCCCCTGCTACCTTGGCCAGCAATGTGACTGGCAGGGAGGAGCCAGTGATGCGCGGGGTGACTCTGGCGGCTGCGGCCAGCATCGCGGTGGGGTTGTCGATCGGTGCCGCGGCGAACGTCGGTGCCACGCTCAGCCTGGACGCCCTCGAGGTGCGCACCGCGGTGCCGGCACAGGCCCCGCCGGCTCCGTCCGGGCCCAACCTCGTGCAATACGGTGACCGGTGCTTTCACGGGCACTGCCTGCCCTGCGACAGCAGGGAAAGTTGCCTGGAGCAGCTGCCGCCAGACCTGCGTCAGTAGCGTTGACCTGCGGTCCGGGGTGCGGGCCGCTCTTCTGCTAGGTTGACGAAAGGTCGCCGAGTCCAGACCGCAGCACCGAAGGAGCCACCATTGAACCGGATCATTGCGCCCGCCGCCGCGAGCGTGGTGGTCGGTCTGTTGCTCGGCGCGGCCGCGATCTTCGGCATCACCCTGATGGTGCAGCAAGACACGAGGCCGCCACTTCCCGGGGGCGATCCGCAGTCGTCAGTGCTCAACCGGGTCGAGTACGGCAACCGTAGCTAGCCCGGCGAGGACCCGGGCCGGTGCGCCGGCCCCGTGCCCGTCGGCCCCGCCGCTCTCGCGACGGTGGTTGGTCGTGGTCGGCGCGCTCGCGCTGGCCCTGACGTTCGCCCAGGCACCGGGGCAGATCTCCCCCGACACCAAGCTCGACCTCACCGCCGATCCCCTGCGGTTCCTGGCGCGCGCGACCAACCTGTGGAACAGCGAACTGCCCTTCGGCCAGGCTCAGAACCAGGCCTACGGCTACCTGTTCCCGCACGGCACCTTCTTCCTTGCCGGCCATCTGCTGGGCTTGCCCGGATGGGTGACGCAGCGGCTGTGGTGGGCCCTGTTGCTGACCGTCGGGTTCTGGGGCCTGCTGCGGGTGGCCGAGGCGCTGGGCGTCGGCAGCACACCGTCGCGCGTCATCGGAGCCGTCGCATTCGCGCTGTCACCGCGGGTGCTGACCACACTGGGCTCTATCTCGTCGGAAACCCTGCCGATGATGCTGGCGCCGTGGGTGTTGCTGCCCACGATCCTGGCCTTGCGTGGCACAGGGTCGGCTTCGGACCGGTCGGCGCGGGCGCTCGCCGCGCAGGCCGGCCTGGCCGTCGCGCTGATGGGCGCGGTCAACGCCATCGCCACGCTGGCCGGTTGCCTGCCCGCGGTGATCTGGTGGGCGTGTCACCGCCCGAACCGGGTGTGGTGGCGCTACACCGCGTGGTGGGCGCTGGCGCTGTGCCTGGCGATGCTGTGGTGGGTGGTGGCGCTGGCCCTGCTGCGGGCCATCAGCCCTCCCTTCCTGGACTTCATCGAATCCTCCGGCGTGACGACGCAATGGTCGTCGCTGACCGAGATCCTGCGCGGCACCGACAGCTGGACCCCGTTCGTGGCGCCGACCGCCACCGCGGGGGCACCCCTGGTGACCGGCTCGGCGGCCATCCTGGCCACCTGCCTGGTCGCGGCCGCCGGCCTGGCCGGGCTGGCCAGCCCCGGGATGCCGGCGCGGGGACGGCTGGTGGCGACGCTGGTGGTCGGCGTGGTGCTCATAGCCGCCGGCTACAGCGGCGGGCTGGGCTCACCGCTGGCACACCAGGTCCAGGCGTTCCTGGACGCCGGCGGTGCGCCGTTGCGCAACGTGCACAAGCTGGGGTCGGTGATCCGGATCCCGGTGGTGCTGGGCATCGCGCAGTTGCTGGGCCGGGTACCCCTTCCTGGTTGGGGGCCGGGCAGCCCGCCACGGTCGGAGTGGTTGCCGGCGTTCGCCCACCCCGAGCGCGACAAGCGGGTCGCGGTGACCGTCGTGGTCCTGACGGCCCTGGCGGTCAGCACCTCACTGGCGTGGACCGGCCGGCTCACGCCGCCCGGCACGTTCACCGCGATACCGCGGTACTGGCACGACGCCGCCGACTGGCTCAGCGCACACAACACCGGGACACCAACGCCCGGAAGGGTTCTGGTGGTCCCGGGGGCGCCGTTCGCCACCCAGGTGTGGGGCACCAGCCATGACGAGCCGCTGCAGGTGCTCGGCCCCGGCCCGTGGGGGGTGCGTGACTCGATCCCGCTGACACCGCCGCAAACGATCCGGGCGCTGGACTCGGTGCAACGGCTTTTCGCCGCGGGCCGTCCATCACTCGGGCTGGCCGATACCCTTGCCCGCCAGGGTGTTTCGTACGTGGTGGTGCGCAACGACCTCGATCCGGACACCTCCCGCTCGGCGCGCCCAATCCTGGTGCACCGCGCCATCGAGGGCTCACCGGGACTGCAGAAGGTGGCACAGTTCGGCGCGCCCGTGGGGCCCGGCACGCTGGAGGGCTTCGTCGCCGACGGCGGGCTGCGGCCGCGGTATCCGGCGGTGGAGATATACCGAGTCGCCGTGCCCGGTGATCCCGGCGCGCCGTATCTCGTCGACGCCGGCCGGGCGGCCCGCGTCGACGGCGGACCCGAGGTGCTGCTGCGCCTCGACGAGCGGCGACGGCTGCTGGGCCTGCCGCCGCTGGGACCCGTGCTGCTGACCGCCGACGCCCGCAGCGCGGGACTGCCGGCATCGGGGGCGACCGTCACCGACACCCCGTTGGCCCGCGAGACCGACTACGGCCGGGTCGACAACCACGCGTCGGCGATCCGGGCGCCCGGCGACGCGCGGCACACCTACAACCGGGTGCCCGACTACCCCGTCCCCGGCGCCGACCCGGTGTACGGCGCCTGGACCGGCGGCAAGATCACGGTGTCGAGTTCGTCGGCGGATTCCACCGCGATGCCCGACGTCGCCCCGGCGACCTCGGCCGCCGCCGCGATCGATGGTGACCCGGCCACGGCCTGGGTGTCCAACTCGCTGCAAGCGGCCGTCGGGCAGTGGCTGCGGGTGGATTTCGACCACCCGCTGACCAACGCCGCGATCACGCTGACGCCCAGCGCGTCCGCCGTCGGTGCCCAGGTCCGCCGCATCCTGGTCGAAACCGCCAACGGCAGCACCACCCTGCGCTTCGACGAACCGGGCAAGCCGCTGGCCGCCGCGCTGCCCTACGGCGAGACCTCGTGGGTCCGGGTCACCGCCGCCGGCACCGACGACGGGTCCGCCGGCGCGCAGTTCGGCATCACCGACCTGTCCATCACCCAGTACGACGCGTCCGGGTTCGCCCACCCGGTCGACCTGCGGCACACCGTGCTGGTCCCCGGCCCGCCCGCGGGCACGGAGGTCACCGGCTGGGACCTCGGGTCGGATCTGCT
This sequence comes from Mycobacterium sp., assembly GCA_031292665.1. Classification (GTDB taxonomy): domain Bacteria; phylum Actinomycetota; class Actinomycetes; order Mycobacteriales; family Mycobacteriaceae; genus Mycobacterium. Next base: position 7,061 of record JARLGR010000177.1, on the reverse strand, counting down.
CGGCCGGCCCGGCTGCGCCGCGGGGCCCGACACCGTGCGGTGCGCGGCGTCGATGGCCTTGGCGCCCGAAGAGCCGGTCACCTTCAGCCGGACGCTGACGGTTCCGGCGCCGATGTCGGTCACCCCGACGGTGTGGGTGCGACCGCGGCAGGGCCCCAAGCTCGCCGACCTGGTCGCCGAGCCGAACACCACCCGCGCCCGTGGTGACTCCGACCTGGTGGACATCCTGGGCTCGGCCTACGCCGCCACCGACGGCGACCCGGCCACCGCGTGGACGGCGCCGCAGCGGGTGGTGCAGCACAAGGCTCCGCCCACCCTCACCCTCACCCTGCGCGGGCCCACCGAGGTCGCCGGGCTGCGCCTGGTGCCCAGCCGGGCAGCGCCGCCGGCCCGCCCGACGATGGTCGCCGTCAACCTGGGCGACGGCCCCCAGGTGCGGGAGTTGAAGGGCGACCAGCCGCAGACCCTGCCGCTGCGGCCCCGGGTTACCGACACCGTCACCGTCAGCCTGCTGGACTGGCAGGACGTCATCGACCGCAACGCGTTGGGCTTCGACCAGCTCAAGCCGCCCGGGCTGGCCGAAGTGGCGGTGCTCGGGACCGACGGCGCCCCGATCGCGCCCGCCGACGCCGCCCGCAACCGGTCCCGGGCGGTCACCGTCGGCTGCGACGCCGGACCGGTCATCGCGGTCGCGGGACGGTTCGTGCACACCCGGATCCACACCACCGTGGGCGCGCTGCTGGACGGTGACCCGATCGCGGCGCTGCCGTGCGATCCCGACCCCATCGCCCTGCCGGCGGGCCGCCAGGAGCTGTTGATCAGCCCCGGGGCTCCATTCGTCGTGGACGGGGCCCAGCTCTCGGCCCCGGGCGGCGCCGAAGTGCCCAGTGCCACAGCCGTTTCCGCCCCCACCCGAGCGTGGGGCGCCACCCGCCGCGAGGTGCGAGCGCCCGCGTCGCCTACCACGCGGTTGCTGGTCATCCCGGAGAGCATCAACCCCGGGTGGGTGGCCCGCACCAGCACCGGCGCCCGTCTGACGCCCGTAGCCGTCAACGGCTGGCAGCAGGGTTGGGTGGTCCCCGCGGGCGACCCGGGCACCATCACGCTCACCTTCGCCTCCAATGGCCTCTACCGCGCGGGACTGGCGGTGGGGCTGGCCCTGCTGCCCCTGCTGGCCGCGCTCGCCCTCTGGCGCACCCGGCGCAGGCGCGACGATGAAGACCCTCCCGCACGCCCGTGGGCGCCCGGGACCTGGGCGGCGGTCGCGGTGCTGGGGGCCGGGGCCGTCATCGCGGGTGTGGTCGGCGTCGTCGTGGTCGGCGCCGCGCTGGGTCTGCGGTACGCGCTGCGTGGTCCCCGCTCCGACGGGCTTACCGTCGCCCTGAGCGCCGGCGGGCTGATCCTGGCCGGGGCGGCACTGTCCCGGCATCCGTGGCGATCGGTCGACGGTTATGCCGGCCATTCCGCGAGCGTGCAACTGCTGGCGCTGATTTCGCTGTCGGTGCTTGCAGCTTCGGTGGTGACGATGCCGCGGCGGACCGGCGACTGATTCTCGGTGTTGGCTCCCGGTTTACCGGGTGGTTGACTGGATATGCGTTGTGGCGTAACCGCTACCGTCCGAGGAGTTACGGCCATGGGATGGTTTTCGGCACCCGGGTACTGGCTGGGCAGGCTCGTGCTCGAGCGCGGCGTCGCGGTCGTCTACCTGATCGCGTTCGTTGCGGCCGCCGCCCAGTTCCGGGCACTCATCGGCGAGCACGGAATGCTCCCGGTGCCAAAGTTTCTAGCGGCGCGGTCATTTTGGAAGACGCCGAGCATCTTTCATCTGCGCTACTCCGATCGGCTGTTCGCGGGCGTCTGCTGGTTAGGCGCGGTGGTGGCGGCGGCCATAGTCGCCGGTGTGGGCGACCTGGCGCCGCTGTGGGCGTCGATGCTCATGTGGCTGACGCTGTGGGTGCTCTACCTGTCGATCGTCAACGTGGGGCAGGTCTGGTACGGGTTCGGCTGGGAGTCTTTGCTCCTGGAAGCCGGGTTCTTGATGATCTTCCTCGGCAACGACCGCGTGGCGCCGCCGCTGCTGACGCTGTGGATGGCGCGGCTTTTGCTGTTTCGGGTCGAGTTCGGTGCCGGGCTGATCAAGATGCGCGGCGACCCGTGTTGGCGGGACCTGACGTGCCTGTACTACCACCACGAAACTCAGCCCATGCCGGGGCCCTTGAGTTGGTTCTTCCATCACCTGCCCAAGCCGCTGCACCGGATCGAGGTGGCGGGCAATCACTTTTCCCAGCTCATCGTGCCGTTCGGGTTGTTCGCGCCGCAGCCGGTGGCCAGCGTGGCCGCGGCGATCATCGTGGTCACCCAGCTGTGGCTGGTGGCGTCGGGCAACTTCGCCTGGCTCAATTGGGTGACGATCCTCTTGGCGTGCAGCGCGATCGACGACTCGTCGGCGGGATCGCTCCTTCCGTTGCCTTCGCACCCGGCGTGGTCGACGCCGCCGCCCTGGTTCGCCGGCCTGGTGGCCGGGTTCACCGGCGCCGTGCTGGTCATGAGCTACTGGCCGGTGCGTAACATGTTGTCTTCTCGCCAGCGAATGAACATGTCCTTCAACCCGTTTCACCTCGTGAACACCTACGGGGCGTTCGGCAGCATCGGCCGTATCCGCCGGGAGGTGGTGATCGAGGGGACCGAGGACACCTCCATCACCGACCAGACCGTCTGGAAGGAATACGAATTCAAGGGCAAGCCCGGCGGCGTGCGACGGCTCCCGCGGCAATGGGCGCCCTACCACCTACGCCTGGACTGGCTGATGTGGTTCGCCGCCATCTCGCCCGGCTATGCCCAGCCGTGGCTGAAACCGATGCTGCAGCGGCTGTTGCGCAACGATCCGCCGACGCTGCGCCTGTTGCGGCACAACCCCTTTCCGGATTCGCCACCACGCCACGTGCGGGTCCAGCTCTACGAATACCGGTTCACGACGTGGCGCGAACTGCGGCGTGAGCGAGCCTGGTGGCATCGCGAGCTGCTGGGTGGGTACGCGGGGCCCATGGCGTCACCGACGGTGACGTCACGGCGCAACGGCTAAGCCGGGCGACAGGCGTGGGACTGGCAAGCTTTCCGCCTTCGCTGATCACTACTCGTTGGGTGTACGCGCGGCACCCCCTCGACCACGTGTCGAACCCTGTAAAGATTTGCTACGGGCTTGTCAACGCTTCGTTAATAACGTGGCCGATCCCGCGTCAAGCCAGCATTATGAGAGCCGACGCTTAGAACGTGGCGTCCCCGAAATGAGCGTGGTCAGTGATGTTGTCGAATCTTCGTCGGCGTGAGCCGGTGCCCATCAGCAGATTTAGCTTGCGCAGCTCCATTGGTGCCCGGACACTCTGTTCGAGGAAGCGTGTGTCCAAGCTTCTTGCGTCCGCGGTGATTCCTGCCGTCTGGGCTGTCGGGTTGGCAGCACCGGCACAGGCCGACGGCAGCTACATCGCGATCGCGGGGTCGGACTCCACCCATTCTGTCGAAACCACCTCGGGCGGCACCCTTGCCAGCCTGGATCACGTTGAGGAGTATGCGGTGAGCCACTGCGCCGCGAGGCGTGGCGCAACCGACTGCCGCATTCTTGCCGAGGGCCAGGGTGGCTGTGTGGCCCTCTCTGACGATGGTCACAGCTTCGTCGGGGCCTGGGGTGCCACCCGCAGCGCTGCCGGTGCCGCAGCGGTGGCCAAGGTAGGTGTAGCGGGGGCAATTGTGGACATCGCTCGCTGTGCCGGCGACCCGGGTCTCACCGCCTCTCCTGGAGGCAGCTCGTTCTGGGCCACGCAGTAGCGAACGCACCGCGGTGTCAGTGGTACCAGCGGCGGGGCAGGCTGCGCGGGCGCTAACGGCAAGCCACCGAGACGACAGAAGCGTTCTTACAACGTCTCGTCCAGCTCGCCGAGCCGGTCGGTCAGCCGCAGGTTGTCGGAATAGTCGACCGGGCAGCAGATCAGCGACACCCCGTCGCCGTCGAGCGCGGCCTTGAGCGTCGGCAACAGCTCGTCGGCGCTCTTGATCCGGTATCCCTTGGCGCCGAAGCTTTCCGCGTAAGCCACCACATCGGGGTTCCCGAACTTCACGTAGTAATGCGCTCCGAGCTCGAGGTCCATCTTCCACTCGATCAGGCCGTAGCCGCCGTCGTCCCAGATCAGCACCACCAGCGGGATGCGCTCGCGCACGGCGGTCTCGATCTCCTGCGAGTTCATCAGGAACGCGCCGTCGCCCACGACGGCCAGCACCTTCGCCTCCGGCCGCGCCAGCTTGACGCCGAGGGCGCCCGGCAGCGCAAAGCCCATGGTGGACAGTCCGTTTGAGACCAGACAGGTGTTGCGCTTATAGGTCGGGTAGAGCCGCGTTAACCGAAGACGCCGGAAGCGGACCCGGAAAATTCAATCCTGTAAGGAGCTGATCAGATCTCGCGGGGTGGACAATCCGACCAGCGACCCGTGGGAGAAGTACGGCCCCGCGTCGGGCGTCAGCGACGAATAGCCATCGTTGACGATCGGCTCCAGCCACCCGTTGAGGTTGTTGACGATCGGCTGCGGAACCCCGATCTGTTCGAGCGGCAACAACATCGGCAGAGTCGGCGAGGGGATCATGTACGTGGTGATCGTGCCGCCCAATGGGGCGGTCACACTGGAAATCTCGACCGCGCCCGAAAGGGAGGCCAGCGACGCCGTGTTGTGGTAGTAATACGCCCCGAACAGCGAGTTGACCCACGCGGGAATGTTCCACGGCCGATCCGGGGGGTTGCCGAAGAAATCGTACTGACCGAACACCACGCTGACGTTGTACTGCGTGTTCGGCAGACCTTGCACCGTGTAGTCGACCAACGGGATGGTCAACCCGGTTGGCAGATAGGTATCGAACAAACCGAATTCGGGGCTGGAGAACATCGCGAACTGCAGAGCGTGAGCGGGTGGAGCGGTCGGGCTGGTCGCCAGGTAGGCCAACTCGCGGTTGAGGACGATGGTTCCCTCCGACAGCCCGGCGACATACACGGGCGACCCGTTGCCGTTGGCGAACGCATTCATGATCTGGTCGTTGAGCGATTGCTGTCCCATGGCGACGGCGCCGTTGACGCCGGGAGCGGCCAGGCTCCCGCTGATGATGCCGATGCTGGCCGGATAGTTGACGACCTGAGGGGTGCTGCCGGGAAACCAGTTCTGTCCGATGGCATGGTTGAGCAGGTCGTATTCCTGCAGAATCGAGGCGGAACCCGGCCCCGGCAGGCCGATACCGGTAATGAGCAGGTGCCCCAGGTAGGGCGCGTTGGTGATCACGTACGGGTAGTAGAGCGGTCCTGCGCCGGGGATGGTGATCCTCGTGGCTGCCGCAGCGAGCGGAGTCGCGGCGGTACCGGCGAGCGCGCCGCCGGTCGGGTCGAGCCCCGCCAGCGTCTGACCCGGTGCGCTGACCGCTTCCCGCGCCAATCCTTCAGCGTTGGCGAATTCACCGGTCACATACTCTGTCGCGTTCTCCGACAGTGTCAGCACGAACCGCTCATGCAACTGCGCCGCCTCCGCGGTGAGCGCGCGGTAGTCCAGGCCGTATGCGCCGAACAGCGCCGCGATGCGTGTCGACACCTCGTCGGCGCCTGCGGCCAGTAGCGCCGTGGTCGGGCTCACGGCTGTCGAGTTCGCCGCGTTGAGCTCCGAACCAATCCGGGCCAGATCCGCGGCAGCGTTGACCAACGAATCAGGCGCCGACAGCACATAAGACACCAGTGCCTCCTTGGGGGAGCGAACGACGCCGTGAGTGCCAACGGCCCCGAAACGCAATCATGTGAGGCTACCCGGAGCGCGCGATCCGGGGTTGGCTTATCCGTTGACATGGCGTCGTTTGTGTTCGTCTCACCGGTGCCGGCGCCACCGGCGTCGGCGGCAACGGCGGTCATGGCTCGGCATCGATGGCGCGGGTGGCAACGGCCAGGGTTTTTGACACAACCTCGGCGGCGATGCCGGCAAGACACGAGCGCTTACAGCGTCTCGTCCAGTTCGCCGAGGCGGTCGGTCAGCCGCAGGTTGTCGGAGTAGTCGACCGGGCAGCAGATCAGCGACACCCCGTCGTCGGCGAGCGCGGCCTTCAGCGTCGGCAACAGCTCGTCCGCGCTGTTGATCCGATATCCCTTGGCGCCGAAGCTTTCCGCGTATTTTACCACGTCCGGGTTGCCGAACTTCACGTAGTAATGCGCTCCGAGTTCGAGGTCCATCTTCCACTCGATGAGGCCATAGCCGCCGTCCTCCCAGATCAGCACCACCAGCGGGATGCGCTCGCGCACGGCGGTCTCGATCTCCTGCGAGTTCATCAGGAACGCGCCGTCGCCGACGACGGCCAGCACCTTCGCCTCCGGCCGCGCCAGCTTGACGCCGAGGGCGCCCGGCAGCGCAAAGCCCATGGTGGACAATCCGTTTGAGACCAGGCAGGTGTTGCGCTCGTAGGTCGGGTAGAGCCGCGCCATCCACATCTTGGTGGCACCGGTGTCGACCAACACGACGTCGCTGCGCCCCAGCGCGGCGCGAGCGTCGGCGACCAACCGCGCCGGCGCCAGCGGGTAGCGCGAATCCTGTTGCCCGCGAGCGAATTCCCCGGCGAGCAGCCCGGCGCCGGGCACCTCCGGGTTGGCCTCGTAGGCGTGGCCGGCCAGCGAGTCGCTGAGCGCGTCGAGCGAGGCGCTGATGTCACCGATGATGCCCACGTCGACGGAATAGTGCGCGTCGACCTCGGCCGGGAACCGATGGATGTGGATGATCCTCTTGTCGGCCTGCGGGTTGATCCGGACCGGGTCGAACTCCTGCAGCTCGTAGCCGACCGCGATGACGACGTCGGCGTTGTCGAAGCCGAAGTTGACGTAGTCGTGCCGCATGAACCCGAGCGTCCCGATGCTGTTGGGATGGTCGTCGGGCATCACGCCCTTGCCGTGGAACGTATTGGCCACCGGGATGCCGAACTTCTCCGAGAAACGCACCAGGGCATCGCTCGCGCCGGAACGGGCCGCGCCGTGTCCGGCCAGCAGCACCGGCCGCTTG
>JARLGR010000176.1 GCA_031292665.1 Mycobacterium sp. | reverse complement strand
TGTGGCGGCCCGGCAAATGGGTCACAGTCCGCGTCTATATCGGCAAAACCCTAAGATGCCAAAACACCCTCGACGTCGGCAATGCGGCTTGCTATGGCAGCACGTCGTTCCAGTCGTAATCACTACGCTTCGCAACTATCGCGGATTCCCTTTTAGTCGCACACATGCGACCGCTGAATCCTGGTGCCCCAACGCTTGGCCCTCTGGACGGACGGCCCGGTGAACCAATCCGGCTGATGGGCTTTGATACCGGCATTCACATTCGATAGGTCCTGCCACAGCAGGTAAAAGCTCTTGCCCTCGTAGATCGGAAAGTAGACATCGCCCACATAGTCTTGACTTTGGGTTAGGGCCTGCACACGCGGCGCCAGGAAGTCTTCCGCCTGGTCAATGTTGGCAGTGACGATGTCGACCTGCTGCTGGATTTGGCCGAAGCTGTAATCCCAGTCACTGGCCGCGCCCATGATGACACCCGGCCCATTCGGCGTGATCCGATTAAATTGCAACCTGTCGATCTGGCGTCTCAGCGTGTCGTACTGGGCGTTGAACCACTGACACATCTCCCGCTCCGCGGTGATATCAGCGTCGGTGACGCTTCCCTTGGTTTGGTCGTAGGGAAAGGGAAACTTCGGCACCCAGCTCGAGGGCGTCGGCGTGACAGGCGGCAACGGCCGAATTACGTCACTATCGGGCGAAGGTTCGTAGGGGTCGGCACTTGACACCGGTCCCAGCGCGACGCTTAGGCCGGCCAACGAAATCATTGCGCAACACGCAGCTTTGCACACCCGGCGAGGTTTGCCTGCCCTCAGCGGCACGGTTCGTATCGGCCAGGCAGGCAGGGACTTTGACCGGCGACCAGCGGTCCGAAATCCTCGATCGGTACCGGCCGTCGGCGTCACAATCCCTTTCCGCTGCGCCATGGCTAAGTCATTTCTGGTCACTTCTGCTCTACCACCGCGCCGATCCCCCCGACGTCGCTGATCTCCCAGTTCTTGTTGCTGTCGATCGTGACGCTGTACGTCGCCGTGGACTGCAACGGCCCCGGGGATTGGACGGTCTTGGTGAGAACGCTGACAAAACAGTCGACGACATAGGCTCCGCCGGTAGCCGAGCGGACCTTGGCCAAGAGCGGATGGGCGGTCGAACTCCATTGCAAGGGCACGAGAATCTGTTCCATTTGCTCGGCCGCCTTGCTCAGCTTGTCTTTGAGCGCCGGGCTGGTGCCGGCGACAAGTTTGGCTTTCCAGGCGTTGAGGTCGCTGAAATTGATCTCTGCCGCGTTTACTGCGTAGTCGAGCGCGATCTTTTCGGCGTGCGCATAGCCTTCGGATTGACGCGCCTGGGCATCGAGTTTGCGCTGCGCATCCAGGTATAACCACGCGAACGCGGCGACGGCAGCCACAAGTGCGGTGATCACCGCGGCAGTTACCAAGCTGCGAAGGGTGATCGTCAGCCGCAATCGTCGCGGAGCCTTCTTGCCGCTGGGCGCGTCCGCAACTTCGGGCTCGGCGGGATCGGTATCCGCCGCACCCTCGGTCTCCGATTCGGCCGAATCGGGTTCGGCCGCATCGGATTCGTTCACGTCTGATTCCTTAACGGTCATAGCGTACCTACCCTCTTTACTTCGTGGCCCGGAATTCGAGATCAGGCGCGTCTAACGCTGCAGGTTTACGTGCAGAGTGATGGTGCCGTCCTTCGGCAGGCCGTCCAACACGTTGGTCAGCATCTGGCCGGTGTCGAAGTTCAGCAACGCGCCGGCGATTCCCTTGATGTGCGGCTGGAACGTTTCGCCCAACACCCTGAGGTCGCCGCCGTTATCATCCAAGAGCTTTTGGATTCGAGCCAGGAATGCGTCGAGCTTGTAATAGATCTCCGGTGCACCGAGGTCGACAGCCGCCGGGAAAGTGCTAAAAAGCGATCGGATATGTGGGTTGAGAGTGTCGACCATTGGTGTGAGGTCCGCGATCACGGGGCCGAGCCACCCGGCGTTGCCGAGCAGTACCTGGACGTTATTAAGCAGTTCGCGCCCGCTGCCGTGCAGATCCGCCGCAGTGCTGCGCAGCAGTCTGCTGGTGCGGGCGAGGTTGGGTAGCACCGCATTCGTCGGTGGCAGCGCTGTGTCGGCCTCTTGAGTGATGCGTTCGAGCGAGCCGCTGTCGAGCTGCTTGAGAACCCGCGCGAAGCTTGTCGCCAACTCTGATATCGATGCCGGCTGGGTCACCGATTCCGTCGCGATGCGGTCGCCGTCGCGGAACATCGGTCCGCGCTGAGACCGTGGAAGCAGTTCGATATAGGACTCGCCAAGCGCCGAGAGATTCTCCAAGCGGACTTCGCTGTCGACGGGAACGTGGAACTGGTCACCGATGTAGAAGTCGACAGTTGCCCGGTCGACAGAAGTTTTGATCTTGCTGACCTTCCCGACCGGCACACCCCGCAGCAGAACGTTCGAGCCGACGACGAGTCCATTCACATCGGCCACTTGCATGGAGACATCGGTGCGGTGTGCGGGCAGCCCAACCCGGACGCCGAGCGAGCCGATGTAGCCGACCGCAAAGGCGATCATCACCCCAAATATTATGAACGAAAACATGTCTCGTATCCTCATGGTGCCGCCCCAATGATCCTTAGCACGCCTTGCACATTGCCCGACAGTTCCCTACCGTCGGGACCGACTATTGACGTGATGTTCATCGCCGGGTACTTGTCTTCCGGAAGGAAGTACTCGTAGAAAAGCCGCCGCCACGCGGGGATTTCCGCTTCGAACGCCCGTTTGTCGCGCCGCATCGCCCCGAGGGCGTCTGCGAGCGAATCCAGAAGTGGCACCAGCCAGTAACCGTTCGAGTAGACGCTACCGACCGAAGGCAGCAGGGTACCGACGTAAGCGGCGGCGGCCGACTGACGGTCAAAGCCCATCATGCCCTTCGGCGAGAACCAATCCTGGAATGCCGGGATTCGGTTGTGCACGACGTCGGCCGTCCCGGATACGCCGCTGAGCCATTGATCGACCGTCTCGATGCCGTTCGACAGGTCCGAGAGGTCGGCGGCGACTTGGGAAGCGATCGTGCGTGCCGTATCTCCCTGCGGAGTCACGCGATTGATGCGGACGATCGTGTTTTGTAGACGCTGAATAGATCCGCTCGAGACGAAGTTCGCCAGATGCGCGATGGTGTCTTCCAGAGGCGGCGGCGAGGTGGTATTGGCGAGTGGGATCCTGGCGCCCGGAGCTAATGCGGCTGCTGGCGGTTGGTTGGTTTCGGGTCGCTCGAGGGCCACATAGATGTCGCCCAGCACCGTGGCTTGCTGCAGTACCGCATGGATGTTCGACGGCACCGCCACGTGAGAGTCGATACGCGCGGTGACATCGACGCACCGGCTCGTGACGTCCATCGTGGTGACGACTCCGACGGCCGTGCCGTCCATCACGACCTTCGCGCGCTCGGGCAAGTTGAGGACGTTGTCGAACTCGATGACTATGTTGTACCCATTCCGATAGGCGTTGCCGGGTTGTGGAAGCGCCTTCACGTTGACCGATCCACACGACGAAACCGTGACGACAGTCGCCACGAGCACGGCATGCCACAGCCGGAAGTTCATCGTTTCGCCGCCTGGGCAAATACATACTCGAGGAGTGCAGCGTCAACCGCGTAAGGCTGTCCCTGCACGTTTGCGCAGCTGCCGGGCATCGACGCGTTCATGATGTTGCACAGCGCGACTCCATCGGGCGTATGAATGCGATATAGGGGCGGGCGGTACCGGAGGGGGGTGAAGGACCGGTTGTTGAAATGGTTGGCCAGCGTGTTGATCCACCAGGGGACCGGATTCAAGAGGTTCGCGAGGCGAGGGGCATGGGAGCTGAGCTTCCTGAGGGAAACCCCCACCGAGTCGAGGGTGAACTGAATCTCTTGCCCAAGGTTGTTTTCCAAATCCATGACCAGGGGCGCCGCCCAGGTGGTCCCTTCCACCAGCCGTTCGCCGGCCTGCACCGACGCGTCAACCTCCGGCGTGGTCTGGAGGGCGTCGTACAAGATGTCCTTCAACGGCCCTCTGATCTCCTTGAGGACTGCAGTCAGCTGAGCCAGGTTCGTGATGATGGACCCGATGTCGTTGATCGCTTGATCAGGGCTATCGAGTACTGCCGACGAGGTGGTCAGCAGCTGATTGATGCCGGCTCCGTTGTTGTGGGTCGCCTGATCGAGGCCTCGTATGACGTCACCGATATTCGTCGACCCGCTGGGGTTGATCGAGTTGATGAAGGTGGTTGCCGAGCCGATCACTTCTGACAGGCTCTTGGGAGTCGACGACCGGGTGAGTGGAATACATTCGCCGGCGGACAGTTGCGGTCCCGATTCATAGTTGCCGACGAGTTCCAGCGACCGGTCGGCGAGGATCGACGTCGACCTGATGATTGCCTTGACATCGCGCGGCAACGGACGATGCTCGGTCACGGTGAAATCGACTCGGACGTCCCGATCACTCGGTGTGATGACCTTGACTTTTCCTATCGGATAGCCCATCTGAGTGACCGGGTTGGCGGGATACAGCCCGACGCTGTCGGGCATGATCGCGCAGTACTCGCCGTGCGGAGTACCGGCTCGCGGCATGCAGGAACCGCCGGCGGCGGCCACGGCCGCCGCTGCGAGGGCTGTCGCGGCCGCCTTGAAAACGCGGTGTCCGCTTGAGGCGGCCATTAGCACGGACTTCCGGGGATCGGCATACACAGGTCGGTGGCCAGTAGCTCCGGCGGTGCGTTCTGTGCATCAAGGACCCGCTCGACCTTTGCCCGCACCAGCCGAAGCGCCCGCACGATCACCCCGCTGCGGTCCGCCCAATATCGCGCCTTTTCTTGGGTGTAGCGTACTTTGTCGAGAAATTCTTCGCGGTGATTCTGGTAAAAGTAGCCGACGGGCGCAAGGGCGTCGAGGATGTCCCCCATGCCCTTAATCGCGCTGCCAAATCCCTCGCCGTAGATAATGAGCGTTTGTTCGATAATGGAGATTTTGCGAACCAGCTCTTTGAGCTCGTCGCCAAAGTTGCTCAGGGAGCGGATGTACTCATCGGACATGTTGAGGATGGCTGAGACTTGTCCACGTTGTTTTTCTATGGTGGACATGAGGCTGTTGCCGGCATCGATTATTGCGGTGAGTGACTCCACGTTTGTCCCGGTGAGCCCTCTCTGCACTTCGTCCAGCGACTTATTCAGCGGCGCCGGGTTGATATGTTCGGTGATTTTCGTTGCGTCGGCGAGGGTCCGCATGAGGTTGTAGGGCATCGTCACGCGCTCCACCGGGATGGGCTTGGCGCCTAGCGGTGTGTCGCCCAGGGACACGACGTTGACGTAGTAACCGCCGACCACGGTGAGCATGCGCACTTCGATCTGCGACTGGTCTCCGACGAATGCGTCCATGTCGACCTGGGCTCGTACGCGCACGCGGTTGTTCTCTAGCGCAAGGTCTTTCACTTTGCCGACGGTGATACCGGCGATTCGCACCTGGTCCCCCGGTCGGGCCGAAGCCGCATCCTCGGTGTAGAAAGTAACGATTTTCTCACCGGGCGGACTGATATAAAGCCAGGCCGCCACCAGTGCCACAACAGTCGCGACGGACAGCGCACCGACGCCCCACAAAGTCGGGCTACGCAGCACTTTCATCGATTGCACAACAGCACCTTTTGCCCGTTTACGAAAATGTCCATTGGCGCCGGTAGCTCGAAGCGGCCCCGGGAGCACGGCAGCGGGGCCCCGTCCGCCGGCGGCTCTGGGATGCTTTCCCACGCCACGGGAACGAGCTTGAACGCATCTGTGTAGTCGTCCAAGTTGCTGAACGCACGGTCGAGCGCCGCGTCAATGTCGCCGGGAAGAGGACTTGTTGGGTTGACGGGAGGCGGTTGGAGACGGAAAGGCCTCGCGGCGTTGACAACAGGTGGGAATCCCGCGTTAGCCAACAATCGGAGTACAGCGTCCGTGAAATCCGGCCCGAACAGTTGAGATTTCCGAAACTCGTCTATAGCCTTTAGCGCACCATCCAATGGGCGATTCACCCATTCTAATATCCGCACCATGTCTTTCGAATGCCCGCCGATAGAGTCAGCGACTTCAGAGAGATTACGCATCAAGGTCGCGACGACGTGCTGGCGATCTGCCACGAATTCGGTGAGTCTATGGATGCTGTGCAGCATCGGCGCCAGGCCGCTGCCATCACCAGCCAAATATGATTCTGCGTTGGTCGTGAAAGTATTGATCTCGTCAGGACTCAGCGTGGCGATCACAGGCTGTAGCCCGTTGAACAATGCCGTGATGTCATACGACGGTTGCGTCATCGAAACAGGCGCATGAGCCACGAGATCGACGGTCGAGTATCCCTCCGCCGGCTTGACGACGTCTACATACCGCAATCCGGTAAGAGTCTGGTATTTGATGGCAAGCCGAGTGGACGACACGACGCCGTATCGTTTGTCGAGCGTAAACGCAACGGCGGCAAGGCTTTGGCCGTGCCTACGCTCAAGCCGGACGGATTGAACCTTCCCAACACTCACTCCGCGGACACGCACGTCCGCGTCCAAATGCAACCCGGAAGCGTCAGTGAACTCCGCGGTGTACGACCGTTGGTCCGACGTAACCGGTTGTTGAATTGCGCTGACAATCAACAGAAAAAGAACAACCGCAACGACGCCGCTGATGATGAGTCGCCACAACGCCCCGGTCGGCTTCATCAGGGTCCCCCCATCGCACCAACCGGGGCTGCCACACCGGGAAGGCTGTCGAGCACGATCCGAACCTGAAGTGCACGCTGCTCGGGGGTGCCGGCGTACATCTTCTCGAACCGGGAACGCAGTTCCGCCAGCGTTTGCGCGAACCCTTCGGGCCTGATCAAGGGCGGCACCACGTCCGTCAACGCCTTGACCGAGTCGATCGCCTGGAGCAAGTCACCGGCGTGCTTCGACTCCAGCTTCCCCACATCGTTGAAGACCCCTTCGGACGCGACCTGCAGGGTCGCCAGGTATCGGTGTTGCCATTCGTCGGGCGTGGCGTCCGCGCTGCCGTGGTGTTTGAAATTTTCGTCGTTGTGTAGCGCGTCTACACCCGTGTCGACCAGGGCGTTGACGGTCGACGGGAACACGACGCTTAGCCCCGTCGCGTTGGTCAAAAGTTGCATAGTACTCACCGTTTGCACCTGGGCAACGGCATTCGTTGCGATAAACGCGGTCTCGATCAGCGGATCCAGGGCGTCGGTGTAGCGAGTGGCGCGATCGATCACATCGATCAGCTGAGGTGTCAACACTCCGGTGGAGACTTGACCAAGCCGAGACAGCAACGCCTGGAGAGTGGAGTTGCCCTTCGGCACAGTGCTTATGCGAATCCCGTCACGCAATGGCCGGCCACCGGTGCCGGGGGTCAGGTTGATGCCGCTGACCCCGAAATAGTTGATGGGCCGGAAATCAATTCCCATTGCATCAGTTAATCCCCTGACCGGAGCTTTTTCTAAGTCAGCGTCGAGCCGAACACCTCCTCCGGGCAAATTGGAGACGGCGGTGACATGCCCGACCGTGACCCCGTGCATGACGATCGGCGTACCCTCGCCGACCCCTTGACCGACATATTCCGTGTCGATCGCCACCGAGATTAGGCCAGGGGCGCGGCCGGTGAATGGATTCAGGACCATCAGAAGCCCGACCATGCCAAGACACAGCATCACTGCCGTACCGACGATGGTCAGCGTTCGTTTCTCGGACTCCGCCGAACCATGGATCAGCACGTCTGCACACCTAGCCTTTGAACTCGAACATCGGTTGCAGGCCCCACAGCAGCACGGTCAAAAAGAAATCCAGCACCATGATCGTGACCAGACTTGCCCGCACAGCACGCCCCGATGCCTGACCCACACCAACCGGCCCGCCGCTGGCGAAATAGCCGTAGTAGCAATGGATCACCGTCACTGCCGTGCAGTAAACAACTACCTTGAGAACGGAGTAAGCAAGATCCGTCGGCGTCAGGAACTCGACGAAGTAGTGGTTATACGTACCGCCCGGCTGGCCATGGAATACCCGGATGACTATGTCCATGACGAAAAATGTCGTCACCAGCGTGATCAGATATCCCGGGACCACACAGACGAGTCCACCGACCAGCCGGGTGCCGACCACGAACGGTATTGGCCTGAGACCCATCGCTTCGACGGCGTCGATCTCGTCGGAGATTCGCATGGCGCCAATCTCGGCCGTCATCCGGCAGCCGGTCTGTGAGGCAAACGCGATGCCTCCCACCAGCGGACCGATCACCCGAACTGCTCCGACGCCGGAAACGATCCCCGACAGCGCCCCGAACCCGATGATATTCAACACAGCAAATGCCTCAATGGCTGAGGAAGCGCCGACCGCGATACCGAGGAGTAGCAATACGCTGACCACCCCGCCGTCGACGATCAACGAACCCCGGCCCCACGCGAGGCTGTTCATTTGCTGCAATGCCTGCCGCCGATATTTGCCGACCGTCAGCGGGAGCATCCCTAACGTCTGAACAATGAAGACTGTCCACTGCCCGGCTGTGCGTAAGAATTCGCGCAGTGGCTGTGCCGATATCAATCTATTGCTGAAGTGCGCAGACGGAACCGCAGGACTATTGGCGGTCACTACGCCACCTCCATCGGAAAGAACATCGTCTGGAGTTGCGTTATCGCGAGATTCGCGAAGACAACTCCAATGACATTGAGCACTACCGATGAGTTCACGGCGTCGGCGACGCCGCGCGGACCGCCCCTTGCCTCCATACCCCGAAGCGAGGAGACTATCGCGACAATTGCGGCAAATACAATGGTTTTACCGATGGCAAACCATACGTCCACCACCTTCGCGAACGTTCCAAACGACGCCCAAAAGCTTCCGGTTGACACTCCACTGGCCACCACCGCCATGATGAATGCGGCCGCAGTCCCCGCCGCGACGATAAGTATGCAAAGAATTGGAGAGATCACGAGTAGCGCCAGAAAACGCGGCACTACCAGACGACGGACCGGGTCGACGCCCATGACCCGCATTGCGTCGAGCTCCTCGCGGATCGCGCGCGCCCCAAAATCCGAAGCGATGGCCGAGGCTGCCGCGCCACCCATCAACAGTCCCGCAGTGATAGGTGCGCCCTGCCGGACAACGCCCACCCCACCCGCCGCGCCCAGGAGCGAAGTGGCCCCCACTTGATTGACCAGACCCGAAGTCACGACCGTAACCATCGCGCCAAACGGAATCGCCATCAGCAGCGCGGGCGTCGCTGTCACCTTGAGCAATGTCCATGCCTGCAGCAGCAATTCGCCGACCGGCAGCCTCAAGGAGATGGCGTCGGTCACCGCATAGCGCAGTACGGCCGCGAAGAGCTGCATACCGCGACCGGTTGTAGCCGCACTACGGCGCGGGATCGTGCCGACGTGCGTCACACTTCGACGCGCCGTACTGACGGCCGGGGCCAGCGCTGCTGACGCCAGCTTTCCCGGGACCTTGCCTGTAGGTCTGATCGACGCTACCTGCATGGCCGAATCCCCGATTCAGGTGCGCACTTCGCGCCACAGACGGTGTGCCAGCGCCAAAGTGCAAGATTTCTTCCGCTGATCCGTACGCATGTCACGTTGCCCGTATGATTCGTACACGCCATCCGTCGCCATGTCAATCGCCCCCGCCCGGGAACGCGTGCGTCGGCGCGCCAGCCGATCAGGCAAGGGTGGGCTCTCGTGGGCACTGCGCAGGAT
>JARLGR010000027.1 GCA_031292665.1 Mycobacterium sp. | reverse complement strand
GTACGTCACCGACGGCGAGACGAATGCGAGCCTGCGCAAGGGCGACGACGTGGCGTCGATCACCAACGAGCGCGCCGCCGAACTGCTGGCCGACCGGCGCGCCCGCGGCCCGGTGAAGCGGCCGGCGAAGAAGGTCGCCCGCAAGGCGCCCGCGAAGAGGGCCGCGAAGAAGAGCTAGCGGCGTGCCCGGCTGGGCACTTTCGCGGGCGCTGACTCCGGCGCGGCCAGATGCACAGGACGGGCCAGCTGCGTGGGCGCCGTGCGGCCGCGCAGCTCGACAACCTCGCCGACGTCCCAGCACAGGGCTTCGGCGTCCAGCGCGCCGCTGACCGCAATCGCCGAGGCCAGCACGCGGCCGGGCTCGAGCTTGGCCAGCTCGGTCAGCCGCGCGGCCTCGTTGACCGGGTCGCCGATCACCGTGTACTCGAAGCGGGCCTGGGCACCGATGTGGCCGGCGATGGCCCTGCCGGCCGACACCCCGATCCCGAACTCCGCGGACCCGATCACCGGCAGGATTTCGTCGTGCAGCTCGCGGGCGGCGGCGAGCGCCCCACCGGAGGCGTCGGGGTGCTCGATGGGGGCACCGAAAATCGCCAGCGCGGCGTCGCCCTGGAATTTGTTGACGAATCCGCCGTGCTTGCCGACGGTATCCACCACCACCCGGAAGAACTCGTTGAGCAGGTGGACCACCTCGGCGGGCGGTCGTGTCGCGGCCAGCTGGGTGGAGCCGACGAGGTCCACGAACAGCACGGCGACGTGGCGCTCCTGGCCGCCCAGCTCGGTGCCCCGCTCCAGCGCCCGGCGGGCCACGTCCTCGCCGACGTAGCGACCGAACAGGTCACGCAGCCGCTGCCGCTCGGACAGGTCGCGCACCATGTCGTTGAACCCGGCCTGCAGCAAGCCCAGTTCGCTGGCGTCGTAGATCTGCATGTGGGCGTTGTAGTTGCCGCGCTGCACCTCGCTCAGCGCCCAGCGGAGCTGGCGCAGCGGGTCGGCGATCGACATGGCCACCAGCAGCGTGCTCACCCCGCCGATGCCCAGCGCCGCCATGGCTAGCAAGAGGATCGGCGTGAACAACTTCTCCGGCGTGGCGTGCAGCAGCGAGGCCTTGTCGGCCACCACCGCCAGCACGATCGCCAGCACCGGCACGGCGGTGGACAGCGTCCAGGTCAGCATCTGCCGCAGGATCACGCCGGGCGCCTTGACGTTCTCCGGCACCCCGCTGCGCAGGGCGGCGACGGCCACCGGGCGCAGCACCCGTTCGGACTGCAGGTAGCCGATGATCGCGGTCGCCGCGGCACCGAGCCCCGTCGCGACGGCCACGACGGGCGCGGAGTACCGCGCCACCGACCAACTGGCGACGATGAACACCACCCCGCCGATGCACCAGGCCACCATGCTGGTGACCGTGCGATAGAAGGGCATCCGCAGCGCGCGGGTGCGGGCCAGTTCGGTGGCGGCCGGCTCGGCCTCGGCGAGCAGGCTGTCGCGGCGCTGCCAGCGGAAGACGGGCATCAGCAGCTTCAGGTTGACCAGCCAGCCCGCGAGGAACAAGACGATTAACGAGGTGGCGAAAATCGCCAGGTTCATCGCCGGCAGATCCTGCAGTTGGATGCGGTCCTGGGGCGGCAGCGCGTAGCGCAGGAAGCCGAGCACGAACAGGGCACCGATGATGTCGGCCTGCAGCATGCTCAGCGAGAACAGCGGCCACGGGGTGCGCACCACCCACCGGACGAATGCGCTGATCCGCCCGGGCAGTGCTGCCGCTGTTCCCATCAAGCCACCGTATCGGTCGACATTGACTTGTCGGAACTTACAACCGCCTCGGCAAGTCGCCCCATACCGCCGAAACGCCGCGAAATGTAACGGGATTGTCGCGATACGGTGGCAGGTCGGTATCTGTCGGCGGGGATTACTACTGTTACCGGTGATGTCCGGGGTGTTTACGCGGCTGGTAGGCCAAGCGGCGGTCGAGGCCGAGCTGCTCGCCGCCGCCAGGGCGGCCCGTGGTGATTCGGTTCACAGCGACGCTATCGACGGGACTATGACACATGCGTGGCTGATCACCGGTCCGCCCGGTTCCGGGCGCTCGGTTGCGGCGTTGTGCTTCGCGGCCGCGCTGCAGTGCACGTCCGACGGGGAGCCGGGGTGCGGGCACTGTCGGGCATGCACGACGACGATGGCCGGCACCCACGGCGACGTCCGCCGGGTGATTCCCGAGGGCCTGTCCATCGGGGTGGTCGAGATGCGGGCCATCGTGCAGATCGCGTCGCGGCGTCCGACCACCGGACACCGGCAGATCGTGGTGATCGAGGACGCCGACCGATTGACCGAGGGCGCGGCGAACGCCCTGCTGAAGGTTGTCGAGGAACCGCCGCCGTCGACGGTGTTCCTGTTGTGCGCGCCGTCGGTGGATCCCGAGGACATCGCGGTCACCCTGCGATCCCGGTGCCGGCACGTCGCCCTGGTCACGCCGCCGACCGAGGCGATTGCACACGTGCTGGCCGACAGCGACGGCCTGGCCCCCGACGTGGCGAACTGGGCGGCGTCGGTCAGCGGC
>JARLGR010000175.1 GCA_031292665.1 Mycobacterium sp. | reverse complement strand
GCGGCACCGTCACGCCTCCCAACGGCGGCCCCGGCGGCACCGGTACGGGTACCGGCACCCACGGCACCCCCGGCGCATCCGGCACCGCCGGCACCAACGGCAGCCACGGCTGAAACGCGGCCGGGCCGTCAGAACTGCAGTGCGCTGAACCGCCAGTCGAGCACGGGCCGGTCGGGCTCGCCGGCGGAGTCGCTGGCGGCGTACACCACTGAACGCAGCCCGAGCACGCCCCCATGGGGGGTGGGCTCGGCGGACTCGATGCGCAGCTCGCTGTAGAGCGTGTCGCCCTCGTGCACCGGGCCGGTGTGGTCGCAGGACCCCCAGCCCAGCACCGTGACGAGGTTCGGCAGCAGCCGCGAAGCCTGCGCGAGGGCGAGCCCGATGGTGTGCCCGCCGTAGACCAGCCGTTGCCCGCCGACCCGCGAATCATGGTGCGTGGCCGCGATATTCAGGGTCAGGCGAGCAAGCTCCGGCGCGCTGCTGACGACGTCGCCGGTGCTGTGCAACACCGAGCCCGCGAGGCCGGGATCGAAGTGGGGTCCGGGCACCCGGTTCCGGAAGACCTCGCCGTCCCAGTGCGCGGTCGGATCGCCGGCGGGGCCGGGCGCGTCGGCGCCGACGGTCGACAGGTCGTCACCGGGTTCCTCGGCGGGGCGCCAGGCCGGGCCGGCCGGCAGCATGGCGCAGCGGTAGAAGTCGAGCACCAGCCGATCGGCCTGGTCGATGGTGATCATGCGCAGCGCCGCCATCCCCGTCGGCGCCCGGCCCGGCTTGACCGAGTTCGCGCGCAGCCCAACGACTTCCGTCCGGGTATAGATGGTGTCGCCAATCACCGGGAACCGGTGAAACGTGAGGCCGCGATAGAATAGGTTGGCCTTGACTCGCTGCGTGGCCAACGTCGACTGGCCGATCGCGACGTCGCACACCAGCGCCGGATGCGCCAGCGGCCCCGGCTCGCCGGTCACGGCGGTGGCCAGAACCGCGTCCAGCGCCAGGCGCAGCCGGTCCCCCACGATCGCCTGGTGGGCGGCGGCCAGACCCGGCGACAGCGTCGCCGCCGGGGCCCAGTCGAACACCTGGCCCACGGATAAGTCGTCGAAGTAGGGGCCGCCCTCGCGTCGGCCCGCGTAACCGGTATGCACAACGCCACATGCTGGCAGCCTGACGGGTTGGGGGCAATATGGCATGGGTGAACGACGAAGAACAGATGTTAATCGCCACCGTGCGGGCGTTCATCGACCGCGAGGTGAAGCCGACCGTCCGCGAGGTCGAGCACGCCAACACCTATCCGGAGGCGTGGATCGAGCAGATGAAGCGGATCGGCATCTTCGGCCTGGCCATCGGCGAGGAGTACGGCGGGTCACCGGTGTCGATGCCGTGCTACGTGCGGGTCACCGAGGAACTGGCGCGCGGCTGGATGAGCCTGGCGGGCGCGATGGGCGGGCACACCGTGGTGGCCAAGCTGCTGACAGTGTTCGGCACCGACGAGCAGAAGCGCACCTACCTGCCCCCGATGGCCAGCGGGGAGCTGCGGGCCACGATGGCGCTGACCGAGCCCGGCGGCGGTTCCGACCTGCAGAACATGTCGACCACCGCATTGCCCGACGACTCCGGCGGATTGCTGATCAACGGCTCCAAGACCTGGATCAGCAATGCGCGCCGTTCCGGGCTGATAGCGCTGCTGTGCAAGACCGACCCGAACGCCACCCCGCGCCACAAGGGCATCTCCATCGTGCTGGTCGGGCACGGACCGGGTCTCACGGTGTCGCGGGATCTGCCCAAGCTCGGCTACAAGGGTGTCGAATCGTGCGAGCTGTCGCTCGACGACGTCAGCGTGCCTGCGTCGGCGATACTCGGCGGCCACCCGGGTGAAGGGTTCTCGCAGATGATGAAAGGCCTTGAGACCGGCCGTATTCAGGTGGCCGCCCGAGCCCTGGGCGTGGCCACGGCGGCGCTCGAGGACGCGCTGGCCTACGCCCAGCAGCGGGAGAGCTTCGGCCAGCCGATCTGGAAGCATCAATCCATCGGCAACTACCTGGCCGACATGGCGACCAAGCTGACCGCGGCGCGTCAGCTCACCCGCTATGCCGCCGAGCGCTATGAAGGGGGCGAGCGCTGCGACATGGAGGCCGGGATGGCCAAGCTGTTCGCCTCCGAGGTGGCGATGGAGATCGCCCTGAACGCCGTGCGCATCCACGGCGGCTACGGCTATTCGACCGAATTCGACGTCGAACGCTACTTCCGGGACGCACCGCTGATGATCGTGGGCGAGGGCACCAACGAGATTCAGCGCAACGTGATCGCCAGGCAGCTGGTGGCCCGCGGTGGGATCTGAACAACCGCGAAATCGCGGGGCGGTGCTGTATATTTGCCTGACTTCTCCCACCGGCACGGCGGCGCGGGAGTGGAACCATTGGTCCGAAGAAAGTCGGTTGCCATGAGTTATCCCCCGGGGCCGTACGAAGGCTCTCCCGAATGGCAAGGCCAGCAGCCGTATTGGCAGGGCCAGCAGCCGGCGGGCTGGCAACCCCCGCAGCCGGGCTGGCAGGGCCAGCGCGAGCCCGACAACTACCTCGTCTGGGCGATTCTGTGCACCGTCCTGTGCTGCCTGCCGCTGGGCATCGTCTCGATCGTGTACTCCACCAAAGTGTCCGGGCTGTGGGTGCAGGGACGGTACGCCGAGGCTCAGGCGGCGGCCGACAACGCCAAGAAGTGGGCCATCATCAGTGCGATCGTCGGCGCCGTCGCCGCGGTGATCGGGGTGGTGCTGTGGTTCGTCTTCTTCGCGGTGGCCATCTCCAACCTGCCCTCCACCACCACGACTACATATTCGGGGTACTGAGAAACTTCTCCGCGCCAACGTAAGTCGCGTCCACCAGCCCCCACGCCAGTGCGGTGTCGGCCCCGATGGTGCGGCCGGACAGCACGAGATAGGCGGTGCGCCAACGGCCTATCCGCCGCGTGACGCTGACCGTACCGCCGGCGCCGGGGATCAGCCCCAGGCCCAGTTCGGGCAGCCCGAACACCGAATCGTCACGCGCCTCAACCCATCCGCAGAACGCCGCCATCTCCAGCCCGCTGCCCATCACCCGGCCGTGGACCTCGGCCCGGCAGGATCGGCCCAGCCGGGCGGTCAGCGCGTCGAGCGCCAGCGCGGGGCTGTGGCGGGTGCGGGCCAGGTGCGCGCTGGCCGGGTCGGCGAGGCTGCCGAACTCGGCGAGGTCCCCGCCGCTGCAGAACGAGGGACCGTTGCCGCGCAACACGATTCCCGTGACGGAGGGGTCCAGCTGGGCGACGGTCAGCGCTTCCAGCAGCGCGGCGCGCGCGTCGGTGGAGAAGGCGTTGTGCCGCTGCGGCCGGTTGAACTCGATACGCAGGGTGTCTCCGTCACGCTGCAGCCGCACCGGGTCGGCGATCTCGGGCATGCGGGCCGGGCCGCGTGCGGCGAGCCAGCGCGCGAATTCCGGGCCGGCCTGCAGCGTCGAGTAGGCGAGCGACTCGGTCACCACCGCGGCCGCCGTCGGGCCGGCCGGATCGATCGCGCGCAGCACGTCGTCGCACACGCTGCTGGCGTGCGGCCATCGTTCACAGCGCTCGTCCAGCTCCGCCAGGGCGTCGCGCACCGACTCGACGGTGACCACCCGTCGGTCATCGGTGCTGTGTTCGGTGAGCGTGAAAGTGGCTCGTTCGAGCCAGTATTCGGGTGCGCCCGCGGCCGGTCCGACGGCGACCACCACGCCGGGCAGCGCGACGTCATCGGGCTGCGGCGGTGCGCTCAGGTCGATGACGCGCAGTGTCACACCGAGTACTTCTCGATCAGCCCGTTCTTGTAGAGCTTTCCGGTGTCGGTGCGCGGCAGCTGCGCCTCGAAGTCGATCGACCGCGGACACTTGTAGTGCGCCAGGCGGTCTCGCAGCCAACCGGTCAGCTCATCGGCGAACTCGGCGGTGGCGTCGGCGGGGTCGACGGTCTGCACGGCCGCCACGACCCGCTGCCCCATCTCGTCATCGGGAACGCCGAACACGGCCGCGTCCAACACCTTCGGGTGGGTTACCAGAAGGTTCTCGGTTTCCTGCGGGTAGATGTTCACCCCGCCGGAGATGATCATGTGATGCCTGCGGTCGGTCAGGTAGAGGTAGCCCTCGTCGTCGACGTAGCCGATGTCGCCGACCGTCGTCCAGCCGTGCCGGTCGCGCGACGCGGTGGTTTTCGCTTCGTCGTTGAGGTATTCGAACGAATAGCCGCCCTCGAAATAGATTTCGCCGGCCTGTCCCGGGGGCAACTCGTTGCCCTCCTCGTCGAGGATGTGGATCTGGCAGGCCATCGGTTTGCCGACCGAACCCGGATGGGCCAGCCACTGCTCGGCGCTGATCAGCGTCGAGCCGATGGCCTCCGAGGACGCGTAGTACTCGTCGATGATCGGGCCCCACCAGTCGATCATCTGCTTCTTGATCTCCACCGGGCACGGCGCCGCCGCGTGCATCACCCGCTGCAGGCTCGACAGGTCGTACGAATTGCGCACCGAATCGGGCAGTTTCAACATGCGGGTGAACATCGCCGGCACGAACTGGCCGTGCGTCACGCGATAGCGCTGGATGGCGTCGAGGCAGCCCTCGGGGTCGAACTTCTCCAGCACCACCGTGGTGATGCCGCCGGCCTGCGCGCTCATCGACCACACCGACGGCGCGGTGTGGTACAGCGGCGCCGGGCTCAGATAGATCGAGTCCGGGGTCATCCAAAAACTGACCAACTCCGACATCATGCCCGGCGCCTGGGACGGTGGCACGTGCGGCAGTTCGCGCTTGATCCCCTTGGGCCGGCCCGTCGTCCCCGACGAGTACTGCAGCAGGTCCCCCTCGAGCTCGTCGTCGATCGGCGTATCCGGTTGGTCGGCAACGCATTCCGGGTAGCACGCCCAGCCTTCCAAGTCGCCGGCGTCGGAGCCGGCCATCATCAGCAGCCCGGGCGGACCGCCCGGCTGGGGGCACAGGTTCTCGCACGTCTTGCGCAGCGCCGCCGAGCCGATGATGGCCTTCGCGGCGCTGTTGTCGACGATGTAGGCGGCCTCGGCGGCGGTCAGGTGGGTGTTGATCGGCACGTAGTACAGGCCGCTGCGGCGCGCCGCCCACATGACCGCGTGGATGTGCTCGTTGTTCTCCATGAGGATTGCGACGGCGTCGCCCTCGCGCAGACCGGCCTGCCGGAAGTAGTGCGCCAGCCGGTTGGCCCGCGCCTCCAACTCGTCGAACGTGACGATCGTGCCGGAAGGGTGGAGAATGACAGCGGCCTTACCGGCGCCCACATGCTCGCGAATCTGCATGCGCAGACTGTATTACCCGCAAGCCGACGGGTGGTATGAGGGCCGCGCCGTCTTCGGTTTGTGCCGATCAGTCGGATCGGTAGAGTTCTGGCTCTGGTGGATGCCGACGATTGGCCCATGGTGCGCCGCGAGCCGGAGTTCGCGGCGGTTCACGCTGCCCTTACCGAGCAAGCCCGCACCTCCGGCGTCGTCGTGGTTGGCGAGGCCGGCGTGGGAAAGACCACGCTGGCCCGCGACGTCACCGGGTCGCTGCCCAACCGGGTGCGCTGGGTGGCGGGTACTGCCTCGTCGCGCGGCATCCCGCTGGGCTCGTTCACCTACCTTGTCGGGTCGGCGACCACCCGCGACCCGACGGCTTATCTGGCGGCCGCCCGCGACGCGCTGACCGCGGATCGCGGCACGGTACTCGGAGTCGATGACGCGCACCTGCTCGATGACCTGTCGGCCACGCTGGTGCACCAGCTGGCGCTGGAGCGATCGGTGCCGATGGTGGCCAACGTCAGGGCGGACGAGCCGGTGCCCGACGCGATCACCTCGCTGTGGAAGGACCACTATCTGCGGCGCATCGAGCTGCGGCCCTTCACCCGGGAGCAGTGCCTGGTGCTGGTCGAACGGGTGCTGGGTGGGCCGGTCGAGGCGCTGAGCGCGGATGTGATGTGGCGCGACTCCGGCGGCAACGCGCTATTTCTGCGCAACCTGGTGGAGGGGGCGGTGGAGGCCGGCGCGTTGCGGCAGGTCCGCGGGATCTGGCAACTGCGCGGGCGTGCCGTGGTGCGCGACGAGCTGGCCTCGTTGGTTGACGAGCGTATCGAGCAGCTGCCCGACGACGTCGCACATGCGTTGGGGCTACTGGCATTCTGCGAACCGCTCGACCTGGACACGCTGATCGGCCTAACGGGAGCCGGTGCCGTCGAACAGGCCGAACGGCGGAGCCTGATCCGCATCACCGATGACCGCGAGGTGCAGTTCAACCAGCTGCTGCTGAGCGATGTCATGCGTCGCCGCCTCGGGGTTGCCGCCGCGCGCCGATTGCGGGGTGAGCTCGTCCGGGCGTTGTCCGCCAAGCCTATCCGGGGGCCGAGCGAGCGGATCCGGCTGGCCGAGCTGACGCTGGACAGCGACAAGAACCCCGCCACTGAAATGCCGGAAATGCTGGAAATGCTGTTGGCGGCCGCCGACGATGCGATCGCGCTGACCGACGTGACCCTGGGCGAGCGCCTGGCCCGTGCTGCCGTCGATCGTGGGGGCGGCCTGGCCGCAAGCGAACTGCTGGCCAGATCGCTGCTGTGGCAGGGCAGATCCGCGGAGGCCGACCTCGCTCTGAGCGCCTGTGACCCGGACACGATGGACGAGGCCGAGCTGCTCGGCTGGGGCGTCGCGCGGGTCGTCAACCTGCAACTGTCGGCGGGCGATGCCGCCGCCGCCAATGACGTGCTCGAGCTGCTGCGCCGCCGCGTCAGTGATCCCGGGCTCAGGCTGGTGGTGGACGGGCTGGCGGCGGCTTCCCTGGCGTTGGAGAACCGGCTGGGGGAGGCCGCCGAACTGTCCCGTCGTGTGCTGACCGATGCGGCGGCGTCGCCGGCCGCGGTCGGGTGGGCGGTGTTCGGGGGCGGCCTCGCTTTGGCGTTGACCGGGCGCGGCGATCAGGTCGCGGCCCTGGCGCAGCGCGGTCGCCGGATCGAACGCCAGGTCGACGGGGTGTTGCGACACCTGATGGCCTACGCCGAGATCCAGGGCCTGGTGTTGAGCGGGGAGTTCGACGCCGCGGAGAAGCGATTGGCCGACTGCGGCGAGGTCTTCTCGACTCGCCGGTACCTCGACTGGGGGCTGGACAACATGTCGGCCGGCACCGTCGAGCTCGCCCGCGGGCACTTCGCCGGGGCGGCGTCGCGCATGGAACAGACCGTTGCGGCGCTGACCACGGAGTCGGCCGCCTGGTGGAGCGTGCCCAGAATGTCTCTGGCACAGGCGTATTGCGGGCTCGGCCGCGCCGAGGCGGCCGCCACGACCATCGCCGAACTGCACACCCGCCCGGGCGCACATCGTGCGGTGTTTCGCCCGCAACTGCGCATCGTCGAGGCCTGGCTCGCCGCAGCGCAAGGCAACCTCAGCGGGGCCATCGCGGCGGCGATCGATGCTGCTGACCTGGCCCGGCAATCCGGTCAACGCGCGATCGAAACGCTGGCCCTGCACGACGCGGCCCGGTTCGGGGACCGAACGTCACTCCAACGTCTGATCGACGTCGGCGAGGCCGTCGACGGTCGACTGGCGCCCGCCTGTGCCGCCTACGGTGCGGCGCTACGCGACCGCGATCCGGTGGCCCTGATCGCGTCGAGCGAGCGGTTCGAGCAGATCGGGGCGCTGTTGTCGGCCGCCGACGCGGCCGCGCAAGCCGCAGAGATGTTTCGCGCCCGCGACGATCGCGGCCAGGCCACCGGGGCGGCCGCTAACGCCGACCGTATCGCCCACACGTGCGGCGGAATGCAGACCCCAGCGCTGATCGCGGCCGCCCAGCCGCTGCCGCTCAGCACCCGGGAGCGGGAAATCGCCAACCTGCTGGCGACGGGACTGACCACCCGCGAGATCGCCGCACGGCTGACGGTCTCCGCACGAACAGTCGAGGGCCACATCCTCCACGCCTGCACCAAACTCGGCGTCCAGGACCGGAAAGCCCTAGCGGAGGTCATGCGACGCGCCACCCGCCCCCTGACCGCGTAGGACGTTACGCGGTAGCCACCCCACGCAAGCGTGATCGCTGGCCCGCACCGACCGGGACCACGTAGGTGTGCGCGCCGGCAGCGGCCCGGCTGGGCGAAATCGCGTACCCGGCTACGGATGTGCGCCCTCCGGTCATCGTCATAGCGTGGCACCAGGCGCCGCTCCGCAGCGGCCGAAAGCCCGAGGAGGTCTGGTGCTCAACCACAATCACAGTCGACCGGACGGGGCCACAACCGCGGTAGTGATCGACCTCTTCGCCAAAAAGCGCGATCGACTGAGCAAGAAATTCGGCAGGTTCCACCCCACGCTCCGGCCGCAGGAGGCGCGGACCACCCTCGCGACGGTTACGCCGATCGGGGCCAGTCGACGGTGGCGCCCCTCGCGTGGGGACTGAGATGACGGACTCGCATACCGGGTTGCCCAGCAGACGCATAATCGCACCGCGCCGGGCGAAATCGTGCGAGTCTCCGTCTGCTCGCGAGCGAGCGGTGGGTGGGGGTAGCTCCCGCTTGCGGGGGGAGTGCCCCCGGCTCGCGAAGGCGGAAGGCCTTACTTCGAGTCGGCCAGCCGCTGCTTGAGCGCCTCGAACTCGTCCTTGACGCCGGTCGGTAGCTTCTCGCCGACGAACTCGAACCACTCCTCGATCAGCGGCAGTTCCTGGCGCCACTCGTCAGCGTCGACCGCCAGGGCCTGCGCGACGTTGTCGCCGTCGACGTCGAGCCCGTTCAGGTCCAGGTCCTCGATGCCCGGGACGACACCGATCGGGGTGTCCTGGCCGCCGGCTTGGTGCTCGATGCGGTCGACGATCCACTTCAGCACCCGGCTGTTCTCGCCGAATCCCGGCCACAGGAACTTGCCGCCGTGGCCGCGGCGGAACCAGTTGACGAAGAACACCTTCGGCAGCTTGGACTGGTCGGAGTTCTTGCCCAGGTCAATCCAGTGCTGGAAGTAGTCGCCGACGTTGTAGCCCAGGAACGGCAGCATGGCCATCGGGTCGCGGCGCACGGTGCCGACCTTGCCCTCGGCGGCGGCGGTCTGCTCGCTGCCCATGGTGGCTCCCATGAACACGCCGTGCTGCCAGTCGCGGGCCTCGGTCACCAGCGGCACCGTCGTCTTGCGGCGGGCGCCGAACAGGATGCCCGAGATCGGCACGCCCTGGGGATCATCCCACTCCGGGGCCAGGATCGGGCACTGTGACATCGGCGTGCAGTAGCGTGAGTTCGGATGCGCCGCATTGGTTTCCGTCTCGCGGAAGTACCAGTCGTGGCCCTTCCAGTCGATGAGGTGCAGCGGGTCGCCCTCCAGGCCTTCCCACCACACCTCGTCGTCGTCGGTGAGCGCGACGTTCGTGAAGACGGTGTTGCCGGCGGCGATAGTGCGCATGGCGTTGGGGTTGGACTTCCAGTTGGTGCCCGGCGCCACGCCGAAGAAACCGAACTCGGGGTTGACCGCGTACAGCCGGCCGTCCTTGCCGAACCGCAGCCAGGCGATGTCGTCGCCCAGCGTCTCGGCGCGCCAGCCGGGGACGGTCGGCTGCAGCATGGCCAGGTTGGTCTTGCCGCACGCCGACGGGAACGCCGCGGCGAAGTAATACGCCTTGTTCTCCGGGGAGATCAGCTTGAGGATCAGCATGTGCTCGGCGAGCCAACCCTCGTCGTGGGCCATCGCCGACGCGATGCGCAGCGAGTAGCACTTCTTGCCGAGCAGCGCGTTGCCGCCGTAGCCCGAGCCGTAGCTCCAGATCTCGCGGGCCTCCGGGAAGTGGGTGATGTACTTGGTGTCGTTGCAGGGCCACGGCAAGTCTTCTTGGGCCGGCTCCAGCGGAGCCCCGACCGAGTGCAGCGCCTTGACGAAGAACCCGTCGTCACCGATCTTCTCCAGGGCGGCCTTGCCCATCCGCGTCATCACCTTCATCGAGACGACGACGTATTCGGAGTCGGTTATCTCCACGCCCAACTTGGGGTCCTCGGCGCCCAGCGGGCCCATGCAGAACGGCACCACCCACATGGTGCGACCGCGCATGCAGCCGCGGTACAGGTCGGTCAGGGTGGACCTCATCTCGGCCGGGTCCATCCAGTTGTTGGTCGGGCCGGCGTCGATCTCGCGCTCGGAGCAGATGAACGTCCGCGACTCCACCCGCGCCACGTCGGACGGGTCGGACAGCGCCAGGAAGGAGTTCGGGTACTTCTCGGGGTTCAGCCGCTTGAACGTGCCCGCCTCGACGAGTTGCTCGGCCAGCCGCTGCCACTCCTCGTCGGAGCCGTCAGCGAACACCACCCGGTCCGGCTGGGTGAGCTCGGCGACCTCCTGTACCCACGCCAGCAGCCCCTGGTGATTCGTCGGCGCGGTATCTAGGCCGGGAATGGTCGCTGAGGTCATCGAACTCTCCTGGATTCGTCTGCGAACTCGGGTTCGAGTTGCTTGCGTACACACTCGCCCACACAACTTTTTCTATGGTGGCGTTAACTACAGGTTATCGCGATCGCCTTGTCGGGGAAGCCTTGGGCGGGTATAGGACTTCTCACAAGAACGATTCAGAAACGCTCACCCAACGTCAACGTCGCCCTCAGGACCCGGGCCGCTCCTTGACGCCGTCCCTTCGGCTCCGTCGGCGCCCGCGTCGCCAACGGGGGCTTCTTCGGTGCGGTATTCCCGGTTCCCCAGTTCTGCACGCACGGCGTCCAGCGCGGCCCGGATCGTGGGCATCTCCCGGTCCCGCGCCGACGCCGCCCGCGCCGCCGCGGTCGCGTGCTCACGCAGTTCGGTGTCGATGGCGCTGACCTGGGCGGCCACCTGCGCGTTCTCGGCCTCGTCGCGGGCCATCAGCGCCGTGCTCAGGGCCGACTCGGCGACCAGCACCCGGGTGGCGACCAACTCCTCCGCCACCGATCGCAGCGACGACGTCACATCGCCCACCCAGCGGTCGAGCAGCGCCCGGTCGTGCAGCAATCCGCGGATGTGGACCACTGCGAAGGTGACCAGCAGCCCGATCGCCACGCATGCCGCGGCGGCGGCGGTCGCCGGTCCGGGAGCCAGCCGGGAAGTCAGCCCGCTGACCAGCCGGCTCAGCGTCAGCGCCACACCGAGCCCGAAGCCCGCGCCCAGCAGCATCATGAGCCAGGTTTCGTGCCGCCGCGATTTCAAGGGCGGGGGCGAAATCCCGACCGCCGGCAGCGTCGCCTGCGGCGGCAGCGCCACCGGCACCCCCATCGTCTGCGCGAGGTCGGCGAGCTGCGTGTTGGAGCCTTTGCCGACGTCGGCCACCACCTCGTGCAGCCGGGCGCGCGCATGCGCTTCGAAGCCGGGGATCTTGCGTCGCGACAGGGCCGCCGCGTCCTCTTGTAACTCTGTGCGCGCCGACGAGCACTGGTTGCGCGCGAAGTAGGACAGCTGGACCCGGGCCTGCTGGATCTGACCCCGCAGCGTGATGCTGCGCTCGGTCTTGTTGTGGCGCCGCTCCCGCAAGGCCGTGCCGTGCTGCTCGCGCAGCGAATCCACCCGCGCCCGCCGGCCGGCGCCGTCCACGTCGCGATCGAACCGCCGCGCGACCGTCCGGAGCCGGGAATCCCACGCGCGCAACCTGTTTCGGCGCGGGATATCGGGATCGGCCAGCTCGTCGCGGACCGCCCGGACCAGGTCGTCGACGTCCGGCTCGCCGAGGTCCGGCAGGGCGGCCGCGCCCACCCACAGCACCCGGGCGTAGCGGGCGGCGTGGGCGGCCAGCGTGTCGCGGTTGGCGGCCAGAACGTCGCGCCAGCCGCGATGCACGTCGATCTTCGAGACCACGCCCGCCACCACGTCGGTGTTTTCCGCGGCGGCGTCCAGCAGGGCGCAGTCAGAGCCGGTCAGGTGGGCGGCGGCCGAGACGACGAACACCACCGCCTTCGGCGCATCGCCGGGTCCCAGGTCCGTCGACTCGACGAACTTGCACTCCGGCAGGCGGTCGCGCAGCGCCGCGGCCACCGCGCTCACCCCGGCCATCCACGGGCCCGTCACCAACACCACGTCGCGGTGGCCGATGGCGGGCGAATCCAGTCGCGGCCCGATCGCCGCCACCATCGCGTCCACCCGCGCGATGGGATCGTCGGTCACCAGCATTCCCCCGGGGGCCCGCAGGCCCGCGACCATAGCCGCAGGGACCCACGGGCGATGTCCGCCCCGCAGGCGCCGTGCACCTCGCTCGCCGAGCCCCTCCCGTAGCGCTGCCAGCGGGCCGCCCTCGGCAGGTGCCCGTCCGGATCGTCGCGCCGGTTCGGGACGGGACCGGAGTCGGCGGGTTCCAGCCCGGCCGCCTCGGCCATCTCCATCGCGGCGGTCATCCGCGCGAGCACCGTGTCGTCCCGGGACAGGAAGGCGCCGATCCGTTCGTTACCGACGGCCAGGGCCTCCAGGTCGGCGACGGCGTCGAGCACCCGCCGGTAGCGCACCTCCGCGCCGACGGCCGCGACCGCGCGGCAGACGGCGTCCACCCCGCTCAGCCGGCGCAGCAGCGTCCGGACCTGTGCCGGTTTATGGCCCCGTCGCAGCGCGACGATCCCGAGCGCGATCCCGAACAGGTCCAGGCCGTCGAGCAAGCGCAGGCGCTGGTCGGCGGGCACCGGGTTGGCTGCGGCCAGGAATTCGGCGTGGGAGCCGTCGAGGCACGCGACGCCGCCCGGGAGGGTGGCCAGGGTCCGCAGCGCCGCCCAGGACGCGCGGTCCAGGTCGTCCAGCGCGGCGACGGCGAGCAACCCGATCATCGGCTCCAGGGGCACGCCGGCGACGGCGGAGAGGTCAGCGCAGCGCAGCCGCGCCGCCGCGACGGGCCCCTCGCAGCCCGAGCCGCCCGAAAGCGGGCCGACCAGGTCGGCCTTGTTCAGCACCGCCACCACACGGTGCGCGGCGGCGATCGCGTCGGTGTCCTCCGGTTTGACCACCTCCGCGGTGACGTAGACGACGACGTCGCCGTCGGAGCCGCGGGCGCCCGGCGTCACCGACAGATTTGCGGCCCTGCCGGCGCGGTCCAGTGCCCGCGCCACCGTGCTGAGACCCACTCCCCGTCGGCCGCGGACCACCACCTGAAGGGGCGCGGCGGTGCGCTCGGCGATCGCCGTTACGCGCGGGTCGTCGTGGCCGGCGGCAAAGCGTGCCAGCTCGTCGACGAAACTGCCGTGCCCGCGTCCCCTCATCCCTGCCCGTTCCATCCGGTCCGCCCGTTCCATCCGGTCCGCCCACCCCATCGCCCGCCCCTGATCGTGGCACCTGATTCGCCGAGATGCGAGCCACCGTTACCAGCCGAAGACAACTGTTGGGTATCAATCTGAACCAGGGGCGGCTACATCGGCGGTTGATGGGCCACCATGGACAAATGCGCGCGCGAACCGGGGTGGGGAGCGATCCCGACACGCCGGTCGCGGTGGAAGCCGGCTTGGGGGTTGGTCTCGTCGTGGTTGCAGCACCGGAACCGCCCGATGCGGATCGCCGGCAGCACTATCTCCCGGCCACGAGTTTCCGCTCGCGACGTTCCGCACTGTCCGCTGCGCAGCGCGAGACCTGGGAGCGGCTCTGGCCCCGGCTCGGCCTGTCGGTCGGGACGCCCGCCCCGGGGGAAGCCGCGCCACCCGGGCCGCTGGACACCCGTGCGTGGTTCGGCCGCCTGGCGCCGGTGGTGCTCGAGATCGGTTGCGGCAGCGGCACGTCGACGCTTGCGATGGCCAAAGAGGAACCCGATGCCGACGTGATCGCGGTGGAGATCTACCGGCGCGGGCTGGCGCAACTGCTGTGCGCGATGGACCGCGAGCGGGTCGGCAACATCCGGTTGGTCCGCGCCAACGCGATCGTCGTGCTGGAGCATCTGATCGCGCCGGGTTCGCTGACCGGGGTCCGCGTCTTCTTTCCGGATCCGTGGCCGAAGGCGCGTCACCACAAACGCCGATTCCTGCAACCGGGCACGGTTGGCCTGATCGCCGACCGGCTACTCCCCGGTGGTGTGCTGCACGTCGCGACGGACCATCCCGGCTATGCCGAGCACATCGCCGAGGTCGGCGAGGCCGAACCCCGGCTGTGCCGCGTGGCCGCGGGCAGCGAGCTGCCCATCTCGACCGAGCGTCCCACCACCAAGTACGAGACGAAGGCCCACCGGGCGGGCAGTGCCGTAACCGAACTCATCTGGAAAAGACGATGACCATGAGCCTGATAGAAGACACCACAGCAGAACCCTCAGAACCTATTGCACCGCCGGCGGCCCTTTCCGGCTTGCCGGCGAACGAGGCGCTGGGGAGCTTCTCCCCGGGCGGCCGCGTCCTGCTGGTGTGGGACGCTCCCAACCTCGACATGGGACTGGGCTCGATCCTGGGCCGCCGCCCGACCGCCCTGGAGCGACCGCGTTTCGACGCCCTCGGCCGCTGGCTGCTGGCCCGGACCGCGGAGTTCAGCGCCGCGCGCCCCGGGGTCGTGATCGAACCCGAGGCCACCGTGTTCACCAACATCGCGCCGGGCAGCGCCGACGTGGTCCGGCCGTGGGTGGACGCGCTGCGCAACGTGGGGTTCGCCGTGTTCGCGAAGCCGAAGATCGACGAGGACAGCGACGTCGACCGCGACATGCTCGCCCACATCGAACGGCGGCGTAGCGAAGGACTGGCGGCGCTGGTGGTGGCCTCCGCCGACGGTCAGGCGTTTCGCCAACCGCTGGAGGAGATTGCGCGCGCCGGGGTCGGGGTTCAGGTGATCGGATTTCGCGAACACGCGAGTTGGGCACTAGCGTCGGATACCTTGGACTTCGTCGACCTTGAGGACATCGCGGGTGTTTTCCGGGAGCCGCTGCCGCGGATCAGCCTAGATTCGTTGCCAGAACAGGGGGCGTGGCTGCAGCCGTTCCGTCCGCTGTCCGCCCTGTTATCCGCGCGTGTGTGAGACTGGGAAGCCAGTGCGCGGGTCGCTAATGATCCAGTAAGGAGCTCACGTGTTCGCCTGGTGGGGTCGAACGGTGTACCGCTACCGGTACATCGTCATCGGGGTCATGGTGGCCCTGTGCCTGGGCGGCGGTGTCTTCGGAATGAGCCTGGGCAAGCACGTCACGCAGAGCGGTTTCTACGACGACGGCAGCCAGTCCGTGAAGGCCTCGATCCTGGGCGACAGGGTGTACGGCCGGGACCGCACCAGCCACATCGTCGCGACCTTCACCGCTCCCGACGGCAAGTCGGTAGATGACCCGGCATGGCGGCAGAAGATCGTCGACGAGCTCAACAAGTTCAAGAACGACCACCCGGACCAGGTCGTCGGTTGGGCCGGGTACCTGGCGGTGGCCGACCCCGCCGACGCGCCCCCGCTCATCAAGGGGATGGCGACCGAGGACAAGAAGCACACCTTCGTCAGCATCCCGTTGAAGGGCGACGACGACGACACCATCCTCAACAACTACAAGGCTATCGCGCCCGACCTGCAAAAACTCGACGGCGGCACCGTCCAACTCGCCGGCCTCGAGCCGATCGCCAACGCCCTGACCGGCACCATCGCCACCGACCAACGCCGCATGGAGGTCCTTGCGGTGCCGCTGGTGGCGGTGGTGCTGTTCCTGGTGTTCGGTGGCGCGGTCGCAGCCGGCCTGCCGGCCATCGTGGGGGGTTTGACCATCGCGGGTGCGCTGGGCATCCTTCGGCTCGTCGCCGTCTTCGGGCCGGTGCACTTTTTCGCCCAGCCCGTTGTGTCGCTGGTCGGGCTGGGCCTGGCCATCGACTACGGGCTTTTCGTGGTGAGCCGATTCCGGGAAGAGATCGCCGAAGGCTACGACACCGAGGCCGCGGTGCGCCGCACCGTCATGACGGCCGGTCGCACCGTGACGTTTTCCGCGGTGCTGATCATCGCCTCGAGCGCCAGCCTGCTCGTGTTGCCGCAGGGTTTTGTGCATTCGCTGACCTACGCGATCTTCGCAGCGGTCGGACTCGCGGCGCTGCTGTCGATTACGTTCCTGCCGGCCTGCCTGGGCATCCTCGGCCGCCACGTCGACGCGCTGGGTGTACGCACCCTGTTCCGGGTGCCCTTCCTGCGCAACTGGAAGGTGTCGCGCGCATACCTCAACTGGCTCGCGGACCGGCTGCAGAAGACGAAGACGCGTGAAGAGGTCGAGGCCGGGTTTTGGGGCAAGTTGGTCAACTGGGTGATGAAGCGGCCGCTGGCGTTCGCCATCCCGATCGCCGTCGGCATGATCTTGCTGGTCATCCCACTCGGCAACCTTTCCTTCGGCGGCATGAGCGAGAAGTATCTGCCGCCCAATAACTCCGTGCGCTTGGCGCAGGAGCACTTCGACAAGCTCTTCCCCGGGTACCGCACCGAGCAACTGACGGTGGTGATCGAGAGCAACAACGACAGCCAGGTCACCGACCAGCAGGTCGCCGACATCCGCAGCAGGATCGCATCGGTCACCGGGTTCACGGACAAGAACTGGGACGAACGGCCCTGCCCGACCATTGCCGGCAATCCCTGCGTCAACGGCCCGAATGGGACTGCGCGTCCCAAAGACGGCTCGGTGCGGGTGATCCAGAACGGCCTGTCCAATCGCAATGACGCCGCAAAGAAGATCGGGGACCTGCGGGCGATAACCCCGCCAAAGGGCCTTAGCCTCCTGGTCGGCGGCACGCCGGCGCTTGAGCAGGACAGCATCCACAGCTTGTTCGACAAGGCTCCGTTGATGCTGGTCCTGTTGCTCACCGCCACGATGTTGCTGATGTTCCTGGCGTTCGGCTCGGTGGTGTTGCCGATCAAGGCGACGGTGATGAGTGCGTTGACGCTCGGTTCCACGATGGGCATCCTGACGTGGATCTTCGTCGACGGACACTTCGCCACGTGGCTGAACTTCACGCCGACACCGCTGATGGTGGTGGTCATCGCGCTGGTCGTCGCGGTGGGCTTCGGGCTGGCGACCGACTACGAGGTGTTCCTGGTGTCCCGGATGGTCGAGGCGCGAGAACGTGGCATGTCCACCGCGGAGGCGATCCGGATCGGCACCGCCACCACCGGCCGCCTGATCACGGCCGCCGCGCTGGTCCTTGCCGTCGTCGCCGGCTCGTTCGTGTTCTCGGACCTGGTGCTGATGAAGTATCTGGCGTTCGGCCTGATGGCGGCCCTGCTGCTGGACGCGACGATCGTCCGGATGTTCCTGGTGCCGTCGGTGATGAAGCTGCTCGGCGACGACTGCTGGTGGGCCCCGCGCTGGGCCAGGCGCCTGCAGAACAAGATCGGTCTCGGCGAGATCGACCTGCCCGACGAACGCAAGCGGCCCACGTTCAACGGGCGGCCCGCGCGACCGCCGGTGGCGGCGGGCAGCCTGGTCGCCGCGTCACCGCGCCCGACGCACGACCCCACCCACCCCGGCGTGCCGGAGCCGTCGC
>JARLGR010000174.1 GCA_031292665.1 Mycobacterium sp. | reverse complement strand
GTTGGCCGGACTGAGCGCGCCCTGTAGGGACTGCAGCGCCGCCACCGGGTTGGTCACCAATTCCTCAAGGAAGGCGCGAACCCCCTGGCCATCCTGGCCTAGCGACAGGACGCGGGTCACCCAATACACCGGTGTCAGCGGGTTCGTGTAGTCCAGGTAGGGGAGCCCGTTAATGGTGCCGCTGGCTGGGTCCCAATTCTCCCCCACCGCCGCCAAGAGCTGCTGTAAGACGTCCTGCCGGATTCCCTGAATCTTGTGCAAGACCTGCTCGATCTCCTGCAGCGGGTTCGCGGCCGCGGCGGATCGGGTTTGCGCATCGAACTTGAGAATCTGCGGCGCCGGGCTGCTTCGCGGCGTCGAGGCCACCGCTGAGGTCGAAACCGCGTGATAGGTGCCCATCGTGGTGGCGGCCTGCACCCACATCCGCACGTAATCGGCTTCATTGAGTGCGATCGGAATGGCATTAATTCCAAAGAAATTCGTCGCCACCAAAACCCCGTGAATGGCGTGGTTGGCGGCCAGCTCCGCCAGCGTCGGCATGGCCGCCCACGCGGCGGTGTAGGCCGCGGCCGCCGTCTCATGCCGGGCAGCGGTCTCGCCGCTACTGACGCTCGCTTGCGCCAGCCAGGCCAGGTAGGGCACATGGGCGGCCACGTACGATTCCGCGCCGTGCCCTTCCCACGCCCCCGCCTGGACCGACGCCAATATGGCACTGAGTTCTTCCGCCGCGGATGCATATTCAGCGCTCAACGAGTTCCAGGCGCCCGCCGCCGCCGACAGCGACGCCGGACCCGGGCCCGCGGTCAGCAACGCCGAATGCACCTCTGGTGGCGACGCCATCCAGATGGGAGCGGTCATCGTCAGCCGGTCGAGGGCAGATGGGGCGACGCCACGGCGCCACCGACGGCATGACTGGCGCCCGGCCCGCAAGCACCGGAGGTGCCCAAGCCTTGGAAAACGATGCGCAACGTCATGCCAGATGCCCTCCCTCAAGCTCGTGGCCAGCAAAAATGGGTCGCCATTATGCACAGATCCGATAGCACGAGGCATCGTGCCGCAAATCGGTCCGGGGGCGAGCTGTCCGGCGTTCGGGCTTCGATTAGCCCTGAGCTTGTGCGATTTCGGACTCGAAAGTTGTTGGTAAATCGAGGGATTTACCCGCGATCCGGGTCTGGATCAGATATCGGCACGCGGCGGCGAACGTTTGAATCGCCCCGGTTTCTAGTGACGGATGCCGTTCGGCTCACAGCTGCCGCACCGGCCTCGGCGGAGCGAAAACGCCCTTCGGCTCAGCCGACTCAGATCAGGGTGGGCAGCGCGATGGCCGAGTCCACCGCCAGCGCGCAGAACACCACCGCCAGGTAGTTGTTCGACTGCAGGAACAGGCGCAGCGGCTTGACCGGCTCGCCGGCGCGCACCCCGGCGTACAGCTGATGGGCCATCGCCAGGAACCACACCCCCGCCACCACCGCGACCGCCGCATACAGCCAGCCGGTGGCCAGCGCCAGCACCAGCGTCGCCAGCACGGTCAACCAGGTGTAGATCAGGATCTGCCTGGTGACCTGACGCTCGGTCGCCACGGCCGGCAGCATCGGGATACCGGCCTGCTTGTAGTCGTCCTTGTACCGCATCGCCAGCGCCCAGGTGTGCGGCGGCGTCCAGAAGAAGATGACCGCGAACATCGCCAACGCCGGCCAGCCGATGGTGCCGGTGACCGCCGACCAGCCGATCATCACCGGCATGCAGCCGGCCGCTCCGCCCCACACCACGTTCTGCGACGTGCGGCGCTTGAGGAACAACGTGTAAACGAACACGTAAAACGAAACCGTTGCCATGGCCAGCAGCCCCGACAAAAGATTCGTCGTCCACCAGAGCCAGCAGAACGACACCGCGGTGAGCACCAGCCCGAACACCAGGGCGTTGCGCGCCGGGACCGCGGCGCGGGCCAACGGCCTGCGCGCGGTCCGCTTCATCACCTTGTCGATGTCGGCGTCGGCCACGCAATTCAAGGTGTTGGCGCCCCCGGCGGCCAGCATCCCGCCGATCAACGTGTTGACGATCAGCAGCGGGTGCACGGTGCCGCGGTGGGCGAGCAGCATCGCGGGAATCGCGGTGACGAGCAGGAGTTCGATGACGCGCGGTTTGGTCAACGCCAGGTAAGCCAGCACGGTGGCCTGTACGCGGCCCTGCACCCGGCCTGGCGCGACGCGCCCGCGAACGCTCACGCATCAACTCCTCGGGATCGCACTAGCGCGCAGCATCTACTACGCACGATGGTAGACCGCGCACCGGCAGCCGCCTGCCCGCAGGGGTCCATCGACGAGGATTCTTCCGAAGATTCCGAACGGATTGCAAAGCGCCGGCAACCAACGGGTAATTTTCGCTGTTTTTCACAACGCCCCGCCGTGGGTACCCGTCAGCCTGCACTGCATAAGCCGGCACTCCCGCACTAGGGTGGGATTCGATCCAGCTCGATGACCCAAGGACTGAGTCTGTGACCACACTCGAAGAGATCTCCACGCTCACCCAACCGCACCTCCCCGACGACTGGACCGAGATCGACTCAGCGGCCGTCGACACGATCCGGGTGCTGGCCGCCGACGCGGTGCAAAAGGTCGGCAACGGGCACCCCGGGACCGCGATGAGCCTGGCGCCGCTGGCCTACACCTTGTTCCAGCGCGCGATGCGCCACGATCCCGGCGACACGCACTGGCTGGGCCGCGACCGGTTCATCTTGTCGTGCGGACACAGCAGCCTGACCCTGTACCTACAGCTCTACCTGGGCGGGTTCGGTCTGGAGCTGTCCGACATCGAGTCGCTGCGCACCTGGGGCTCTAAGACCCCCGGGCACCCGGAGTTCCGGCACACCGAGGGCGTCGAGATCACCACGGGGCCGCTCGGCCAGGGCCTGGCGTCCGCCGTCGGCATGGCGATGGCGGCGCGTTATGAGCGCGGCCTGTTCCATCCGGACGCCGAACCGGGCACCAGCCCGTTCGACCACTTCATCTACGTCATCGCCTCCGACGGTGACATCGAGGAAGGCATAACGTCCGAGGCGTCGTCACTGGCGGCCGTGCAGCAGCTGGGCAATCTCATCGCGTTCTACGACCACAACGAGATCTCGATCGAGGACGACACCAACATCGCGCTGTGCGAGGACACCGCTGCGCGCTACGAGGCCTACGGCTGGCACGTGCAGAAGGTGGAGGGCGGCGAGAACGTCGCGGCCATCGAAGAGGCCATCGCCAACGCGAAGGCCGTCACCGACCGGCCGTCGTTCATCGAGTTGCGCACCATCATCGGCTATCCCGCACCCAACCTGATGAACACCGGCAAGGCGCACGGGGCGGCGCTGGGCGACGACGAAGTGGCGGCAGTCAAGAAGATTCTCGGCTTCGATCCCGACAAGAAGTTCGAGGTGAGCGACGAGGTCATCGCCCACACCCGCAAGCTGGTCGACCGCGGCAAGGAAGCGCACGAGAAGTGGCAGAAGGACTTCGACGCCTGGGCGCAACGCGAACCCGACCGCAAGGCGCTGCTGGACCGGTTGACCGCCGGGGATCTGCCCGACGGGTGGGACGCCGACATCCCTTTCTGGGAACCGGGGTCCAAAGCGCTGGCCACCCGCGCCGCCTCCGGTGAGGTGCTATCGGCGGTGGGACCGAAGCTGCCCGAGTTGTGGGGCGGATCGGCCGACCTGGCCGGCAGCAACGACACAACCATGAAGGGCGCCGACTCCTTTGGCCCGCCGTCGATTTCGACCAAGGAGTACACCGCGCACTGGTACGGCCGCACGCTGCACTTCGGTATCCGGGAGCATGCGATGGGTTCCATCCTGTCCGGCATCGTGCTGCACGGCCCCACTCGCGCCTATGGCGGCACGTTCCTGACGTTCTCCGACTACATGCGGCCGGCGGTGCGGCTGGCCGCGCTCATGGATATCGACACCATCTACGTGTGGACCCACGATTCGATCGGGCTGGGCGAGGACGGCCCCACCCACCAGCCGATCGAACACCTTTCGGCGCTGCGCGCCATCCCCAAGCTGTCGGTGGTGCGACCGGCCGACGCCAATGAGACGGCCTATGCCTGGCACACCATCCTGGCCCGCGGCAACGGCAGCGGTCCGGTGGGGCTGATCCTGACCCGCCAAGGTGTGCCGGTGCTGGAGGGCACCAACGCCGAGGGGGTCGCGCGCGGCGGTTACATCCTGGGTGACGAAGGCGGCTCGGAAGGCGGCGACGAGCCCGACGTCGTGCTGATCGCCACCGGCTCCGAGGTTCAGCTCGCCGTCGCGGCACAGAAGTTGTTGGTGGACAAGGACATCGTCGCGCGGGTGGTGTCGATGCCGTGCGTGGAGTGGTTCGAGTCCCAACCGTACGAGTACCGCGACAGCGTGCTGCCCCCGTCGGTGTCCGCGCGGGTCGCTGTCGAGGCCGGAGTCGCGCAATGCTGGCACAAGCTGGTCGGCGACACCGGGGAGATCGTGTCACTCGAGCACTACGGGGAATCGGCGGACGCCAAGACATTGTTCCGTGAGTTCGGCTTCACCGCAGAGGCCGTCGCAGACGCCGCGGAACGAGCACTGGATAACTGAGAAAGGGTGATTCACATGACCAGTCAGAACCCTAACCTCGCGGCGCTCAGCGCCGCGGGAGTATCCGTTTGGCTGGACGACTTGTCGCGGGACCGGCTGCAGTCGGGCAACCTGCAGGAGATGATCGACACCAAGAGTGTCGTCGGCGTGACCACCAACCCGTCGATCTTCCAGAAGGCGCTCGCCGAAGGCGACGCCTACGACGGCCAGATCGCCGAGCTCGCCGAGCGGGGCGCCGACGTCGATGCCACCATACGCACCGTCACCACCGACGACGTGCGCAACGCATGCGACGTGCTGGCGCGTGAGTGGGAGGCCTCCGACGGTGTCGACGGCCGGGTGTCGATCGAGGTCGACCCGCGCCTGGCCAACGAGACCGACAAGACCATCGCGCAGGCCGTCGAACTGTGGAAGATCGTCGACCGCCCGAACCTGCTCATCAAGATCCCGGCCACCAGGGCGGGCCTGCCGGCCATCACCGCCGCTCTGGCGGAAGGGATTTCGGTCAACGTCACCTTGATCTTCTCCGTCGAACGACACCGCGAGGTGATGGACGCCTACCTGGCCGGGCTGGAAAAGGCCCGCGAAGCCGGACACGACCTGTCCAAAATCCATTCCGTCGCATCGTTTTTCGTTTCCCGCGTGGACACCGAGATCGACAAGCGGCTGGAAAAGATCGGCTCCGAACAGGCGCTGGGCTTGCGGGGCAAAGCCGGCGTCGCCAACGCGCAGCTGGCCTACGCGGCCTACCAGGAAGTCTTTGAAGGCGGCGATCGGTATGAGGCGCTCAAGGCCGACGGAGCCTGCGTGCAGCGTCCGCTGTGGGCGTCGACCGGCGTCAAGAACCCCGACTACTCCGACACCCTCTACGTCACCGAGCTGGTCGCGCCGAACACGGTAAACACCATGCCGGAGAAGACGATTGACGCCGTCGCCGATCACGGTGTCATCAAAGGTGACACGGTCACCGGCACCGCTTCTGCCGCCCAGGAGGTGTTCGACAAGCTGGCGGCGACAGGGATCGACTTGCCAGACGTGTTCGTGGTTCTCGAGAACGAAGGCGTCGAGAAGTTTGTGGATTCCTGGACCCAGCTGCTGGAGGAAACGCAGAAACAGCTGGGTTCCGCCGCCAAATGAGTCCGGCTCGCACTGCTACACAATGGCATAACCCGTTACGAGACAAGCGGGACAAGCGGCTGCCCAGGATCGCCGGCCCGTGCGGCATGGTGATCTTCGGCGTCACCGGCGACCTGGCCCGCAAGAAGGTGATGCCCGCCGTCTACGACCTGGCCAATCGCGGGCTGTTGCCACCTACCTTCGCCCTGGTGGGCTTCGCCCGCCGGGACTGGGACACCGAGGATTTCAGCAAGGTGGTCCACCAGGCGGTCAAAGACCACTGCCGCACACCGTTCCGGCAGGAGAACTGGGAGCGGCTGGCCGAGGGATTCCGTTTCGTGCCAGGCTCTTTCGACGACGACGAGTCGTTTGCCCGGCTCGCCGAAACACTGGAGAAGCTCGACGCCGAGCGCGGCACCGGCGGCAATCACGCCTTCTACCTAGCCATCCCGCCCAAGTCCTTCCCGGTGGTGTGCGAACAGCTACACAAGTCCGGCTTGGCCCGCCCGCAGGGCGACAGGTGGAGCCGAGTGGTCATCGAGAAACCGTTCGGCCATGACCTGGAAAGCGCGCAAGCGCTGAACAAGGCGGTCAACGCCGTCTTCCCGGAGGAAGCGGTTTTCCGGATCGACCACTACCTGGGCAAAGAGACGGTGCGCAACATCCTGGCGTTGCGGTTCGCCAATCAGTTGTTCGACCCGATCTGGAACGCGCACTACGTCGACCATGTGCAAATCACCATGGCCGAAGACATCGGACTGGGCGGACGGGCCGGCTACTACGACGGCATCGGTGCCGCCCGCGATGTCATCCAGAACCATCTGATGCAACTGCTGGCGCTGACCGCA
This sequence comes from Mycobacterium sp., assembly GCA_031292665.1. Taxonomy (GTDB): domain Bacteria; phylum Actinomycetota; class Actinomycetes; order Mycobacteriales; family Mycobacteriaceae; genus Mycobacterium. The sequence goes on along the minus strand of JARLGR010000174.1, from coordinate 9,667 downwards.
ATGGAAGAGCCGGTCAGCTTCAAGCCGACGTCGTTGCAGACCGAGAAGATCAAGGTGCTGTCGGCAACGCAACTCGCAGAGCCGCTCGACGAGACCACCAGCCGCGGCCAATACACCGCGGGCTGGCAGGGCGGGGATAAAGTCTGCGGGCTGCTTGACGAAGAAGGGTTCTCCAAGGACTCCGCCACCGAGACGTTCGCCGCCATCACGCTCGAGGTCGATACCCGCCGCTGGGCGGGTGTGCCGTTCTACCTGCGAACGGGGAAACGTCTGGGCCGCAGGGTGACCGAAATCGCCCTGATCTTCAAACGCGCGCCGCATCTGCCGTTCGACGCCACGATGACCGACGAGCTGGGCACCAACGCCATGGTCATCCGGGTGCAGCCCGACGAGGGCATCACGCTGCGGTTCGGCTCCAAGGTGCCGGGCACCGCAATGGAGGTCCGCGATGTCAACATGGACTTCTCCTACGGTTCGGCGTTCGCCGAAGAATCGCCGGAGGCCTACGAACAGTTGATCCTTGACGTGCTGCTGGGTGAGCCGTCCCTGTTTCCGGTTAATGCGGAGGTCGAATTGGCTTGGGAAATACTCGATCCTGTCCTCGATAACTGGGCAGCAGATGGTAAGCCGGACCCCTATGAGGCCGGCACCTGGGGTCCCGAGTCGTCGTTCGACATGCTGCGCCGCACGGGCCGGGAATGGCGGCGGCCCTGATGATCGTCGACATGCCGGGCACCAGCACCACGGCGGTCAACAAGAAGCTCGACGAACTGCGCGAAAAAGTCGGCGCTGTCACGATGGGCCGGGTACTGACGCTGATCATCGCGCCGGAGAGCGACGCCGTGCTGGAAGAGTCCATCGAAGCGGCCAACAATGCCAGCCATGAACATCCCAGCCGGATCATCGTCACGACGAGAGGCGATGCGTACGCCGACGAAGCACGCTTGGACGCACAACTGCGCGCCGGCGGCGACACCGGCGCCAGCGAGGTCGTGATACTGCGGCTGTCCGGGCCACTGTCCGGCCACGCCGCCAGCGTGGTCATCCCCTTTCTGCTGCCCGACATCCCGGTGGTGGCGTGGTGGCCCGACGTCGCCCCGGCGGTGCCTGCCCAAGACCCGTTGGGCAAGTTGGCAATTCGGCGCATCACTGACGCCACCAACGGCATCGATCCCTTGTCGGCGATCAAGAGCCGACTACCCGGGTACACTGCCGGTGACACCGATCTGGCCTGGGCCCGCATCACCTACTGGCGGGCACTACTCACCTCCGCCGTCGACCAGCCGCCCCACGAACCGATCGAGTCGGCACTGGTTTCCGGTTTGAAAACCGAACCTGCCCTTGACATCCTCGCGGGCTGGCTGGCCAGCCGGATCGATGGCCCGGTGTGCCGTGCGGTCGGCGAGCTCAAGGTCGAGCTGGTACGTAACAGCGAGACCATCGTATTGAGCCGGCCTCAAGAAGGCAGGACGGCCACACTGAGTCGGACGGCCAAGCCGGATGCCCTGCTTCCGTTGGCGCGCAGGGAAACCGGTGAGTGCCTCGCCGAAGACCTGCGACGGCTGGATGCCGACGAGATCTACCAAAGAGCGCTCGAGGGCATTGAGAAAGTGCAGTACGTGTGAGCACCGTCGTCGAGATTTTCCCGGAAACCCAGACCCTGGTCGGGGCCGCAGCCAGGCGACTGGTCGACACCATTGCGACCGCCGTCGCGGCCCGCGGCCGAGCGCTGATCGTGCTGACCGGCGGCGGCAACGGCATCGGCCTGCTGCGGTCCCTCGCCACGGCGGGACGCGAGATCGACTGGTCGAAGGTGCATCTGTTCTGGGGCGACGAACGCTACGTTCCGGAAGATGACGACGAGCGCAACGACAAGCAGGCCCGCGAGGCGTTGCTCGACAGGGTCGACATCCCGTCGAGCCAGGTGCACCCGATGCCGGCCAGTGACGGCGCGTTCGGCACCGATCTCGCGGCCGCGGCACTGGCCTACGAGCAGTTGTTGGCGGCCAACGCCGAACCCGGCCAGCCGGCGCCGAACTTCGATGTCCACCTGCTGGGGATGGGGCCTGAGGGCCACATCAACTCTCTGTTTCCCGACACCCCGGCCGTGCTGGAAACCACCCGCATGGTGGTCGCGGTCGAGGACTCCCCCAAACCGCCACCCCAACGAATCACACTGACACTTCCTGCCGTTCGGCGGTCCCGGGAGGTCTGGCTGATGGTTTCGGGGTCGGGGAAAGCCGACGCGGTGGCCGCCGCCGTCGGGGGCGCCCCGCCGGTCTCCGTCCCGGCCGCCGGGGCGGTGGGGCTCGAGACCACCCTTTGGCTGCTCGACGAGGAGGCCGCGGCGCAACTTCCCGCCCGACCGGGGTCATAATTAGCGTCATGGCCGACAGGACCGTGGGCAGCGGGCACGAGCGCAGCCGCATCAAGACCCTCACCCAGGCGGCGTTGAACGCCGACAAGACGGTGGAACAGGTCGAAGACGTGCTCGATGGCCTGAGCCAGACGGTGACGGAACTCAGCAGTTCGCTGTCGGCCCTCAACGCCACGGTCGAACGCTTGGGGAAGGGCCTGGATCACCTGGACGGCACGCTGTCCAGCCTGGACGAACTCGCGAAGCGGCTGATCGTGCTGGTCGAACCGGTGGAGGCCGTCGTCGCGCGCTTCGACGACATGATCAAGATCGGCGACATCGTGATGTCGCCCCTGTCGGCCACCGAAAACGCGGTGCGCGGTGTGCTCGACAGGCTGCGGAACCGGACCGTGCAGTAAAGCGGGTTGCGCGTTACATTCTGGTCGATCGGGCCATGGCGAAGCTATACAGGCCATAGGTGATGATCCCCAACCCGGCGGCGATCAGCAGCGCCGCTCCGTAGGGGTGAGCCCCGAGCGTTCTGAGCGCCCCGTCGAGCCCGGTGGCCCTCTTCGGTTCCGAGCGGCACGCGGCCACGACCACCAGTGCGCCGGTGCCGGCGATTACCACGCCTTTGGCGATGTAGCCCGCCACGCCGAGCCGTCTTACCAGATCACCCGACTCGCCCTCGAGATCGTCGACGAAGTTGCCGCTGGCTCCCTTGTAGACGTGGTAGCCGCCCACCGCGACGATGATCGCGCCGCAGGCGATGAACGCGATGGTTCCGGCGGTGGTCTCCATCAGGCGTGCGCTGATGCTCGAGTTCTGTTGACCGGCCGACTTTCCGGCACCCCGCGCGAATCCGAACGCAGAGTGGGCGAACGCCACGCAGACCGCCGCCAGGCCGAAGGCCTTCGCCCGGTCGGGCGCTGTCGGCGGCGGGCCCTCCGACTTGCGGTCGCTCGATCGACCGAGGGCCGTCTCGACCAGCCGCCAAAGGCCGAGCATCAGGAGGGCGGTTGCGGCAAACCAGAGGATGACGGGACCGCCCGGTTTCGCCGCCAATGTCGCCAGGGCCCCGGTTTGATCGGCGGTGCCGCCGTCGCCGAGAGCGATCCGGATGGCGAGGTAACCGACGATCAGGTGCAGCAGCCCGTTCACGACAAACCCGGCGCGCGCGAGTCGTTCGAAGACGCTGTTCTGGACCACCTGCGCCGGAGTGACAGGCGACGCGTTGTCCGACATGAGACTCCCTCCCCAACCGGCCTGTACCCGGGAGTTCCCTTCAGCCGCTGTTACGTAATGCGCTCGCCAGGCCGTTCATCGTCAACAGGATGCCGCGTTGCACCAACTCGTCGTCGTCGCCCGAGCGGTAGCGCCGCAGCAACTCGACCTGCAAGTGGTTGAGCGGCTCGAGATACGGGAAGCGATTGAACACCGAACGGGCCAGGGCGGGGTTGTCCGCGAGCAGGTCGTCGTGGCCCGTGATGAGCTTGTGCATGTCGATGGTCCGCCGGTGCTCGTCGACGATCTTGTCGAAGACGCGGTGCCGCAACTCCTCGTCGGCCACCAGCTCGGCGTAGCGGGCCGCCAGGCCCAGATCGCTCTTGGCCAGCACCTGCGCCAGGTTGGACAGCACGCTGCGGAAGAACGGCCACCGCTCATACAGGTCGTGCAGCGTCTCCACCCGCTGGGCTTCGCTCTCCGGTCCGGCCTTGATCCACTGCTCGAACGCCGACCCGGTGCCGTACCAGCCCGGCAGCATCACCCGCGACTGGCTCCAGGCCAGCACCCACGGGATGGCACGCAGGTCGGCGATCGAGGAGGTGGGCTTGCGTGACGTCGGCCGGCTGCCGATGTTCAGCGACCCGATCTCGCTGACGGGTGTGGACGCAATGAAGTACTCGACGAAACCCGTTGTGTCATGGACCAATTCGGCGTAAGCGCGCTGCGCGAGAGTGGCCACTTCATCGAGCACCGCGTAGGCCGGCTCCGCGGCATCGCCCAGGCCCTCCACATCCAGCAGCGTGGACTCCAGCGTGGCGGCCAGCAAGCTTTCCAGATTGCGTCGTGCCGTCTGCGGTTCGGCGTATTTGGCGGCGATCACCTCACCTTGCTCGGTGAGGCGCAGCGAGCCGTTCACCGCGCCCGGTGGTTGCGCCAGGATGGCTTGGTAGCTCGGGCCGCCACCGCGGCCGACGGTACCGCCACGACCGTGGAAGAGCCGCAACCGGATCCCGGTTTTGCGGGCCACTTCGACCAGGGCCAGCTCGGCCCGGTAGACCGCCCAGTTGGCGGCCAGGTACCCGCCATCCTTATTGGAGTCGGAGTAACCGAGCATCACTTCTTGCCATTCGCCGCGGGCGGCAACGATCGTTCGGTAGAGGGGAAGTTCTAGCATCGCGTGCAGGATCGCCGCGGCGTTGTGCAGATCGTCGATCGTCTCGAAGAGCGGTGAGATGGCCACCGGACAGTACGGTTCCGGCCCGGAGGCGTCCAACAAGCCGGCCTCTTTCAGCAGGATCGCGGCCTCCAAGACGTCAGAGACTGAGCGGCACATCGAGATGATGTAGATGGGCACCGCGGCGGGACCGTAGCGCTCGACGGCGTGCGCGGCGGCCTCGACGACGTCGAGCTCGCTGCGGGCCAGGTCGGACAATTGCGCGTGGTCACCGACCAGCGGGCGGCGGGTGCTCAGTTCCCCCGCCAGCAGCGCGACCCGCTCGTCTTCGGGCAACGAACCGTAGTCCGGGTGCACCCCGGCCCACGCCAGCAGCTCGCTGACAACCTCTTCGTGCACGTCGGAGTTTTGCCGCATATCCAGGCCGCATAAATGAAAACCGAAGACGCGCACGCCTTCTCGTAGCAAGGCCAGCCGATCGTCGGCCAACAGCGCACTGCCGTGGGTGCGCAGTGACTCGTCGATCGTATCGAGATCGGTCTGCAGTTCGGCCGGCGTCGCGTACGGCGGCAAGCCCAGGTCCAGCTGGTGCTGCGGTTGCCGGTCCAAGATGGCGGCGGCGGTCGCGGTGAGCCGGCCGCGGATCACCCGCAGCGCCCGCCGGTACGGCTCGTCGGCGCGGGCAATCTCCTGGCAGCCCTCGGCCAGTGCGGCCAGCTCAGGGGTGACGGAGAGGAGTCGCGCGGACATCGTCAGCTCCTGCTCGAGAGCGGTGAGTTCGGCCAGGTAGTGCGACAGCGCGGTGAACGCGGCGCTGCCGGTGGCCAGCCGCACCACGTCGGCCGTCACGTTGGGGTTTCCGTCGCGGTCGCCGCCGATCCAGGATCCGGGTTGCAGGATCGGCCCGCAGAGCAGATCGGCGTCGGGCCAGCGAGCCCGCAACGCCTCCCGAACCTCGGCGTTGACCTGCGGGATCACCGTGAAGAACGCGGCGGGGTAATAGCGCAGGCCGACCTCGATCTCGTCGGTGATCTGCAGCCGGGACAACCGGAGCAGCGCGGTCTGCCACAGCGTGAGGACCTGGCGGCGCAACTCGAGTTCGATGTTGCGGCCGTCGTCGGTTTCGGTGTGCCCTTCGGCATGCAGCCGCATCAACTCGGTGATCCGGTGCTGGGTGACGAAAACGGTGCGCCGACGGGTCTCGGTGGGATGGGCGGTGATCACCGGGGAGACCAGGGCACCCTGCAACGCGTCGGCGACCGTGGCCGAATCCAGCTGGGCACGATCGAGTTTCGCGTAGGTTGCGGCCAGCGTGCTGTCCTGGGGCGGCTCGCCGGCGCCGACGTGAATGGCGCGCCGGCGTTCCCGGTGGATGTCTTCGGCCACGTTGGCCAGCAGCGCGAAATGGCTGAACGCGCGGATGACCGGGATCGCCCGATGGATGTCGATGCCCTCAAACATTTGCGACATCTGCGCCCGATCGATCTGGGAGTGGCGCACCTGAAACGATTCCACCCGGGCACGTTCCACGAGGTCGAAGACCTCGTCGCCGTTCTGCTCGCGCACGGTGTCGCCGAGGATGGTGCCCAGCAGCCGGATGTCGGCCCGCATCGGCTCCGTCGCCTCGCGACCGACCAGGGTGCGCTGGACGGCACCGATCGGCTCCAGCGCGGTATCAGAAACCTCGACCATGAATCCCAGTATCGGTGCGGATCGCGTGGACCGCCCGCCGAGTGGTCAGCGGTACTTGATCAAAAGCTCCACGCCGACGATGGACACCAGCCAGATGCCGGTGATGAACAGCGTCAGCCGGTCGAGGTTCTTCTCCACCACCGTCGACCCGGACAGGCTGGACTGCACGCCGCCGCCGAACAGCGTCGACAGGCCGCCACCCTTGGCACGGTGCAGCAGCACCAGCAACACCACCAGCACGCTGGTGACCACCAGAGTGATCTGCAGGGTCAATTGCATGACCGCAAGCCTACCGGTGGTGCCGTGGTGTCATGGCAGCGGCCCGCCGGCGGCGATCGCCGCCAGCGTCGCGAACTGCTCGCCGTCCAGGGAGGCCCCGCCGACCAACGCCCCGTCGACGTCGTCGCGGGCGATGAGGTCGCCGATGTTCTTGGCGTTCACCGAGCCGCCGTACAGCACCCGCACGCTGTCCGCGACCTGCGGTGACGCCAGGGCCGCGAGCTCCTTGCGGATGGCCGAACACACCTCCTGGGCGTCGCCGGCGCTGGCGACGCGCCCGGTGCCGATCGCCCACACGGGTTCGTAGGCGATGACGACGGTGGCAATCTGCTCGGCGGACAGGCCGGCCAGCGATCCGCGCAGTTGCTCCACGTTGTGGTCGACGTGGTTGCCCGCCTCGCGAACGTCGAGGTGCTCGCCGATGCAGACGATGGGGGTCAGTTCGTGCTTCAGCGCGGCGGCGGCCTTGGCGGCCACCAGCGCGTCGTCCTCGTTGTGGTATGTACGCCGCTCGGAGTGGCCGACGACCACGAAGCTGCAGCCCAGCTTGGCCAGTAAGGCGCCGCTGACCTCGCCGGTGTAGGCCCCCGAGTCGTGCTTCGACAGATCCTGGGCACCGTAGGTCAGCCGCAGCCTGTCGCCGTCGACCAGGGTTTGCACGCTGCGCAAGTCGGTGAACGGCGGCAACACCGTGACGTCGACCTTGTCGTAGTACTTGTCCGGCAACGCGAAGGCGATCTTTTGCACCAGCGCGATCGCCTCGAAGTGATTGAGGTTCATCTTCCAGTTGCCGGCGATCAGCGGCTTGCGGCTCATGAGTCCCCTCCGGTCGGCTGGGGCCGACCAAGGACCTCGATGCCCGGAAGTGTCTTGCCTTCCAGGAATTCCAGCGACGCTCCCCCGCCGGTGGAGATGTGCGAGAAGGCGGTCTCCGGGATACCGAGGGCGCGCACCGCGGCCGCGGAGTCGCCGCCGCCGACCACGCTGAAGGCGCCCTTGCCGGTCGCTGCGGCGATCGCCTCGGCGACACCCTTGGTGCCCTGGGCAAATGCCGGGAACTCGAAGACGCCCATCGGGCCGTTCCAGAAGACGGTCTTGGCGTTCGCCAGCAGCGTCGTGAACCGCTTCACCGATCCCGGCCCGATGTCCAGACCTATCCCCCCCTCGGGGATCGCGTCGGCGGCGACGATCTCCGGCGGGGAGTCGGCGGCGAACTCCTCCGCCACCACGATGTCCACCGGCAGGCGAAGGACGTCGTGGTAGGTGTCCAGCAGCCGACGGCAAGTATCGATCATCTCCGTCTCCAGCAGCGACTTGCCGACCGAGAGGCCTTGGGCGGCAAGGAAAGTGAAACACATGCCGCCGCCGATCACGATGCTGTCGGCGTTGGTCGCCAGCTGTTCGATGACGCCGAGCTTGTCGGACACCTTCGAGCCGCCGAGGACCACCGCGTAGGGCCGCTCGGTCGAGCTGGTCAACTGCTCGAGAACCCGCACCTCGTCGGCCACCAGCGTCCCGGCGTAGTGCGGCAACAGCGTGGCGACGTCGTACACCGAGGCCTGCTTGCGGTGCACCACCCCGAAGCCGTCGGAGACGAAAGCGCCACCCGGCGAGACCAATTCGGCCAGCTGCCGGGCCAGCGCGAGGCGCTCGCCGTCGTCCTTGCTGGTTTCGCGCGGGTCGAAGCGGATGTTCTCCAGCAGCAGGACGTCACCGTCGGTGAGCCCCTCGGCGCGCGCCAGCGCGTCGGCGCCGACAGGGGAACGATCGGGGTCGCCGGCCAATTGCACGTGCCGGCCCAGCTGCTCGCCGAGCGCCGCGGCGACCGGCGCCAGCGACAACTTCGGGTCGGGCCCGTTTTTCGGGCGACCCAGATGCGCGGCGACCACCACCTTGGCGCCGGCCTCGAGAAGCGCCTTGAGTGTCGGCGCCGAAGCGACGATCCGGCCGGGGTCGGTGATGGCGCCGTCCTCGTCGAGCGGCACATTGAGGTCCGAGCGCACCAGGACGGCGCGCCCCGAAACCCCTTCGGCGAGAAGCTCTCCGAGAGTGTAGATCGACACGGTCTACAGTGACTTGCCGACCAGGGCGACCAGGTCGACGAGGCGGTTGGAGTAGCCCCACTCGTTGTCGTACCAGGAGACGACCTTGGCCTGGTTGTCGATCACCTTCGTCAACCCGGAGTCGAAGATCGAGCTGTGCGGATCGGTGACGATGTCACTGGAGACAATCGGGGCGTCGTAGTACTTCAGGATCCCCCTGAGCCTGCCCTCGGCGGCGGCCTTGAACGCCGCATTGATCTCCTCGGCCCCGGCGGCCTTGGACAGTTCGACGGTCAGGTCGGTGACCGACCCGGTGGGAATCGGCACCCGCAGCGCGTAACCGTCGAGCTTGCCCTTGAGTTCGGGCATCACCAGGCCGATCGCCTTGGCCGCACCGGTGGAGGTCGGCACGATGTTCAGCGCCGCCGCACGCGCGCGCCGCAGATCTTTGTGCGGGCCGTCCTGCAGGTTCTGGTCCTGGGTGTAGGCGTGGATGGTGGTCATCAGGCCGCGGACGATGCCGAATTCGTCCTGCAGGACCTTGGTCACCGGCGCCAGGCAGTTGGTCGTGCACGACGCGTTGGAGATGATGTTCTGGCTGCCGTCGTACTTGTCCTCGTTGACCCCCAGAACGATGGTGATATCGGGGTCGGTGGCGGGCGCGGAGATGATCACTTTCTTGGCGCCGGCCTGCAGGTGCCCTTTGGCCTTGGCCGCGTCGTTGAAGTGACCGGTGGATTCGACGACGACGTCGACGCCCAGGTCGCCCCACGGCAACGCCGCCGGGCCCTCCTTGACCTCCAGCGCCTTGATCCTGTGGTTGCCCACCACGATGGTGTCGTCACCTTCCAGGCTGACGTCGTAGGGCAGCCGGCCCAGAATCGAGTCGAATTTCAG
>JARLGR010000173.1 GCA_031292665.1 Mycobacterium sp. | reverse complement strand
CTGGCAGGCGCTGGACGGTGCGCTGGCGCGGCGCGCGGTGGTGGCGCGTGCGGTGGCGATCGACGCTTACGGCGGTGCTTTGGAGGGCAGGCGGTTGGCGGCGCTGGCCGACGCCGCCGAGTGCGCGCCCCGGCATGCGCGCGAGACCGCGGAAAACGAGCTCTCCGCGGCGTTGGCGATGGTTGATCCGGCGTCGCTGCCGGCGGGCCTGATCGCCGAGTTGGCCGACGCCGAGGCCCGGGTGCTGTTGGGCCGGCGCTTCCACAACGACGCCGTCCGCGACACGCTCGCGCTGGCGGAGCGCCGCCTGGTGCGACTCTTCCGGCTGGGCGGGACCGCCTCGCTGCCAAGCTATTTCGAGATCGTCGAGCGGCCCCACGCGTTGGCCCACAGCGCGCCAGGCGTGCTCAATCACCGCACGTCGGCGCGGGTAGTGCTGCTCGACGAGACCGGCGCGGTGCTCCTCCTGTGCGGGTCGGATCCGGCGATCACCGACGCCGACCCGCCGAAGTGGTGGTTCACCGTCGGCGGCGAAGTGCGCGCAGGGGAGCGGCTGGCCGAGGCCGCCGCGCGGGAGCTGGCCGAGGAGACCGGTCTACGGGTCGCGGCGGCCGAGATGGTCGGACCCGTCTGGCGGCGTGACCACGTCTTCGAGTTCAACGGCTCGCTGATCGACAGCGAGGAGTTCTTCTTTGTCCACCGCACCCGCCGGTTCGAGCCGTCCTGCGCGGGCCGCACCGAGTTGGAGCGCTGCTACATCCACGGCCACCGCTGGTGTGATACTGACGATATCGCCGGGCTCGACGCCGCCGGCCAGACCGTGTACCCCCTGCAGCTGTCCGAACTGCTCAGCGAAGCCGCCGAGTTGGCCGGCGCCCGGGCGCCCGGCCCGCCGCAGTCGATCCGCTGATCGGCCCGTCCGCCAGGGAAATCAGGGGAATGCCGGCGGCAGCACTCCCACGTCCGTCAGAGCGTCGTTGACTCCTTGCACGGCCCCCTGCTGCAACTCGGCGGCGACGGTGCCCGGATCGACCGTAGGGAACAAGCCGAACGGTGTGGGCAGATCCTGATAGGCGGTGCGGTCGTAGCCCAGCTCGACAAGCACGCGCAGGTCCGGCTGGACTAAGTCGGCCAGTGGTTTTCCCACCACGGGAATGGCGCGCAGCGGGTCTAGCAACGGCAGGTTCTGGGTGGGAATGAGGATGTAGGTGGTCTCGGTGTCTGTCGGAGACACCGGCTCGACCACACCTGACGCGATCTGGCTGGACGTTACCGAGCTATACGCGGGGTGCAGAAATACGAAGCCCGCGATGGCGTTGGCGTCCGCGAAGACGTCGATCGGGTACTGCGGAAAGTCGGCGACACCGTCGTACTGGATTGCGTAATCGATGGTCGGGTAGGCGTTGGTGGGAGTCGCGCCGTAAGTCGTGAAACCCAGAAACGGTATAGAGATACCGGGCAGGCGCGCGAGGATCCCGCCGTCGGGCCGGTCGGGATTGCCGATCAGCACGAAGGACAGCTCGTCCGGCCCCGGCCGTTGGCCGGGCGGCAAGGTTTCCAGATGGCGCATTTCGAGGGTGGCGATCGTGGCGCTTTGGGAGACGCCGAAAACGGTGGTGTGGTGTCCCGGAGCCTGTTGCGCCATGATCGCGGTGTTCAGGTTCGTGACGCCCTGGGCCACGGACGCGTCGAAGGTCAGGCTGCCCAAGCCGGTGAGCGGGAAAAGCTTCTCGGGTGTCACCAGGAACTGCGCGGTGTACGTGGGATGAGTGGGGGTGATGAAGTTCTCGGCGGTTGCGATGTCGATGGTCGCAGGTAGCGGGTTCAAGCCGGTGCCACCCATGATCAACGCTGTTTGCCCCGGACCGCCGGCACCCACCCGGTTCTCGTTAACGAGCAGCACGCCGACGTTTCCGTTACCGGGGATTCCGAAGCCGATGAGACCGCGGCCGGTGTTCCCGATGCCGATGTTTCCATTGCCGATGTTGTCGATGCCGATGTTTCCGTTGCCGATGTTGTTGATGCCGACATTTCCGGTGTGGTGATTTCCGATGCCGATGTTTGCGTTCCCGATGTTTCCCTTCCCGATGTTGTCGACGCCGATGTTTCCCTTTCCCACATTGAAGGTGCCGGTGTCCAGTTCCTGCCACGGGGTCAATTGCGCGAACGCCGCTGATGCGTCGGCGTAATAGCCTGACATCGCGGCCACGTCCCGCGCCCACATCTGCTCATATTCGGCCTCGGTTGCCGCGATCGCTGGGGCGTTCTGACCCAGCAGGTTTGACTTTGCCAACGACACCAGCTGATTCCGGTTGGCGGCTACCACAAACGGATCCAGAGTGGCGGCCAGGGCAGTGTCGAAGGCGCGCGTCGCTAACCGGGCCTGGGTGGCCGTCTGCTCAGCTCGGCCCGCCGCCGCGTTCAACCACGTCAAATAAGGGTCAGTCGCGCGCGTCATCGCCCGCGCTGCGGGGCCCCGCCAGACCTCGCCGGCCAGTTCAGAGATCATGGCTGCCAACGAGCGTGCCGCGGCGTGCAACTCCTCGGCTACCCCGTCCCAGGCCGCAGCTGCCGCCAGCATCGGGCTTGGGCCCACACCGGCGAAGATGCGCGCCGAGGCCAGTTCCGGCGGCAACACGGCGAAATTCAGCGTTACGCTCATCTCTCCGGGCCTTCCTCGGTCGCCCCCACCGCGCTAACACGCCCAGACCATCGGGCAGTCCGGCAGCGACCCTATGACCTGCCCGGCAGCATCTCGGGGTCTCCACCAAACGTTTCCAAGGTGTTTGCTGACGGTCAGTGTAGTAGCGGCATGCTGTTAGGCGACCAGCGCCCGCATACCGTGAGAGGAGGAAAACTCGTTTGTCGGGCACCACTAGACTGGTGCCCGAACTGACGAGGTGAAGGAGAGTAGTGGAGAGCGCCGGACAGTCGAGCCAGGCCAACCAAACCGGTACGCCGCGCGTCAAACGTGGCATGGCCGAAATGCTCAAAGGCGGCGTCATCATGGACGTCGTCACCCCGGAGCAGGCCCGGATCGCGGAGGGCGCCGGCGCAGTCGCGGTGATGGCGCTGGAACGCGTGCCCGCCGACATCCGCGCCCAGGGCGGGGTGGCGCGGATGAGCGATCCCGACATGATCGAGGGCATCAAGGACGCGGTCACCATCCCGGTGATGGCCAAGGTCCGCATCGGCCATTTCGTGGAGGCGCAGATCCTGCAGAGCCTCGGCGTGGACTACATCGACGAATCCGAGGTGCTGACTCCCGCCGACTACACCCACCACATCGACAAGTGGAAGTTCACCGTGCCCTTCGTGTGCGGGGCGACCAACCTCGGCGAGGCCCTGCGCCGCATCGGTGAGGGCGCGGCCATGATCCGGTCCAAGGGCGAAGCCGGCACCGGCGACGTCTCCAACGCGACCACCCACATGCGGGCGATCAGCGGCGAGATCCGTCGGCTGACGTCGTTGTCCGAGGACGAGTTGTACGTTGCCGCAAAGGAGTTGCAGGCCCCCTACGAACTCGTCGTCGAGGTGGCCCGGGCCGGCAAGCTGCCGGTCACGCTGTTCACCGCGGGCGGCATCGCGACCCCGGCCGACGCGGCGATGATGATGCAACTGGGCGCCGAGGGCGTCTTCGTGGGCTCCGGCATCTTCAAGTCCGGCGCCCCCGAGCACCGCGCCGCCGCGATCGTCAAGGCCACCACCTTCTACGACGACCCCGACGTGCTCGCCAAGGTGTCACGCGGATTGGGCGAGGCTATGGTGGGCATCAACGTCGAGGACATCCCACAGCCGCATCGCTTGGCCCAGCGCGGCTGGTAAGAATTGCGATGAGCGCTCGCGCGAAGAGCAGACAGTCATAGCGTGTCGATCGAGCAGATCCTCGATCTCGAACAACTCGAGGTCAACATTTACCGCGGGCGCGTTTTCAGCCCGGACTCGGGTTATTTCCAGCGCACGTTCGGCGGTCACGTGGCCGGCCAGTCGCTGGTGTCGGCGGTGCGCACGGTCGAGCCCGGCCACCTGGTGCACTCGCTGCACGGCTACTTCATCCGGCCCGGGGACGCCAAGGCGCCCACCGTCTTCCTCGTCGAGCGCCTCCGCGACGGCGGCTCGTTCTGCACCAGGCGGGTCAACGCCGTCCAGCACGGCGAGACCATCTTCTCGATGTCGGCGTCGTTCCAGGCCGACCAGGAAGGCATCAATCACCAGGACGCGATGCCGGCCGCTGCGCCGCCGGACGGCCTGCCGGGGCTGAGCTCGATGAAGGTCTTCGACGACGCCGGCTTCCGTCAGTTCGAGGAGTGGGACATCCGGATCGTGCCGCCCGAGCGCCTGGAACGCCGGCCCGGCAGGGCGTCGCAGCAGCAGGTCTGGTTCCGTCACCACGACCCGCTGCCCGACGACCCGGTGCTGCACATCTGCGCGCTGGCCTACATGAGCGACCTCACGCTGTTGGGGTCGGCGCAGGTCACCCACCTCGAGGAGCGCGAGCATCTCCAGGTGGCGTCGCTGGACCATGCGATGTGGTTCATGCGGGTGTTCCGGGCCGACGAGTGGTTGCTCTATGACCAGTCCTCGCCGTCGGCCTGCGGCGGCCGGGCGCTCTGCCAGGGCAAGATCTTCAACCAGTCGGGCGAAATGGTCGCGGCCGTCATGCAGGAGGGCCTGACCCGCTTCCCGCGCGGATACTTGTCGACGAAGACGTGAGCTCTCCGAGGATCGGCGTGCTGGCGCTGCAGGGCGACACCCGCGAGCACCTGGCGGCGCTCGGGGAAGCCGGCACCGAGCCGATGCCGGTGCGCCGCCGCAGCGAACTCGAGGCCGTCGACGGCCTGGTCATACCCGGTGGGGAATCCACCACCATGAGCCACCTGCTGGTAGACCTCGACCTCCTGGAGCCACTGCGGGGGCGGCTGGCCGACGGGCTACCGGCCTATGGCGCGTGCGCCGGCATGATCCTGCTGGCCAGCGAGATTCTCGACGCCGGCGCGCGGGGGAGGCAGGCGCTGCCGCTGCGCGCGATCGATATGACGGTGCGCCGCAACGCTTTTGGACGGCAGGTTGACTCCTTCGAGGGCGATGTCGCGTTCGCGGGTTTCGACTCTCCGGTGCGGGCGGTGTTCATCCGCGCGCCCTGGGTCGAGCGGGCTGGGGACGACGTGCAGGTGCTGGCGAGCGCCGCCGGCCACGCCGTCGCGGTCCGGCAGGGCCCGATGCTGGCGACGGCCTTTCACCCCGAAGTGACCGGTGACCGACGCGTCCACCAGTTCTTCGTCGACATCGTGAGCGGCCAGCCTTGAGGTCACGGAACGCCGAGCGTCGGGCCTATGCACTAATTCGAGAGGCAGATCACGGACTTAGCGCCCACGCTCGGCGGCTCTGCGTCAACGTAGACTCGTCAGGCGAACGAGCAACAGAAGAGGAACGACAGCGATGAGCGGCCATTCCAAGTGGGCCACCACCAAGCACAAGAAGGCCGTCGTCGACGCCCGTCGCGGCAAGATGTTCGCCCGGCTGATCAAGAACATCGAGGTTGCGGCCCGCGTCGGTGGCGGCGACCCGGCGGGCAACCCCACGCTGTATGACGCGATCCAGAAGGCGAAGAAGAGCTCGGTGCCCAACGAAAACATCGAGCGGGCCCGCAAGCGCGGGGCCGGCGAGGAGGCAGGCGGCGCCGACTGGCAGACCATCACCTATGAGGGCTACGCGCCCAACGGGGTGGCGGTGCTGGTCGAGTGCCTCACCGACAACCGCAACCGCGCGGCCAGCGAGGTGCGGGTGGCGATGACGCGCAACGGCGGCACGATGGCCGATCCCGGCTCGGTCGCCTACCTGTTCTCTCGCAAGGGCGTGGTCATCCTGGAGAAGAACGGCCTGACCGAAGACGACGTCCTGGTAGCGGTGCTCGACGCCGGCGCGGAGGACGTCACCGACCTCGGCGACAGCTTCGAGGTGATCTCCGAGCCGACCGATCTCGTCGCCGTGCGCACCGCCCTGCAGGACGCCGGCATCGACTACGACTCCGCGGAGGCGGGCTTCCAGCCGTCGGTGACCGTTCCGCTCGACGCCGAGGGCGCGCAGAAGGTCATGAGACTCGTCGACGCGCTCGAAGAAAGCGACGACGTGCAGGACGTCTACACCAACGCCGACATTCCCGACGAGGTGCTGGCCGCTCTCGACGAGGAGTGACGATCCAGCGCCGAGATAGGTAGCGACTACCGTCTGTCTTGCCCGTCTCGGGTAGCTGTCAGCAACCGGTGCTTGCCCGCAGGGTGCGGCAGGCCTGATGCAATCGTGCTGGAGACAAGCGGGTGATGCGGCGTCGCAACGCAGTGCGCGGCAGCGTGTGAATGTTGTCGAAGTTGACAACGCAGTCGCTGGGCACGTGGTCCTCGGCGGGGGTCAGTTCCAGCTCGGACACCAGTCCCCTGCGGGTGCGGGTGAGTGCTGCCACGACGACCGCGCCGATCCGGTCCGCGACCGGGTCTCTGGTCAGGATGAGCACGGGCCGGTCGCCGCCGGGGGTTGCGGCGAACCAGAGTTCACCGCGCCGCATCGGCCCAGTCGGCCCAGTCCTCGGCAGGTCCCCAGTCGGCGATGTCGGCGGGGGATTTCTCGGCGTCAGTTAAGGGTTGCTCGGCGTAAGCTTGCACGTCCTGGTCAGCTGACAGCTCCGCCAAGTGGCGGCGCAACGCATCGCGAAGGAGCTCTGATTTGTCGATATGCAGCCGTTGTGCCCATCGCTCGGCTTCGGCGGCGTCGGCGTCATCTGCGCGAAAGCTCATCATCGTCATACAACGATTGTAGGGCGTATTACGCTCTCCTTCGAGGAGCGCTGGGCTCTTTTGCGCGGTGCGGCGTCATGGTAGCGGCGGCAATGGCGGTGACGGGGCGCGACCGGCGGCGGCACTCCCGGCGGAGGCGCCGGCAAACCCGGCAGCCCCGGCAACAACGGCTAAGCGTGGGCGCTCCCAACTAGTCGTACCCGTGGCGCATGTCCCCGACGACGCGCGGATTCTCCAGGGTCGATGGCTCCAGAGCGCGGGGCCCGATGTCGCCGGAGAACACCGTCGCGGCGTCGAGCACCTGCTGGTTGAGGAACCGCAGCGGCGGCGCGTCGGGGGGCATGGTCGGTACGGGTGGAGTCGCCGCGCGGCTCGCCAGCGCGAAACCCCAGTCACCGAAGGTTGGGACGTGCACGTGGTACGGCGTGACCGCGTAGCCGGCGGCCCGAACCGTCGACACCGTGCGCCAGAACGCCGTCGGCGTCGAAAACGGGCTGCCCGACTGCACGACCATCAGCCCCCCGGGCGCCAGCGCGCGCGCGACCAGCGCGTAGAACTCGGTCGAGTACAGCCGGCCCAGCACGGGCGTGTCGGGGTCGGGTAGGTCGACGAGGACCGCGTCGAACCGGTCCCCGGTGTTGTTGAAGGGCCGGCGCAGCCAGCTCATCGCGTCGCCGATCACGACGTTTACCCGCGGATCGTCCAGCGATCCGCCGTTGGCCTCGCGCATGGTGCTGCGCGCCAATTCGATGACCGCCGGGTCGAGTTCGACCTGCATGATCTTCTGCACGCCGGGCTGGCGCAGCAGCTCGCGGGCCGCCAGCCCGTCGCCCCCGCCGAGGATGAGCACCGAGCGTGCGCCCCCGATATCACCATTGCCGAGCGCGGGGTAGACGAGGCTTTCGGTGTAGCGGTATTCGTCCCGGGTGGAGAACTGCAGGCCCCCGTCAAGGTAGAGCCGCATGTCGGCGCCGCGGCGGGTGACCACGATCTCCTGGTACGGCGTATGCCGGTAGGCGATGATCGGGTCGGCGTAGAGCCGCTGCCTGCTCGTCGCCTCGATGTCGTGGGAACGCACCAGCAGCGTGACGAGCAGCGCGAGCGCGGCGGTCAGCGCGCACAGCGCCGTCGCCAGCTGACGCGGGGAGACGACCGGGCGCAGCAGGAAAACGGCCACGACGCCCGCGGCCGCCAGGTTGATGACGCCGGCGGCCGCCGCGCCGCGGATCATGCCGAGCTGCGGCAGCAGGAAGAAGGGCCAGACGAGCCCGCCCAGCAACGCGCCGAGGTAGTCGGCGGCGTTGAGGTTGGCCAGCGTGCGGCCGGTGTCCGTGGCCGGGTCCTCAGTGCCGACGGTGCGCCCTCGCTGCAGCAGCGTCATCAGCAGGGGAAGCTCCGCGCCGACCAGGCCGCCGATCAGGGCCGTGCCCACCGCCAGCACCCAGGTCGACTCGCCCTCGAGGAACGCAAAGACCGCGTACAGCGCTGCGGCGGACAGGCCGCCGACGATGCTTAGCAGCGCCTCGACGGCGACGAACGTGATGGCCGCGTGCGCCAACAGCGGCCTGACCAGCAACGCGCCCGCGCCCAGCGCGGCGATGTAGCCGGCCACGATCAGTGAGGTGGCCACGATGCCGCCGCCGTCCAGGCTGGCCGACAGGGTGAGCAGCGCGAGTTCGTAGACGATGCCGCAGGCCGCGCACGCCGCGACGGCGGCCAGCAGCACGGCCCGCCAGCGCCCGGGAGCCTCCGTCATGAGATCGCGGCGGCGATGACTCCTCCGACGGCCACCAGCATGGTGGCCGTGGCGAACGCGGCCGGATGCAGCGTCGGTTCGTCGACGTGCTCGCGGAAGCGGCCCGGCACCGCGAGCTGCAGGACCAGCAGCGCGCCGCCCTGCAGCACGACACCGACCAGCCCGTAAACCGCGACGCCGAGGAGTCCCTGGCCCAGCTGGCTGTAGCTGCTGGCGATGGCGCTGATGATGACGATGGCGAGGGCGACGTACATCGCCGACGCCAGCACTACGGCGTTCGGGCGCCGGTCGATGAAGACCAACCGGCGCAGGCTGCCGGGGGTGAGCACGTCGACCATGAGGAAGCCGGCGATCAGGACGGCGACACCGACGACGAAGTACAGGACGACGGCGACCACGCCCTGGGCGATCGTGCCGAAGTTGAGCGCTCCGAAATCGAGGGCCGCAAAACTGAGGGCGTGCATGACTGTCTCCTTTGTTACTTGGTCCCGCCGGGTCCGCCGGGGCTGCCTCCGGCGCCGCCCGCGGGGGATCCGGGGGTGAATCCTGGGCCGAGGAAGATGAACGCGCCGTGGCTGTATCCGGCGTTCAGGCCTTCGACGCGGATGCTGCACGGGTGACTGCCGTCGGGACCGACGATCACGATGTTGCTGCTGTAACGCAGGTACTCGCTGTTGCCGTTGGCGGCGCGCGCCTCGGGGGCCTGATAGTCGGCCAGCGTGTCGGCGACGTCGTCCGCCGATCCGCTGCACTCGTAGCGCGTTCCGTTCGCATCGTGGGAGTACTCGTGGTAGTGGCTCGCGATGTACGACGCAATGTTCTTGTGCAGCAACGTGATCCCGAAAATCAGGCATGCGGTGGCGGCAACCGCCAGCGCGCCGGCGATCACGAACAGGCGGTTGCGGCTCACGGCCGCCACCGGCTCGCCGTGTGGACCACCATCCCGCCTGAGCCGCCGGGATACCCCGGATATAGATGCCAGGTCTGCCAGCGCCAGCCGGTGCCGTCGGGCTCGGCGGCCAGCGCGGTGAGCGCGGCGTCGTCGCCCGGGAAGGTGCCGCCGAGCCAGCCCGTCTCGCGCGCGCACCGGGCCCGGAGTTCGCGCGCGATGCGGCGGAACGTCGCCTCGTCGTGCGTGTCGGTACGGGACTCGAGGCGGTACCCGGGAGCGTCGGTGCGCTCTGGCAGGCTGCCGCCGAGTCGGCGCGCGGTGCAGGAGACCTGCTCGGAAAAGCGGCCGGTGACGTGCTCGACCGAGACGACGTGCGACGCGCCGAGGACCCCGAGCAGCAGCGCACCGCCTGCGGGATGGTCCAGCCGGCAAGCGGCCAGCGAAAGCGGCGGGGCCGCGTTCAGCACGAGACCCAGTGCCATACCGGACACGTCCTCCGGGGTGACGGCGAGCTGATGAAGCGGCACCGATTGCCTTCCTAGGGGGACGAGGAGGGGGGCGCCGGGTAGAGCGTGAGCTCGCCTGGCCGCACCGGCTTGCCCGTCGATACCTCCCACGGCATGTCCGGGGCCCAGCGCTCGAAGGAGAGCAGCGCGCTCTCGTCGGCGTTGGCGCAGTCGAGGAACTCCATCTCGCCGCCCGCGGGCAGCCCGGTGGTGCCTTCTGTGGTGTAGGACGCGTGACCGCGCTCCGACTCGTGAAACGTCACCCCGTCGACGACGTAGGGGCCCCCGGGCTGCAGCGTCACGTCTTTGCGGCTCACCCACATCGCCAGCTCGAGGCGCCCGTCATCCTCTTCGACGCTGAACCAGATCGGCTGGTCGCCGCCTTCCAGCAGATGCTCCCACCACACGAACGGTCCCTCGCGGTAGGTCACCGAGCCGCGCACCACGTAGTCGACGCCGCCGTAGCTGACGATGGCGCCCGGGCCGAGCTGCCGGGGCCCGAACTCCGGCATCGCGTTGAACGCGAGCGGGTCCTGGCGCGCGCCCCGCGGTGTTTGCGTCTTGGGCCGCCGCAGCGCCATGACCAGAACGACGATCGACGCGAGGAACAACGCCGCGGCGATCACGACCAGCACGGTGCCCACAGAAACCCTTCCGCCCAGCGGAGTCGCTCGAATGTGGGCTATAAGTTAACAGCTTTACGGCGACACGCCGGTCGACTGACGAAGAAAGGCGCCGATCTGCGCGGCGGTTTGCTCCGGTTGGTCGAGCATCGTCAACACGTACGCCTCGTCAATGTGCCGTAGCACGGCGCCTGGCAGCAGCGCGGCCAGCCGATGCGCGTGCCGCGTCGGCATCACCGGGTTGTCACTCCACAGCACCAGGGCCGGACCGGCGAAGTTCGACAGGGCGGTGGTCGCCCGGACGAGCTCGTCGCGGTCGAACCGGGTCCGGCAGTACTTGGTGAGGTCGGTGCGGATCCGCTTGTCGGCCAGCGCGTGCGCCAGCCAGGCGTCGACGATCCCTTGCGGCACCGGCCTTTTCGCCATCATCCCGAAGACGGGCCGTTGCCGGCGCAGCCAACCGGCCTTCAGCATCCGCAGCGTCACCCGCACGGTGAGGTCGTTGCGGACGGCCAGCGCGACGACCTTGCCGGGGAATCCCGGCGGGAAGTTGTCGAACGCTTCGCACGGGCAGATCACCAGTCGCCCGATGCGGGTGTCGCGGCCGATGTGGGTGAGGAACAACGGGCCGCCCCAGTCGGTGACCACCAGCGTGACGTCGGCAAGGTCGAGTGCGTCGAGAAAGTCCGCGACGATGCCGATCATCCCCGGCATCGTCAGGTCGGCGTCGGGCCGCATGGGAATGCGGTGGCCCCCCAGCGGCAGCACCGGCAGCAGGTAGCGGAAGCCCGACGGCAGCAGGGGCAGCGCCAGTTCCCAGAGCGCGTCGTTCATCATCAGGCCGTGCAACAGGACGACCGGCGGGCCGGCGGGGTCGCCCTCCTCTCGGTACTCGATGGTTCCGGCGGCGAGGTCGACGGATTTCATCACCAGTCCTCCACTAGAACGATAATTCTAGAACGTATGCTCTAGTCTGTATCGCGGGAGGTGTCATGGCAAGGTCCACCAGGGAAGTGATCCTCACCGGGACGATGGAGCTGCTGCGCCGCAAGGGCTACGGCGCGGTCGGCATGAAAGAGATCGCGTCGGCCTCCGGTGCGCCGATAGGGTCGCTCTACCACCATTTCCGCGGGGGCAAGGTGCAGATCGCCCGCGAGGCGTTGGTCAACGCGGGCGTGGCCTACGCCCAGCTCATCCCCTCGATCGTGGACGCCCACACCGACCTGGGCGAGGCCGTCGCCGCGGTCTTCACGCAGGCCGCCGACGACATGCGCACCACCGGCTTCGCCAACATGTGCCCGGTGGCGAGCGTGGCCGCGGAGGTGGCCGACACGGTCGAACCGCTGCGCGACGCCTGCGCGTCGGTGTTCACCGCCTGGTTCGACGGGGGCGCCGCGTACTTCGCCGCGCGCGGCCTGCCGGCGGGTCTCGCCCGCGAGGTGACCGTCGCCCTGGTGGGGGCGCTGGAGGGGGCGTTCGTGCTGGCTCGCACTTTGCGCGACACCGAGCCGCTGCTGATGGCCGGGCGCGCGCTGGCTCCGCGATACCGCGGTGTCGCCCTGTCACCGCGTGTCGCGCCCGTCGATGTCGCACCCAGCCGCTAGCCTATCGAACAGCTGTTCGGCAAGAGGTTAAAGCGGTGGGAGCGGGAATGCGGGTGATGGGCGTCGATCCCGGGCTGACCCGATGCGGCCTTTCGGTCGTCGAAACCGGGCGCGGGCGACAGGTCGTCGCGCTGGATGTCGACGTGGTGCGCACGCCGTCGGACGCGGCCTTGTCGAAGCGACTGCTGGCCATCAGCGAGGCCGTCGAGCACTGGCTGGACACCCACCGTCCGGAAGTGGTGGCCATCGAGCGGGTGTTCTCGCAACTGAACATGATGACGGTGATGGGCACCGCGCAAGCCGGCGGGGTGGTCGCGTTGGCGGCGGCCAAGCGCGGAATCGACGTGCACTTCCACACCCCCACCGAGGTCAAGGCCGCGGTCACCGGCAACGGCGCCGCGGACAAGGCGCAAGTCACCGCGATGGTCACCAAAATACTTGCGCTGCAAGCTAAACCGACGCCGGCCGATGCCGCGGACGCGCTGGCGCTGGCGATCTGCCACTGCTGGCGCGCGCCGATGCTGGCCCGGCTGGCTGAGGCGGAAGCCCTGGCCGCCCGGCAGCGCCACGCCTATCTGGCCAAGCTGAAGGCCGCGCGATGATCGCGTCGGTGCGCGGCGAGGTGCTCGAGGTGGCGCTCGACCACGTGGTGATCGAGGCCGCCGGCGTCGGCTACCGCGTGAACGCCACGCCGTCCACGCTGGCGACGTTGCGGCAGGGGACCGAGGCCATACTGGTCACCGCGATGATCGTGCGCGAGGATTCGATGACGTTGTACGGGTTCGCCGACTCCGAAACCCGCGACCTGTTCCTGACGCTCCTGTCGGTGTCGGGGGTGGGGCCCCGGCTGGCCATGTCGACGCTGGCCGTGCACGACGCCGCCGCATTGCGCCAGGCGCTGCACGACGGGAATGTCGCCGCGCTGACCCGTGTCCCCGGCATCGGCAAGCGCGGCGCCGAGCGGATGGTGCTGGAATTGCGCGACAAAGTAGGGGCGGTCGCCGCCGCGGGCGGGCCCGGAGGCGCCCCGCTGGCCAATGGCCACGCGGTGCGGGGCCCCGTGGTGGAGGCTTTGGTCGGGCTGGGCTTCGCGGCCACGCAGGCCGAGGAGGCCACCGACAAGGTGCTGGCCACCGAACAGGACGCGACGACGTCCGGTGCACTGCGGGCCGCCCTGTCGCTGCTGGGTAAGTCCCGATGAGCGGTGATTTCCCGGAGGAGCCGTCGAACCCCGACCTTCGGGACGTCTCCCCGGCGCTCACCGTGGGGGAGGGCGACATCGACGTCAGCCTGCGGCCCCGCTCGCTGCGCGAGTTCATCGGGCAGCCCCGGGTGCGCGAACAGCTGCAGCTGGTCATCGAGGGGGCCAAGAACCGCGGCGGGACGCCGGACCACATCCTGCTGTCGGGTCCGCCGGGGCTCGGCAAGACGTCGCTGGCGATGATCATCGCGGCCGAGCTGGGAACACCGCTGCGGGTGACGTCGGGTCCCGCGCTCGAGCGCGCGGGCGACCTGGCCGCGATGCTGTCGAACCTGGTGGAGCACGACGTGCTGTTCATCGACGAGATCCACCGCATCGCGCGGCCCGCCGAGGAGATGCTCTATCTGGCGATGGAGGACTTCCGGGTGGACGTGGTGGTCGGCAAGGGGCCCGGCGCGACCTCGATCCCGCTGGAGGTGGCGCCCTTCACCCTGGTCGGCGCGACCACCCGGTCCGGCGCGCTGACCGGCCCGCTGCGGGACCGGTTCGGTTTCACCGCACACATGGACTTCTACGAGCCCGCCGAGCTGGAGCGCGTGCTGGCCCGGTCCGCGGGGATTCTGGGTATCGAACTGGGCGCCGACGCGGCCGCGGAGATCGCGCGACGCTCACGCGGGACGCCGCGCATCGCCAACCGGTTGCTGCGCCGGGTCCGCGACTTCGCCGAGGTGCGCGCCGACGGCCTGATCACGCGCGACGTCGCCAAGGCCGCGCTCGCGGTGTACGACGTCGACGAACTCGGCCTGGACCGGCTGGACCGGGCGGTGCTGTCCGCGCTGACCCGCAGCTTCGGTGGCGGTCCGGTCGGGGTGTCGACGCTCGCGGTGGCGGTGGGCGAGGAGGCCACCACCGTGGAGGAGGTGTGCGAGCCGTTCCTGGTGCGCGCGGGCATGGTCGCGCGCACCCCGCGCGGCCGGGTGGCGACCGCGCTCGCCTGGACGCACCTCGGCATGACGCCGCCGGCCGGGGTCACCGGGTCCCCCGCAAGCGGGTGGTACCCCCACGGCCAACCGGGGCTGTTCGAGTAGTGGCTAGACCTAGGAGGACACGATGACGACCGCCGGGTTGATATTCGCCGCACTGGCGGCCTTACTGCACGTCTACATCTTCGTGATGGAATCGTTGACCTGGACCTCGCCCCGCACCCGCGCCACGTTCGGCACGACGGCCGACGAGGCCGAAACCACCAAGCTGCTCGCCTTCAACCAGGGCTTCTACAACCTGTTCCTGGCGATTGTCAGCGGCCTGGGCATCGCGGCGATTGGCATGGGGCACAAGGCTGTTGGGGCGGCGCTCGTCTTCACTGGCGTCGGTTCCATGGCCGCGGCGGCGGTGGTGCTGCTGCTGTCCGCACCGGATAAGGCGCGGGCCGCGTTGACGCAGGGCGCTTTTCCCGTGATCGCCATCGTGCTGCTGCTGCTCGGCCTCCGCCAGTAACACCAGCCCCACAGGCCACATCGGCCACGCCCCACGCATCTGGTGCGGGTTACATCCCGACGGCGGCGGGTACCCAGCGCTGGCCCGTATCTAATCGAGGAGATGTCATGAATCACGCAGAGTACGACCGCCCGGGCGGGCTGAGCATGCCGCGCTCGCGCGGTGCGATCAGTGGATTGCTCCTGGTCATCCTGGGTGCGTGGGGCGCGTTGATACCGTTCGTCGGCCCCCACTTCAACTTCGCGTACACGCCCGACAAGGACTGGGCGTGGAACTCGGCCCGCGGCTGGCTCGAGGTGCTGCCCGGGGCCGCCACCGTGGTGGGCGGTGTGCTGCTGATCATCGCCGGCAACCGCGTCGCCGCGATGGTGGGCGGCTGGCTGGCCGTCCTGGCCGGCGCCTGGTTCGTCGTCGGCGGCCAGGTCGCTCCGCTGCTGGGCATCGGCTCTGCCGGCGACCCGGTTGCCGCCACCGAGCGCAAGCGCGCCGCGCTCGAGATTTCCTATTTCTCCGGCCTGGGTGCGCTCATCATCTTCGTCGGCGGGGTGGTTTTGGCGCGCACGGCGGTGCGGCTGGCGCGTGACGTGGCGCCCCTGACGGCGGCGGAACCGCAGGCGTCGGCGCCGGCCCTGGGAGGCTCGGCGCCGTACAACGAATCGGTGGAGGAGCCGGTGTCCTCCGGTGCGCTGACGAAGCCGCGTCTGGAGCAAGCCGCGCCGGAGACCCAGCAGCCCAAGCGGGGATGGCGCCGCCAGCGCGCCGGCGCGGCGGCGGGGCCGGACGCCGGGTACGTGCGCTGGCCGCACCCCCACCGGTAACAGGTAATCAAGAGCGAATCGCCCAGCCACCGAGGGGGCTGGGCGATTCGCTTTGGCGCGTTACAGCAGTCCGAGCAGCTGCAGGTCGGTGATGTACTTGACGATGATCGGCGCCGAGACATGCGGAATGTCTTTGTCGGGGCCAATTTTCGCCTCCTGCACCGCGGCCCGGAACCGGTCGGTCGGTGCCAGCGACCCGCGCAGCGGCACTGAAGGCTGTTGGTAGTTGTGCAACAGCGGCAAAAGCGAGTACTGGCGCTGCCGTTCCGGCAGGGCCCGCAGCGTCGTCTCGAAGCGCTGCAACCACTCCCGGTAGTCGGCGATGCGCTCGATCGAGTACCCGGCCTCGACCAGCCAGTCGACGTACTCGTCGAGGCCGATGCCGTCGTCGTACGGGTTCATCACGTGGTAGGTCTGGTAGCCGTCCACAGCGTCGCATCCCAGGTCGGCCCCCAGCGTGGAGATCGCCGCGGCGATGAACTCGACCGGAAGGCCGTCGTAGTGCGCCGGCTGGCGGTTGCCGTTCTCGTCCCGCTCGTAGAACGAGCCGGGCGCGATCCCCGTGGCGACCAGGCTCAGCATCAGCCGGGTGAACATGTCCGGCAGGTTGAGCTGTCCGGCATACGTGGTGTCGGCCAGGATCATGTCGCACCGGAACACCGCGACGGGCAGGCCACACAGGTCGTGGGCCTCGCGCAGCAGCACCTCGCCGGCCCACTTGCTGTTGCCGTAGCCGTTGGCGTAGCTGTCGTTGATCGGGCGCGTCGCGCTGATCTGCCGGATGTCGGCGTCCTCCACGAACCTGCCCGGCTCGATCTGGTCGCCCACCCCGATCGTCGACACGTAGGTGTACGGCTTTAGCTTCGTGGTCAGCGCGATGCGGATCAGCTCGGCGGTGCCCAGCGCATTGGGACCGAACAGCTCGCTGTACGGCAGCACGTGGTTGACCAGGGCCGCCGGGTCGACGATGAGGTCGACGGTGTCGGCCAGCCGCTGCCAGGTCTGCGGGTCCAGGCCGAGGTTGGCCTCGCCCTTGTCGCCCGCGACGACCTCCAGATGGTCGGCCGCCAGCTGCCGGTAGTGCGCCAGCAGCTTGGGGTCTCCGCTATCGAATGTCTTGTCCAGGCGCGCGCGGGCCTCCTCGTCGGACCTGGCCCGCACCAGGGCGATCACCTTGCCGTCGACCATGTCCATCCGCTCGAGCCAGTCCAGCGCCAGATAGCGGCCCAGGAAACCGGTCGCGCCGGTCAGCAGCACGGTCCGCACCTCGGCGGCGGGCTTGGCCAGCTCGGGCGCGGCGGTCAGCGTCGCTGCATCGAGGAACTTGTCGAGCGTGAGGTCGTTCGCGCGCACCTGCTTTGCGTCGCGACCGTGCACGGACGCGAACGTGGGCCGCTTGGTGCCCTGCCGCTCGGCCTCGATGTAGTTGGCGATGGCCTGCAGGTCGTTGGCCGGGCTGACGATCACACCCACCGGCACGTCGACCTCGAAGATCTCGCGGAGCAGGTTGCCGAATGTCAACGCCGACAACGAGTCTCCGCCGAGGTCGGTGAAGTGCGCGTCACGGAGCACGTCGGTTTGCTCAACAGGGAGAGCCGTCCCCAGCATGGCGACCACGGCCCGGCTCAGCGTGCGCAGCACGGGCGCGTCGGCCCCGCTGCGGCGCAGTTCGGCCAGCTCGTTGGCCTGTCCCTCGGCCAGTTGGGCGTAGAGCCGCTCCAGCCGTTCACCGTAGTGCTGCTTCAGCTTCGGCCACGCCAGCTTGCGGATCCCGGTCAGCAGGCCGTTCTCCAGGCTGAACGGCGTGGTCTCGATGATGAAGTCGCGCGGCACCTCGTAGGACTGTAGGCCGGCAGCCCGGGCGACGTCCTGCAGAGAATCGGCGATCTTCGGCTTCAGCGTCTCGGGGTCGTGCTGGGCCAGCGCCTCCTCGGTCGGCACGACCACCGCCAGCAGGTAGGGCTGTGCGCTGTTGCCGTAGACATAGATCTGGCGGACCAACGGGCTGTTGCCGAACACCGCCTCCAGCTTCGCCAGGGTGACGAACTCGCCCTGCGCCAGCTTGAGCACGTTGTTGCGGCGGTCGACGTACACCAGCCGTTCGGGAGCGACCTCGGCGAAGACGTCGCCGGTCCGGTAGTAGCCGTCGTCGTCGAACACGTCGGCGGTGGTTTCGGCCCGCTTGTAGTAGCCGGGGAACATGTTCTCAGTCCGCAGCAGCAGCTCGCCGCGCGGATGCGGCCGGTCGGTGCGGAAGTAGCCCAGGTCGGGAACGTCGACCAGCTTGTAGTCGATGACCGGCGGACGCTGGATTTCCCCGTCGGACAACACCATTCCTGCCTCGGTGGAGCCGTAGCCGTCCAGCAGGTGCATCTCGAGCAGGGCCTCGACCCAGTTCCTCAACTCCGGGGAGGTGGGGGCCGAGCCGGTCATCGCGAAGATGAACCGCCCGCCCAGCAGGTACTGGCGCTGTTCGTCCAACACCTCGGCTTCCACCGCTTGGCGGTCGGTGTCTTCGGACATCCGCCGCTCGACCTGGCGCTGGAACTCGCCAAACAGCGTCTCCCAGATGCGCGGGACGAAGTTCAGCTCGGTGGGCCGCACCAGCTCGAGGTCCTCGAGCAGCTTCGATAGGTCACTGCGGGCCGCGAAGTATGCGGTGCCGCCGTTCCCGAGGGTGCCGTAGAGGATTCCGCGCCCCATGACGTGGCTCATCGGCATGAAGTTGAGGGTGATCGACGCGGCGCTTTCCCCGAACCAGTTTCTGCTGCCGCGGCGCCACATCTTGCCGACGTTGCTCTGCGGGTACATCGCACCCTTCGGCGCACCGGTGCTGCCGGAGGTGTAGATCAGCAGGGCCAGCGGGTCGTCCTCCTCGGGAGCCGCGACCGGCGTCCGTGGCAGCGACTTGCCGCGCTGGAGGGCGTCGGCCAGGGTCTCGATCGCGACCTTGACGGGGACCCCTGCGTCGGCCAGCCGCGAGCGGGCAGCTTCGAAGGCCTCGCGCTCGTCGTCGACCTCGGGGTGGTAGTCGAACACCAGGAGCTTTTCGGGCGTCTGCGCGCTCAGGATCAACTCGATCGCGTCGGGCAGCTGGTCCACGCTGGCGGCGAAGACGGTCGGCTCGGTCTCGGCCATGATCGGCTGCAGCTGAGTGAGCGCCGCGCTGGTCTGCAGCGGAACCGACACCGCGCCGATCTGACCCAGCGCCATGTCGATGGTCGCGTAGCCGACGCTGTTGAAGCCCAGCACGCACGCCCGGTCGCCGGCCTTGAGCGAGTCGGCGGTCAGGGCACGCGCCAGCGCGCCGACGCGTTCGCCCAGCTCGCGGTAGGTGACGGTCTCGAAGCGGCGGAGGGTCTCCAGCGTGGTTCGCCCGGTCGCGGGGTCTTTGACGAACTCCACCGCCCGCTGGCCCAGCGCCGGACGTTCCGCGTAGCCCTCCAGCACGGTCCGGATGATCTGCGGAAGTCGGAGCCCCGGCTGTTCGAGAGACGCGGTGATGGCCGGGTCGGGCCTGGCGGCGGCGAACTGGGGGTCGTTGGCGGTCAGGTCGTCGATGCGGCGGGCCAGCCGCTCGTCGTGGTTGATGGTTGACATAAAGAGTTCCCCTCAAAATGAAAGATAATGGTCCGTGCCGCAGCGCTGACAGATAGAACGTTAGCTAAAGTAACTTTATTTCTACATAGTGATGCCCGGCCGCGTCGTTGTGAGATTGCCCACGACAGGCGCGGGCGTCCGGGTCTAGAGGTCGCTCAGAATCCCGCCGAGGATGCCGAGTCCCTCGGCCAGCAACTCGTCGCTGATGGTCAGCGGTGGCAGCAGCCGGATGACGTTGCCGAACATCCCACAGGTCAACACGATGACCCCGGCCGCGTGGGCCGCCTTGGACCACTGCTTGGCCAGTTCCGCGTCCGGGTCGGCGGACCCCGACTGCACCAGTTCGATGGCAATCATGGCGCCCCGACCACGCACGTCGCCGATCCGGTCGTCACCGGCTTGCATGCGCAACAGCGGTTCGGTGATGAGTCGCTCCATCTCCCGGGCCCGCTCGACGAGGCCGTCGTTCTCGATCGTTTCGATGGTGGCCAGCGCCGCCGCACAGGCAATCGGGTTTCCGCCGAAGGTGCCGCCCAAACCGCCGGCGTGGGACGCATCCATGATTTCGGCGCGGCCGGTGACCGCCGACAGCGGCAATCCGTCCGCGATGCCCTTGGCGGTGCAGATCAGGTCGGGCTCGATGCCCTCGTGCTCGCAGGCGAACATCGCGCCGGTGCGCGCGAACCCGGTCTGCACCTCGTCGGCGATGAACACCACGCCGTTGTCGCGGCACCAGTCCACCAGAGTCGGCAGGAAACCCTCCGCCGGAACGATGAACCCGCCCTCGCCGGCAATCGGCTCGATGATGACCGCGGCCAGATTGTCGGCGCCGACCTGGCTGTCGATCTCGGTGATGGCCCGGGCGGCGGCCTTCTCGCCGTCGGTGGCCAGTTCCTTGTCGATGAGGCCGTCCCGGTAGGGGTAGGACAGCGGCGCCCGGTAGATCTCGGGCGCGAACGGGCCGAAACCGCTCTTGTACGGCATCGACTTGGCGGTGAGCGCCATCGCCAGGTTGGTGCGGCCGTGGTAGGCGTGGTTGAAAGCCACCACCGCGGGCTTGCGCGTGTACGAGCGCGCCACCTTGACGGCGTTCTCGACCGCCTCCGCGCCGGAATTGAAGAGGACCGAGCGCTTCTCGCCGGAGCCGGGGGTGATCCGGTTGAGCTCCTCGGCGACGGCGACGTACTGCTCGTACGGAGTAACCATGAAGCAGGTGTGGGTGAACTCGGCAACCTGCGCGCGCACCGCCTCGACGACCCGCGGCGACGAATTGCCGATCGTGGTGACGGCGATGCCGGAAGCCAGGTCGATGAGCCGGTTCCCGTCGACGTCCTCGACTATGCCGCCGCCGGCGCGGGCCACGAACACCGGCACGGAGACGTTGACGCCGCCGGAGACCGCCGCGGCCTGGCGCTTGGTCAGTTCGAGCGACGCGGGACCGGGGATTTCGGTGACCAGTTGGCGGCTTTGCTCGAGGCTGGCCACGACATCCTCCTCACCGCGGCGCGGCTGTCACGTCGCGTTTCAAGCCTAGCGGCCGGCCGCGACCCGCGGCCTGACAGACTGAACGGGCAGACTGGACCCGATACCGGGTCGACACGAAAAGACGGGTCGCTGGGAAAGACAGGTCGATGAATAGCTTGGTCGTGTTCTTGCCGTTCGTGCTCATCATGGGCGGCTTCATGTACTTGCAGTCGCGCCGCCAGCGGCGGTCCATGCAGGCCACCATCGACCTGCACGAGTCGCTGCGGCCCGGCGACCGGGTGCACACCACGTCGGGCCTGCAGGCCACGGCCGCCGCGATCACCGAGGACACCGTCGATCTCGAGATCTCGCCCGGCGTGGTGACGACCTGGATGAAGCTGGCGATCCGCGACAAGATCCTGTCCGACGACGACGCTGAAGACGGTGCCGACGCCGACGACAGCGAGGTCATCCAGGATTCCTGACGTACGCGTGCGCGAAGGCCACGCGAAGGGACACGTAGGCTCTGTGTGGCTCTGTCGGGCTTTCTGTCGGGCTTAAGACCGATTCTCGAGGAGAAGGAACGTGGCATCGTCTTCCGCGCCGGTGCACCCTGCCCGCTACCTGTCGGTTTTCTTGTTGTTGCTCGTCGGCGTCTACCTGCTCGTTTTCCTCACGGGAGACAAGCGGGCCGCTCCCAAACTCGGCATCGACCTGCAGGGCGGCACCCGCGTCACGCTGACCGCCCGCACCCCCGACGGCTCGGCCCCCAGCCGGGAGGCGTTGGCGCAGGCCCAGCAGATCATCAGCGCGCGGGTCAACGGGCTCGGGGTGTCCGGCTCGGAGGTCGTCGTCGACGGCGACAACCTGGTCATCACCGTGCCCGGGAATGACGGGAACCAGGCCCGCAACCTCGGACAGACCGCCCGGCTCTTCATCCGGCCGGTGATCCAGGCGGTGCCGGCGCAGACCCTCCAGCCCAAGCCCCCACGCCAGCCCGCCGGAACGCCGCCCGGCGCTCCCGGCGCGCCG
>JARLGR010000172.1 GCA_031292665.1 Mycobacterium sp. | reverse complement strand
GTGCTGACCATCCCCACCAGCTCGGGGGGGGGCGGGGTGGCGGGGCGCGCCGCCGCCAGCGCCCCGAACGGGGCCACTCAAGCCAAGGACTCCGGGACCTCGCCCCCGTCCCCAGTGTGACCAAAGGCCCTTCGGGCCGGGACCTCGGCACGCTGCGACGGGCGACCGAAGCACTTCCAGCGGGTTCCGTTCGGCCCTACAGGCCAGGTGAGGGGAGTGGTCGGATGAAGGCTTGAGGCTGATCGAGGAGGGCGCGATGAAGTGTCCAACCTATCGACGGGACCCTCGGCACACTGCGCCAACGACGACGATGTACCGCGTCACCGATCGGCTGCACCGTGAGCGCACGGTGCGGGTGCCCGGCCACCAGATCGCTCCCATCGTGGCGGCGTGGCTGGCGGAGTTGGGTGTCCACAGCCCACTGGTCGACGATCTGGCGTGGGCGGCGTGCGTCGGTGACTGGGCCGCGGCCTACGCCGTGGGCGACCAGTTGTCCGTCGATGTGCCCCCCGTGGGCGCGGCTTAGCCGGTCGAGGCGGTCATCATGTCAACCTCGCTGGGCATTGGCACAAAGTCCCTTCGGCTAGAGCCGTCGTGCCCTCGCGCGGGCGGGCGTGAACACGCGATCGTGGGAGACACGCAGCTTTACCGAAGGGAACGAAAGCCATGAACGCGCGCTTTCCGGATGGGGGGACAATTCGGACGGCCCTGACGTTGGCAGGTCGGGCGCCGTCGGTGCATAACACGCAACCGTGGGGATGGCGCGTGGACACGGCGAGCCTGCACCTGTACTCGGACCCGGGCCGGCAGCTGCCCCACACCGACCCCGACGGCCGTGACCTGATGCTGAGTTGCGGCGCGGCCCTACATCACTGCGCGGTCGCTTTCGCGGCCGTGGGGTGGCGGTCCAAGGTGACCCGGCTGCCGAACCCGGCCGACCCCGACCACCTCGCAGCCATCGAACTTTCCCCGTATCCCGCCGACGCCGTCGACATCGCCCTCGCCGCGGCGATACCGCGGCGGCGAACGGACCGGCGTTACTACAGTCACTGGCCGGTGCCCGTCGGCGACATCGCGTTGATGGCCGCGCGGGCGGCCCGTAACGGTGTGACGTTGTGCCGGGTCGACGACATGGACAACCTGCATGACATCGTCGTCCGCTCCGTCCAGGACCACCTCAACCACGATTACATGGCCGAGCTCACCGCGTGGAGTGGGCGCTACTCATCGGTCGCGGGCGTTCCGGCCCACAACACGCCGGCGCCGGACCCGAACGCGAAGATACCCGGCCGGCTCTTCGCCGGCCCGGCGCTGCCCATGCCGTCGGACTCGTCATCGGCCGACGACAAAGCCGTCGTGCTGGCGCTGGGAACCCGCAACGACGACCGCATGGCACGCCTGCGCGCCGGTGAGGCGACCAGCGTCGTGCTCCTCACGGCGACGTCGATGGGACTGGCGAGTTGCCCGGTCACCGAACCGCTGGAGACGGCCGAAACCCGCCAGGCCGTCCGCTCGGACGTCTTCGGGGACACCGACTATCCGCAGATGCTGCTCCGGGTGGGCTGGGCGCCGATCAACGCCGACCCGCTGCCGGCGACACCGCGACGTGAACTCTCCGACTTCGTCGAGTGGCACGTCGATCACGAGCAGCACGTCGCCCATTAGGACGAACCGGGAACCGTTGATTCTCATGAGAGTGGGGATGGAGACGTTCACGCTGGACCCGCGCCGTTGGCGAGTCGCCCGCCTCGTCGGGCGCAATCCGCTGCTTCGGCGCACCGACCGCGTTGAAGCGTTGGTCGTGCTGGTGGCGCTGCTCGCGTCTCTGCTGACGATACCGCTGACCGGTGTGCTGGGCGTTGCCGTCTACGGCGCGCGTGAGCGTCTCTACGTCCTGGAGTCACACGAGCGGCACCGTGTCACCGCAACGGTCACCGACACCCTGCTCGACGGCTCTGATGTGACCGTCGTGCGAGCGAAGTGGCCCGGACCCGTCGGCGAGCGCACCGGCACGTTTGAACTCGCCAGTTCGGCCAGGGCGGGCCAGGCCTTCGAGATCTGGGTGGGCAAGGACGGTAAAGCAGGATTCCCGCCAACCCCGAAGTGGCATGCCGTCTTCGATGCGGTCATGATGGCGGGGGTGGCACTGGTGATCGCGGGCTTTGCGCTGCTATCGCTCGTGGCCGTCGTCCATTTGCGGCTCAATCGGGCGCGCGACAGCGCGTGGGAGCGTGAGATCAGGTCCCTGGTGGAAGACGGTGGCCGGACGAATCGACAATGACTAACGCCCGGTTCGAGTTGCTTCTAGCTCTAAATCCCTATACAGCACAGTCGAATTAGGCGGATGATGTGTCGATGAGTTCCGACGTTGCGCTGTTCGACGCGGCCGCGCTGCATCGCCTTGTCGAGGTCCTGATCGAGCGCGGGTACCGCGTGGTCGGCCCGACGTTGCGGGACAACGCGATTGTGCTCGACGAAATCGAGTCGGCCGCAGACCTGCCGCGGGGGTGGGGCGTCGACGTGGCCCCGGGGCACTACCGGCTGCGCCGGCGCGACGACGACGCGGCCTTCGGGCACTCGTCGGGACCGCAGTCGTGGAAGCAGTTCCTGCACCCGCCGCGGCGGCGGCTGTGGTCGGGCAACCGGGACGGCACTGTCGACTCCGACGAGGACGTTCCGCGCTACGCCTTCCTCGGGGTGCGGGGGTGCGACCTTGCCGCGATCGCGACCCTGGACCGGGTGCTCGGCCGCGGTCAGTTCCCGGACAACTCGTTCGTCCGGCGCCGTCGACGGGCGTTCGTGGTCGCGGTGAACTGCACGGAGCCAGGTGGGCTGTGCTTCTGCGCCTCGATGGGCACCGGCCCCGCCGCCGGGCCGGGCTACGACCTTGCGCTCACCGAGCGCGTCGACGGCGACGCCGTGACCTACCTCGTGGACGTCGGCACACCCGAAGGAGCCGACGTGCTCGCCGCCATACCGCACCGGCCCGCCGGCGACGCGGAGGTCAACTCCTCGCGGGCCGAGGTCGAGGCGGCCTCGCATCGCATGGGCCGCCGAATGCCGGAGACCGACCTGCGCGACCTGCTGATCAGGTCGCGCGAATCCCCGCAGTGGGAGGAGGTAGCCGGCCGCTGCCTGACGTGCGGCAACTGCACGATGGTCTGCCCGACCTGCTACTGCACCGGCACCGAGGACGTCAGCGACCTGACCGGCCAACACGCCGAGCGCTGGCAGCACTGGGCGTCGTGCTACGAGTTCGACTTCACCTACGTGCACGGCGGCGGCAGCGTGCGCCAGTCCGGCGCATCGCGCTACCGGCACTGGTTGACCCACAAGCTGGGCACCTGGCACGACCAGTTCGACATGTCCGGCTGTGTGGGCTGCGGGCGGTGCATCGCGTGGTGCCCCACCGGCATCGACATCACCGAGGAAATGAACAAGATGGCCGGCAGTGATTGACAGGGGGACTGACGTGGCGAACGGCGCCGCGCCCTCTGCCCACCCTTTCATGGCGCCGGTCCCGTACCGGGTACGGAGCCGCGTCGTGGAAAGCTCCGATTCGGCGACGCTGTGCCTCGAACCGGTCGGCGAAGTCCTGCCGGCGCCGCAGCCCGGAGAGTTCATGATGCTCTACGCATTCGGGGTGGGCGAGGCGGCGATCTCGATCAGCGGCGACCCCACCGTCACGGACGGCTCGATCACACACACCATCCGCGCGGTCGGGGCGGTCAGCCGCGCGCTGCACGACGCGCAGCCGGGCAGCATCGTCGGGGTGCGCGGCCCGTTCGGCACCAGCTGGGGGCTGGACGACGCCGCCGGCCGGGACCTGGTGATGGTCGCCGGCGGCGTGGGATTGTGCCCGCTGCGCCCGGCGGTGTTGGGTGCGCTGGCTCAGCGGTTCCACTACGGCAACGTCACGCTCATCGTGGGCGCCCGCTCGCGGTCCGACTTCGTGTTCACCGCCGAACTCGAAAAGTGGGCCGCGGACTCGCAGATCGACCTGCACGTCACCGTCGACGTGCCGGTGCACGGTTGGCATGGTGAAGTCGGCCTGGTCACCGAGCCGCTGCGCCGGCTCACCCTGAGCCCCGAGCGCACCACCGCGTTGCTGTGCGGTCCGGAGCCGATGCTGCGGTTCGCCGCCGAGGCCCTGATCGTCAAGGGCGTCGCCGCCCGCGACGTCCGGGTCTCGCTGGAGCGCAACATGCAATGCGGGATCGGCTGGTGCGGCCACTGCCAGTTGGGGCCGTTGCTGGTCTGCCGCGACGGGCCCGTTGTCGGCTACGACGTCGCCGGACCACTACTGAGAGTCAAGGAGCTGTAGATGACCCCTAGTCTGGCCGTCTGGAAGTTCGCCTCCTGCGACGGATGCCAGCTGACCGTGCTCGACTGCGAGGACGAGCTGCTGACACTGGCAGACCAGGTGCAGATCGCCAACTTCGCCGAGGCGTCCAGCTCCATGGTCGGCGGCCCCTACGACGTGTCGCTGGTCGAGGGCTCCGTCACCACCCGCCACGACGAGCAGCGCATCCGCGAGATCCGGGACCAGACCACGGTTTTGGTCACCATCGGCGCGTGCGCGACGGCCGGGGGAGTGCAGGCGTTGCGCAACTTCGCCGACGTGAACGAGTTCGCCTCCGTCGTCTACGCCAGGCCCGACTACATAGACACGCTGGCGACCTCCACACCGGCGTCCGCGCATGTCAAAGTCGACTACCAGATCCCGGGCTGCCCGATCGACCGCGGCCAACTGCTCGACACCCTGGCGGCCCTGCTGATCGGGCGCAAACCGCAGCTCCCGGCCAAGACGGTGTGCACCGAGTGCAAGATGCGGGGGGTCACGTGTGTCGTGGTCGCCGAGGGCACCCCGTGCCTGGGCCCGGTCACCCACGCCGGCTGTGGAGCGTTGTGCCCCAGTCATAGTCGCGGCTGCTACGGTTGTTTCGGCCCGTCGGCGGCGCCGCGAATCGCGACGCTGATCCCGGTGCTGCGCCGCGACGGGATGTCCGACGGCGACGTCGACCGCGTGTTCTCCACGTTCAACGTCGCGACGTTCGCGTCCGAGAGGAGCAAGCCGTGACCCCGGGGAACCGCACGCTCAGCGTCGGCACGCTGACGCGGGTGGAAGGTGAAGGGGCGCTGCACGTCTCGCTGAAGGACGGCGCGGTGGACAGCGTCGAGCTCAACATCTACGAGCCGCCACGGTTTTTCGAAGCCTTCCTGCGGGGACGCGCGTACAGCGAGCCGCCGGACCTGACCGCCCGGATCTGCGGGATCTGTCCGGTCGCCTACCAGCTCAGCGCGTGCAACGCGATCGAAAGCGCCTGCGGCGTAGAGCTGGATCCCGAACTCGTCGCGCTGCGCCGGCTGTTGTACTGCGGCGAATGGATGCACAGCCACATGCTGCACATCTACCTGCTGCATGCACCGGACTTCCTCGGCTACCCCGACGCGATCGCGCTGGCGCGAGACGAGCGCGACATCGTCGAGCGTGGGCTGCGGCTGAAGAAGGCGGGCAACCAGCTGATGGACTTCGTCGGCGGCCGGGCGATACACCCGATCAACGTCCGCCTGGGCGGGTTCTACTCGGTGCCCGGACGCACCCAGTTCGCGCCGCTGGCCGAGCAGTTGCGCCGCGCGCTCGACGACGCGGTCGCGACCG
Source organism: Mycobacterium sp. (assembly GCA_031292665.1). Classification (GTDB taxonomy): domain Bacteria; phylum Actinomycetota; class Actinomycetes; order Mycobacteriales; family Mycobacteriaceae; genus Mycobacterium. The sequence goes on along the minus strand of JARLGR010000172.1, from coordinate 16,326 downwards.
TCGAGTGGGTGTCCGGGTTCGAGTTTCCCGACCTCGAACTCGACCACGAGATGATGGCGCTGAGCCAAAACGGCCGCTACCCGATCGAGAACGGCGTGATCGCGCGCAGCGCCGGGCCGCCGTTTCCGGTGCCCGAGTTCCTCGAGCACGTGCGCGAGTCGCAGGTGCCGCATTCCACCGCCCTGCACGCGACACTCGACGGCGGCCGCTACCTGACCGGCGCGCTGGCGCGCTATTGCCTCAACTCGTCGGCGCTGTCGCCGATCGCGGCCCAGGCGGCCGCCGCGGCCGGGCTCTCGGCTGAATGCCGAAATCCGTTCCGCAGCATCATCGTTCGCGCCGTTGAGGTGGTCTACGCGATCGAAGAGGCGCTGCGGATCATCGACGGGTACGAGCGGCCGGCACGACCCTTCGTGGAGGTCTCGCCCCGCGCGGGCGTCGGGCACGGCGTCAGCGAGGCGCCACGCGGTTTGCTGTATCACCGCTACGAGATCGACTCGGCCGGCCTGGTGTCCGCGGCGACGATCATCCCGCCGACCTCGCAGAACCAGGCCGCCATCGAGGCCGACCTGGCCCGCCTGGTCTCCGACAACCTCGCCCTCGACGACGCCGCGCTGACCGCCCTGTGCGAGCGCGTGATTCGCAGTTACGACCCCTGCATCTCCTGCGCGACGCATTTCCTGACGCTGACGGTGCACCGGGGGTGACCGCCGGCCGGACGAGCACCGTAGTGGTAGGCCTTGGCAACCCGTACCGCCGTGACGACGGCGTAGGCGTCGCGGTCGCCGCGGCGCTGGGAGACCTCGCGTTGCCGAATGTCGCTGTGACCGCGGGCGTCGCGGATCCGATGGGCCTCGTGGAGGCGTGGTCGGGCGCCGGGCTGGCCATCGTGATCGACGCCGCGGCGGCCACCCCGCCGGCGCCGGGACGCGTGCGTCGCTGCACCCTCGCCGACTTGCGGGCCGGACGCGACGGGTGCAGTTCGCACGGCGTGGATGTCGGACGCGCCCATGAGCTCGCGCAGGCGCTGGGCCGGGCACCCGACAAGCTCGTCGTGCTCGCCATCGAAGTGGCCGACACGGGTCACGGCGCCGGGTTGACCCCGCTCGTCTCGCGTGCCGTGCCGGAAGCGGTCCGCCTGGCCCTGGCAGAGATTGGGGCCGAGATCACCCGAGCCGATGCGGGGACTTAGGGCCGTAACGCGGGGTCGAACGGCTCTCGCGGGCGCGCGCCGGCACCGATTAGCCTCGACGTGACGTGTTCCTGAGCAAAGGGTTGACTCGTGCCTGACCGGCCCCACGCCGCCTCCCGGTTCGGTCGGCGTAACGACGGCGCCGGGGCCGGGCGCGGCCGTGAACGGGTCCTGGTCAGGGCCGACGCCCCAGCGGTCCGCGTCGTCAGCGTGCTGATGCTGGCGGGCGTCCTGGTGTGGTTGACGGTTCTCGTCGCGCGCGAGCGCCTTGGCCACGACCAGGTCGGCGCCGGCCGGTTCGGGTGGTCGGCGGCGCTGCTCGTCGCGGTGGCCCTGATCGCGCGCGGCATCTTCCTGGGCCGGCCGGTCACCAGCGGGCATGCGACGATCGCGGCCGCCGTCCTGGGCGCGGGCGTGTTCGCGCACGTGCTGTCGTTCGGCGCGCTCGGCAATCTGCTGCTCGCCGGCAGTGGGCTGGCACTCATGTCGCCCACCACGGCGCGGCCGCAACCGGAGTTGCTGGATCGGGTGTGGGCGCTGGTCGACGACACCCGAGGGGATGCGTTGGCGCCCTTTGCCATGCACTCGAGCAAGAGCTACCACTTCAACGCCGACAGCACCGCGGCGATCGCGTACCGCACCCGGCTCGGGTTCGCCGTCGTCAGCGGCGACCCCATCGGCGATGCGTCCCGATTCGACGGCCTCGCGGCCGATTTCGTCCGCATGTGCCGCAGCCGCGGCTGGCAGATCATCGTCTTGGCCGGCGGCGAGCAGCACCTCAGGCTATGGCGGAAGGAGACGGTCGGGCAGCCGATGCTCGCGGTGCCGATAGGCCGCGACGTGGTGGTCGACGTCCGCCACTTCACCGTAACCGGCCGTCGGTACCGCAACCTGCGCCAGGCGGTGCAGCGCACCCACAATTTCGGGGTCACCACGGAAATCGTCGACGAACAGCGACTTGGCGGCGCGCTCACCGCCGAGCTGACCGAGGTGCTGTACGCCGCGCACCGCGCCGCACGCACCGAACGCGGGTTCTGCATGAACCTCGAAGGGGCCCTGCAGGGCCGCTTCCCCGGTATCAGGCTGGCCGTCGCCCGCGACCGGGGTGGGCGCGTGGTGGCCTTTCACCGATACGCGACCGCCGGCGAAGGCTCAGAAGTGAGCCTCGACGTGCCCTTCCGCCGGCCGGACGCCCCCAACGGCGTCGACGAGCGGCTTACCGTCGACATGATCGCCGAGGCCAAAGAGCAAGGGGCGCTGCGGCTGTCGCTGGCATTCGCGGCGTTCCCGGAGATCTTCGACGCGGTCGACCCGGGTCTGCCGCAGCGGGCCGCACTCCGGTTGATCCACCTGCTGGACCCGCTGATCCGGCTGGAGTCCCTGTACCGGTATCTGCGCAAGTTCCATGCGCTGGCAGAGCGGCGCTATGTGGTCTTGTGCGCCCACCACATCCCGGCCGCGCTGCTGGTGCTGTTGTCACTGGAATTCGTGCCGCGGCCACGCCAGCTGCGGCTGCATCAGCGCAGCGCCGCGTAGCGGTCGGGCCGGTTCAGTTCTCCAGCGGCGCGCCGAACCGGAAACGGCGGCCCGTGACCGTCTCGGGAACGATCCGCACAAAGTGAGATTTCTCCGAAGCATTCGTCCACGGCAACACCTGGGCCTGCTCGGCGTCCTCGATCTCCTCATAGGTCCGAAGCGAACGCGCATTGCCCTTGATGATCACGCTCCAGCCCTCGGCGACGTTGTGGTCGTCGACCTCGAAGAGCACCTGGTGGTTGATCGCGGTGCTGACCAGCTTGGTGCCCTCCGCCGTGCGAAACAGCACGGTGCGCCGCTGCACGGCGTAATTGACAGGGAAGATCTCGGGTCGACCGTCGACGCTGGTGACCAGCCGCCCCAGCGACACACCCGCCACCAGGTCCCAGCATTCGTGCACCGGCAGGATGTTGGACCCCTCATCGCTTACCGACATCGGCCATCCCCTCGCTCAACATGTGACTGCCTGTCATAGCGACGAGGGTATTGGAATGGGCCGGCCATTGGCGCCGGCCGAAGGTCCCGCGTCGCAGGGACCAAAGTTCCTTCGGTGCCCCGGACCGGCCACAATGTGTCGGCCCTGCTATGACACGGCGTCGACGTTGGGCGTAGGGCCACGAGGCCAGCTCTTCGGGCATGATGGGCCGACCGAAGATATAGTCCTGCGCGGCATGGCGATAAGGAACCTCGAGCTTGTGAGCCACCGGTTCCTCGGGCAAGCCTCCCGCGAAGTAGCCCGGCCAGGGTCCTTAACGAATTTCCAATACGTCGTCCGGGGGACGCCGCGGCGTGGGTACCGGAGGGTGTTCCGTCGCGGGGGCTATCCCGGCGCGAATCAGCACCTGCGGATGACCCCGCTCGTCGAGCATGCTGCGTACGAGGTCGCGGCTCTCCTCCAGCTCGATCAGATGGGTCAGCGTGCACGTCGCCATGAAGGCCGTCGTGCACTCCAGCAACACGGCCGACAACACCTCGCCGCATCGCAATACGTCCGTCCGGGTGTCGTCCGGAGTCGACAGCACGAGAATTTTCGACCAGTCCGCCTTGACCTCCGGGCGCCGGTCCTGATGGCCGCGGACCGGGAACTCGCGCCCCACGTCGACCCGGTGACGCTCCGTGTCGGACGCGAGCGCGCTGGGCGGCACACCCTCGGTCAGGACGAATGGCGAGGTCCACCATTCCAGCTCGGTGTGATAGGACGCATCGGCGCGGCGGAAATCCTCGGTGAGCTGCGAGGCCTTGGCCAGTTGTGGCCGGGCCTCGTCGGTTAGCACGTCGAGCATCACGACGCTGTCGCGAAGCGTGCCGCGCAAAACAGGTTCGAACAAGTCCCAATAGGTGGGGAGGCCAAGCGGGAGCCGGTCGGTCCTGCGCTGCAGGATCGCCTGGGCGTGGTCGCGCTGCGCGCCGGCGACGTGGGCCGCGGGGACGAATTCGATCGATGCGAGGTGGTCCGGGTCGTGCGGATCGGGGAACCGCGTGATTCGCGACTCCCAGCCCGCGGCGAGCATGGCGACACGAAGGTGATCGAGCACGACGCCGCAACTGACAAGTGTTTCCCGGCCCGAGCTGTCCGTGCCCGGCACCGCCCGGTGCCGATCCACGAACAGATGCAAAATCCCGTCCTCGGTCACCCACCGCCACGGCTGGCTGTTGTGCACCGACGGGGCCCGGCAGGCCAGTTGCACCGCTTTCCTGATGACCTGGGTGTCCAGCGCCGCACGCATGATGTCAGCCCCTAAGCTTTGGTTTGCTCCTCGACGCTACGGACGCGGCAACTTCGGCCAGTAGGGTCGTTCGTCCCCGTGGGTGGGGTCAGTCGATGCCAAAGTCGCGCGTCGATTGACCGCCCCGCCGTTCACCCGCCGGGCGCAGATGCGTTCTTCTGCACATAGCCGACGACATCGGCCAGCGTCCGCAGGGACGCGTAGTCGGCTTCCGGGATGTCGACCTGCAGCCGCTTGTGGATGCCGCGCAGGAAGTTGAGCCAGTCCATCGAGTCGAGGTCGACCTGGTCTCGCAGCAGATCGTCGTCGCTGATGTCGTCGGGATCGACCTCGGGGGCAATGGTGGTGAGCACGGACAACACCACTGCCCGGGTGTCCTCATTTGTCGCTGTCATGGCGCATCACTTCTCCAGGAGGTCGGGCTGGCCGAGCAGCTCGTTGATTGCGGTGAGGAACAGCGCGCCCCGGTGGCCGTCGCTCGCGCGGTGGTCGGCGGCGAGCGTGGCTTGCACGGTGGTGACGATCCGGATTCCGTTGTCGATGACGCGCACCCGCTGGGCGGGTTTGCCGAACCCGACGAGGGCCACCTGCGGCGGGTAGATGACGCCGAAGACGGTGTCGACGCCTTGGTCGCCGAGGTTGGTGACCGTGATGGTGGGGTCCGACATCTCCGAACTCCGCAGGGATCCGGCGCGTGCGCGCGCGACCAGGTCGGTCAGGGCGTCCATCAATTCGTCCAGCTTCTTGTCCGGGACATCATGGATGGCCGGCGCGACGAGGCCACCGCCGCGCAGGGAGATCCCGACCCCGACATGAACCCCGGTCGCGGCTTGGAAGCCGTCGTCGCGCCAGAACCCGTTGAACTCGGTGAACCGCTGGGCCGCGAGGCCGACGGCCTTCAGCAGCAGGACGGCCGGCAGCACGCGTTCGTCGATGGAGCGCTGCGCATTGCGCGCGGTCAGCCAGGTCAGCGAGCTTTCCAGCACGATCTCGTCGGCCAGGTAGTAGTGCGGGATCTCCCGCTTGGACCGGCTCATCGCGGCCGCGATCGACTTCCGCATCTGCGCCGCGCGGTCGGCCCCGGAGAGCTTGGAGGCCAGTTTGGAGGGCTGCCTGGCCGGCGGCGCCGTCCCTGGTCCTTTCGAGGCGTGCTCGACGTCGTTGATGGTCACGGCGCCCTGCGGGCCGGTGCCGCTCACCGCGTCGATGTCGACGCCCAGACTTTGCGCCAAGCGGCGCGCGGCCGGTGACACCCAGCGACGCCGTCCGGGAGCCGTTGGGGGAGTGGGCCTTCCGGGGGCGACCGCCGCCACCGGCGCCTCCGAGGCCTCCGAGGTCTTTGTCGCGGCGCGCGCCGACTGCCGGAGTGCCGGCTTTCCGGCGTGCTCGCCCGTTTCCAGCAACGTGGCCAATGGCGTTCCGACCTGGATGGTTTCACCGACCGGGACGAGCAGCTCGCCGACTGTGCCCTCGTGCCAGCATTCGATTTCTACTGCCGCCTTGGTGGTTTCGACGACCGCCACGATCTGGCCGCGACTCACCTTGTCGCCCGGTTTGACCAGCCATTCGTTGAGGGTACCTTCGTCCATGTCGGAACCCAAAGCGGGCATGGTGAATTCGATCATGACTGGTCACCGAAGAGGCCGTGTACGGCGGCGACGATCCCCGCGGTCTGCGGCAGGGCCGCCTGCTCCAGGTGCTTCGCGTAGGGCATCGGGACCTCGGCGCTGCACAGCCGGGCGACCGGCGCGTCCAGGTCATAGAAGGCGCCCTCCATCACGCGCGCGGCGACTTCGGCGGCCAGACTGCCGCTGCGCCAGGCCTCGTCGATCACGACGGCACGGTGCGTCTTGCGCACGGACTCCAGCACGGTGGCGTCGTCGAGCGGCCGCAAGACCCGCAAATCGATGACTTCGCAGTCGATTCCCGCGAGGGACAATTCGTTTGCGGCGTCGAGAGCCTTCCACAGCGAGCCGCCGTAGGCCACCAGGGTGACGTCGTTGCCGGCGCGGCGGACCGCTGCCCGCGAGATATCGGTGGGGGTCAGCGCCTCGATATCGGCCGAGGTGTTGTACAGCTGGACGTGCTCGAAGATGACCACCGGGTCGGGATCGGCCAGCGCGGGGCCGAGCATGCCGTAGGCGTCTTCGACGGTGGCGGGAGCGACCACCTTGATGCCGGGGATGTGGGCATACCACGGCTCGAGGCTGTGCGAGTGCTGGGCGGCCAGCTGGCGTCCGGCCCCGGTCGCCATCCGGACGACGACCGGGACGGAGAACTGCCCACCCGACATATGGCGCAGCGCCGCAGCGGTATTGACGAGCTGGTCGAGCGCCAGCAGGCTGAAGTTCACCGTCATCACTTCGACGATCGGGCGCAGCCCGCCGAGGGCCGCGCCGACGCCGACGCCGACGAAACCCAACTCCGACAGGGGGGTGTCACGGACCCGCTCGGGACCGAACTCCGCCAGCAGGCCCTTCGACGCCGCGTAGGTGCCGCCATAGCGTCCGACGTCTTCGCCCATCAGCACCACCCGCGGGTCGTCGCGCAGGGCGTCGCGCATCGCGTCGTGGACGGCGGTCCGATAGGTGGTCTTCATCGCACCGGCTCCGATCCGGGTGTGAGCACGTCGCGCTCGAGATCCGCCACGTCCTCCCAGGTTCCCGCTTCGGCGAATGCCACCGCGGCCTCGATCTCGGCGGCGGCCGACTCCTCGATGTCACGCACGTCGGCGTCGGAAAGCGTGCCGTCGCGCAGGCATTGGTCGGTGAAGGAGCGGATCGGGTCGCGCTCGCGCCACCGTTCGACCTCGGCCTTGTCCCGGTACAGTTCCGGGTCGAACATCGAATGCGCGCGGAACCGATAGGTGCGGAACTCGATGAAAAACGGCCCGCCGGTGTCGCGGACGTGATCGACGCCGTGCTGCGCGGCGGTGTGACATGCCTCCACGTCCATCCCGTCGACGGCCAGCGTCGGAACGCGGTACGACGCCGCCTTGACGGTGAGATCGGTTTGCGACTGAGCGCGGTCCAGCGCGGTGCCCATCGCGTAGAGGTTGTTCTCGCAACAAAACAACACCGGCAGGCTCCACAGCGCCGCCATGTTCAACGACTCGTGAAACGCACCCTCGGCCACCGCCCCGTCGCCGAAGTAGCAGGCGGTCACCCGCTTACGCTGCAGCATGGCGTCGGCCAGCGCGATGCCCACCGCGAGCGGCAGGCCACCGGCGACGATCGCGTTGCCTCCGTAGAAGCGCTTGGACGCATCGAACAGGTGCATCGACCCGCCGCGGCCGCGTGAGCAGCCCTCCTGCTTGCCGAACATCTCGGCCATGATCGAGGTCATGGGGATGCCACGCAGCAACGCGTGTGCGTGCTCGCGGTAGGTGGCGACCACCGCGTCATCGTCCGCCAACGCGCGCAGCGACCCGGCGGCGACCGCTTCCTGCCCGACGTAGAGGTGCAGAAAGCCGCGGATCTTGGCTGCGCTGTAGAGTTCCGCGCATTTCTCCTCCATGCGGCGCACGCGCACCATGTCCGACAAGAACTCGTGGACCAGTTTCGTATCGGTCACGACGGCACCCCCTGGGCATGTGCGGCGGGCGGCTGCTCGATGGTGGAGGTATCACCCTCGGGCAGTCCGAGTTCGCGCGCCTTCAGCAGGCGCCGCATGATCTTGCCGCTGCTCGTGTGCGGCAGGGTTTCGACGAATTCGATCTCTTTGGGCGCCACGGCGGCACCGAGTCGCTTGCGGGCGTGGCCCAGCAGCTCCAGGCGCAGGTCTTCGTCGCCGACGATTCCGTTTTTCAGGGTCACGAAGGCTTTGACCATTTCGCCGACGGTCGGATCGGGCTTGCCGATGACCGCCGCCTCGGCCACCGCCGGATGATCGGTCAGCGCGCTTTCCACCTCGAACGGCCCGATCAGGTGCCCCGCTGACTTGATCACGTCGTCTTTGCGACCGACGAACCAGAAGTAGCCGTCGGCGTCTTTCTTTGCGAGGTCTCCGGTGAGGTAGAGCCCGTCCGCGAAGGAGCTTCGGTATCGCTCCTCGGCGTTGAGGTAGCCGCGGAACATCGACGGCCAGCCCGGCTTGAGCGCGAGCTCGCCCTCGACGCCGGGCTCGTCGATGACGGCGGTTGTGCCGTCGTCGTTGTGGCGCACGATGTATGCGTCCACGCCGGGCAGCGGGCGCCCCATCGAGCCGGGCTTGATATCGAACGCCGGAGTGTTCGCGATCATGATGCCGCCCGTCTCGGTCTGCCACCAGTTGTCGTGAATCGGCAGTCCCAGCACCCGTTTCCCCCACCAGACCGCTTCGGGATTGAGTGGCTCTCCCACGCTGGCGATGAAGCGAAGCCGCGGAAAGCGGTACCGCGCGGGCAGGTCCGGCCCGGCCTTGATCAGCATCCTGATGGCGGTCGGTGCCGTGTACCACACCGACACCCCCTGGTCCTGCAGGATCCGGTACCACCGCTCGGCGTCGAAGTCCGCCTGGTCGACGATGGAGGTGACGCCGTGGAGCAGCGGACTGATGATGCCGTAGGACGTCCCCGTCACCCAGCCGGGATCGGCCGTGCACCAGTAGGTGTCCTTCGGATGCAGGTCGAGCGCGTACAGGCCGGTGACGTAGTGCATCGCGACGGCGCCGTGCACGTGGATGGCGCCTTTCGGTGTCCCGGTGGTGCCGCTGGTGAAGTGCAGCAGCGCGGGGTCGTCGGCGGTCGTCGGCTCGATCGGCGCGTCCTCGTCGGCCGCGTCAAGCCAGTGCCAGAAGTCGAGCGTTCCGTCCGGCGGGTCCCCGGCCCCGTGGTCGTCCCTGCCCTCGTCGACGACGAAGACGTGCCGCACGGAAGGTAATCGGTCACGGATCTTGGCGATCTTGCGCCGGTAGATCGCCCTCGTGGTCACCAGGACGTCGGCTTGCCCGATGTTGACCCTGGTGGCGATCGGCTCGGGACCGAAGGCCGAAAACAACGGGGAGACGACGGCGCCGTTGCGCAGCGCGCCCATCATCGCGATGTAGAGCTCGGGGGTGCGGCCCATGATCGTGAACACCCGCTTGCCCTTGTCGATGCCGAGCGAACGCAGCACGGTGGAAAAGCGTTTGGCGAGCCGGTCGAGTTCGGCATAAGTGAGGTCCCGGGTGCTGACGGCGCCGTCCCAGGTCTGGGCGGCGACGAAGCGCAACGCCGTGCGCGTGGCCACCGGCCCCGCCGCCTGCCGGTCCAGGGCGGCATAGGCGATGTTGCACCTTCCGGGCCCCATGCCTTCGCACAACGCCGGCAGCTCGGACCAGTGGAACTGCGCACGCGCACGCTCGTAGTCGGTGAGATTGGGCCGCACCTCGAGGTCGTGGGCTGTCTTGCGGATGACGTCCATGCGGAATCCTGTCCCATTTGCGTCGCTTGGGCGCCTTCATCGTTTGCCCGGCGGGGAATGCCGCAATAGAGACGAAAGTCATCAGTGGCGAACGCACAGTCCTTTGATTTGGCGCGATGTCCAATGACGCCCGTAGGGGACCAAGGACCCTGGCGGGCGAGGTCCGCATGCCCCAGGGTAAAGCAAGGCAGGAAAGGCAGTAAGCGATGTTCGGGAGATCCACCGCCAGTGCCGGTCGCTGCGGGGCAATACGCCAAACCGCTTGATAGTCAGCTTGTTCGAGGGAGTGTCTGATGAAGGCAAACGTAGGGGACTGGCTCGTGGTCAAGAGCGGAACGATCGGGCACCCGGAATTGCGCGGATTGATCACCGCGGTGCGCTCGCCCGATGGTCAGCCGCCCTACCGGGTTCGTTGGCTTGCCACGGGTGAGGAGGCGACCGTGTTCCCAGGCCCGGACGCGATCGTCGTCACGGCCACGGAGCAGCAAGCCGCCGACGAGCGAGCGCGGTCGCGGTTCGCCGCGATGCAGGCCGCCATCAGGGAGCATGCACACGGCAACTGACGCCGGCGGTCAGGGACTTCTGGCCCTAGGCGCGGCCCCCTCACCCCGTGATGATGGGACCACCCCGCACCCAGAGGAAGTGAAATGGCTTCTACCGCAGGTGGTCCGCCGTGCTTGACCGACGCCGACGTCGATGCGCTGGCGTTTGAGTTCCTGCACTCGACTTTTGCCAACGACACCTACGCCCACTGGTCCCTGGACCGACGCCTGGACGGCTTCCTCCGCAATCGGGAACTGGTTCGCCTCATCGAAGACGGCGACGCGTACGACCTCATCCTCGACCGGGTCATGTCTTACATCGGCGCGCTCCGCCGGGGGCGCTGAGCCGGTCACCGTGCCGACGAACGACCCGCAAGCCCGGGACTTCGGTCCCTATCGCCGAGCGCGGCGGGGCTGGTCGGATGGATCCGAAGGAATCGTCGAAGGTCCTCAGAAACGTAGGAGACTCCGATGGACACCCTCCCAACAGACACTGACCGCGGTGCCCCATGACCAGGGCAGCTGACGTCACGCGGCCCTCGCCGCGGCGAGTGTTCCGCGACCGCGGCGAGGCCGGGCGGCTGCTGGCCGACCTGCTCGGCGCCTACCGCGACCGGCACGACGTCATCGTCCTGGGCCTGGCCCGGGGTGGGATACCCGTCGCGTGGGAGGTTGCGGCCGCGTTGCACGCCCCGCTGGACGCCTTCATCGTGCGGAAACTCGGCGCACCCGGCCATGAAGAGTTCGCCTTCGGCGCGATAGCCAGCGGGGGCCGCGTCGTGGTCAACGACGACGTCGTACGGGGTTTGCGAATCAGTTCCCAGGAGCTGCGCGCCGTCGCCGAGCGTGAGGGCCGCGAACTCATCCGGCGTGAGGCCGCCTACCGCGACGGACGCCCTCCCGTCGACGTGACCGGCAAGACGGTCATTCTTGTCGACGACGGGTTGGCCACGGGCGCAAGCATGTTTGCGGCGGTGCAGGCGCTGCGCGAGGCCGAGCCCGCCGGCATCGTCATCGCGGTGCCGGCGGCCCCCGAATCCACCTGCCGCGAATTCGCCGGGATCGTCGACGACGTCGTCTGCGCGAGCATGCCCACCCCATTCCTCGCGGTCGGCGAGTCGTTCTGGGACTTCCGGCAGGTCACCGACGACGAGGTACGCCGGCTGCTCGCCACGCCGACGACCCTGACGACCGGAGCCCCGGCGAGCCGGCCCGCGGCGCGGACACCGGCCGAGGTGATCGCCAGTGTGGCTCTCGACGCGCCCGACGGCATCCCGCCGCCCGAGGCCCTGGAGGAGCTGATCGGTGACGCCCGGATCGTCCTGATCGGCGAAAGCTCGCACGGCACCCACGAGTTCTACGAGTCGCGGGCCGCCATCACCAAATGGCTGATCGAGGAGAAGGGCTTCTGTGCCGTCGCCGCGGAGGCGGACTGGCCCGACGCCTACCGGGTGAACCGCTACGTGCGCGGTCTGGGCGACGACAAGAGTGCCGACGAGGCGTTGAGCGGCTTCGAGCGGTTCCCCGCCTGGATGTGGCGCAACGTCGTCGTCCGCGACTTCGTCGACTGGTTGCGGGAACGCAACCGGCGCCACGAGTCGAACGGCCGGCCGCAGGCCGGCTTCTACGGGCTGGACCTCTACAGCCTGCACCGGTCGATGCACGAGGTGATCGCCTACCTTGACCGGATCGACCCGAAGGCGGCGGCGCGGGCGCGGGAGCGTTACGGCTGCTTCGACCACACATCGGCCGACGACGGTCAGGCGTACGGCTATGCGGCGGCGTTCGGCGCCGGCCCGTCCTGTGAGCAGGTAGCCATCGAGCAACTGGTGGAGATCCAGCGCCACGCGTTGGCCTATGCGCGCAGGGACGGACTGCTCGCCGAGGACGAGCTGTTCTACGCCCAGCAGAACGCTCAGACGGTGCGCAACGCGGAGGTCTACTACCGGGCCATGTTCGGCGGGCGCGTCAACTCGTGGAACTTGCGCGACAAGCACATGGCGGAGACCCTCGAGGCGCTGCTCAACCACCTGGACCGCCACCACGACGTGCCCTCGACCCGAATAGTGGTGTGGGCCCACAATTCTCACGTCGGCGACGCGCGGGCGACGGAGGTGTGGGCCGACGGGCAACTCACGCTCGGCCAGCTCGCCCGTCAGCGGTTTGGCGGCCAGGCCAGGCTCATCGGCTTCAGCACATACACCGGCACCGTCACCGCCGCCACTGACTGGGGCGGCGTCGCCGAGCGGAAGGCCGTTCGCCCGGCGCTCAACGGCAGCATCGAAGAGCTGCTGCACGAGACGGGCAAGAGCGCGTTTCTGACTTCGGCGCTGCTCACCCCCGAAGCCGCGGACCCGCTGAGCGCCGTCCGGTTGGGCCGCGCCATCGGCGTGATCTACCGGCCCGAAACCGAAAGGCAAAGCCATTACTTCCATGTCCGGCCGGCCGACCAATTCGACGCGATGATTCACATCGACAGGACGCAAGCGCTGGAGCCCCTCGAGGTGACCAGTCTGTGGATCGCCGGCGAAACGCCGGAAACGTACCCCAGCGGCCTCTGACGACGGAGTCAACGCAGATGAATATCCCGGCCGACTCGGCCATGAGCCGACCGCGAATCGTCACGTTGACCATGAATCCAGCACTGGACATCGCGACAAATGTCGAGGTGGTACGCCCGACGCAGAAATTGCGCTGCTCGGCGACCCGCTACGACCCGGGCGGCGGAGGGATCAATGTCGCTCGGATTGCCCGGGTGCTCGACGGGTCGGTGTTTGCGGTGTTTCCCGCGGGCGGGTCGCATGGTGGCCTCGTCACGAGGCTGCTCGACGATGCGGGAGTGGCCTTTGCGGCAATTCCGATCGTGGGGACAACTCGAGAGAGCTTTACCGTCAACGAGATCAGCACCGGCGAGCAGTACCGGTTCGTCCTTCCGGGACCCGAGCTGACGTTGCGAGAGCAGGAGCGATGCCTCGGGGAACTGCGGATGGCCGCGCGGTCGGCGGAATTCGTGGTGGCCAGTGGCAGCCTGCCCCCCGGCGCGCCCGCCGACTTCTACCAGCGGGTCGCCGACATGTGCCTACGGCTGGGCGCCCGCCTGATTCTGGACACCTCCGGCGGCGGCCTGCGGCATGTCTCCTCCGGGGTGTTCCTCCTGAAGGCAAGCGTGCGGGAACTGGGGGAATGCGTTGGGCGACCCCTGGTCACCGAGGCCGAGCAAGTGGCCGCCGCCCACGAACTCATCGACGGGGGGCGGGCGGAAGTGGTGTTGGTGTCCGTGGGGTCCCAGGGCGCGCTGCTTGCGACACGGCATGGGAGCCAGCGATTTTCGGCGATTCCGATGCCGAGCGGCAGCGGTGTGGGGGCCGGCGACGCGATGGTCGCCGCGATCGCGGTGGGACTCACTCGCGGGTGGACGCTGGTCAAGTCCGTCGGCTTGGGGATCGCGGCGGGCGCGGCTATGTTGACGACACCCGGCACGGCTGCCTGCGAACGCGCGGAGGTGGAGAGGTTGTTCGAGCTTGTCGCCGAGCCCGTAGAGATCTGCGAGATCTGAGTTACCTGGGGACGAACGGCATCCCAGGTGAGGCCCAACGACCCCTCCGCGCGGTGTGACGGCGCAATAGCCTGGAGGGAAAGTCAGTCAGGAGCGACATGAACCAGCTGGACGCCAAGTCAGTGGTCGTGGGCGTCAACGGCTCCCCGGCCGCGGCCAACGGCGCCAAGTGGGCGGTCGACGAGGCGGTAGGCCGCCAGCTGCCCCTTCGCCTCGTCTACGTCATCGCACGCCGAGACGCGCACAATGCAACGGCGCCTTCCGACTGGGAGATCGAGCGCGGCGAGATGGCGCTGTCACAGGCGCACAGCGCGGTCCTGAGCGAGGGTAAGCACGTCGAGGTTGAAACGGCGATCCTGTCGGGTGATCCCGCGCAGGTGTTGATCGATGAGTCACAGAGCGCGGCCATGGTCTGCGTGGGAACGGCCAGGCGGGGATGGGCGTCCGACGGGTTGCTGGGCCCGACCGCTACCGGCCTGGTGGCGCGCGCGCACTGCCCGGTAGCGGTCATCCGGACCAATCCCGACGGGTCACCGACGGCGCTCGGCGTGATCGCCGTCGTCCTCAATGACGACCCGGACAACGACGAAGTCGTGCACCAGGCCATGGAGGAAGGCAGGCGGCGCCATGCCACCGTGCGACAGATCGATCGCCGGCTGGACAGCTGGGTGCGGCGCTATCCCGATGTCCACGTCCAAACCGTCGCCGCCGGCACCGGGTCCAAGCCGGGCGACAAGATGGCCAGCAGCGCAATCGAACTGGCTGTGGTGGGCAGTGCCGAATCGGAACAGATCGCTGGGCTGGCCACGCCGAACTGCCATCCGATCGTGGGTTATCCCGACTGCTCGGTCCTCGTGGTCCGCCATTAAGATCGCGCTGAGATCGCACTGAAATCGCACTGAAATCCCGGCCCCGATGAACGAGTCAGCCAAGCCGCAGCCGGTCGTGGTCGGCATCGACGGTTCGAAGGCGGCGATTCGCGCGGCGCTCTGGGCGGTCGACGAGGCGGTCGGTCGTCACGTCCCGCTCCGTCTCCTGCACGCAATCGAGCAAGCCGACGGCCGGGAAGGCGGGCCCGCCACGGCCGAGAAGGCACTCCGCCAGGCCCGCACGGCAATCGAGGCCGCGGGCAAGCCGGTCAAAATAGAGAGCGAGATCGTCCACGGCCCGGCGGTGGCGTCGTTGCTACGCGCCTCGGCCTCGGCGGCCATGGTGTGCGTGGGGGCGGTCGGACTGCGGCACTTCCGGCCGGGGCGGGTGGGTTCCACGGCCGCGGCCCTGGCCGTATCGGCGCGGTGCCCCGTGGCGATCATTCGCAGGCGCGACGACCACGTCCGCCGGCCGGCGGACCACATCGTCGTCGAGGTGGACGAATCTCCCGACAACGGTGCGTTGCTCAGGGCGGCCATCGACGAGGCCCAGCTGCGCAACGCCGCCGTCTGGGCGGTCGTTTGCCGGCGAAACGAGCCGGGCGAACCGATGGTGGCCGATACGGAAAGCGATCGACGGGCGCTGGCCGACCTCGATCGACGGCTGGCAACGTGGATGCGTCGCTATCCGCAGTTGCGGGTGGAGTCGGTGGCGGTGCACGGCAGCCTGCTGGAGTACGTGGCGTACAACCGCCGGACGGTCGGATTGGTGATCGTCGGCTCCCGCAACCGCCAACACGTGAGTGAGCTCGTCGGACCGGTCGGCAGCGCGATACTGCAGGACGCCGACTGCTCGCTGCTCATCGCCAATCGGCAACATTTGTGAGACCGGGCCATTATGAAGATGTGGGATATTGAATCGGTCGTTCGATGACTTCTTTGTCATGCGACCGGCAGGAGGGGCTCGTAATGGTGAAGGTTTTCCTGGTCGATGATCACGAAGTTGTCCGACGCGGTCTTGCAGACCTCCTCGCATCGGATCCCGAACTCGAAATCGTGGGCGAGGCCGGCTCCGTCTCCGAGGCAAAGGCGAGGATTCCGGCGTTGCAGCCCGACGTCGCCGTGCTTGACGTGCGCCTTCCCGATGGAAACGGGATCGAGTTGTGCCGCGACCTGGTGTCGGATCATCCCGACCTGCGCTGCCTGATGCTGACATCGTTCACTTCCGATGAGGCGATGCTCGAGGCGATCCTGGCCGGGGCCAGCGGCTACGTCGTCAAAGACATCAAGGGCATGGAGCTGGCCCACGCCATCAAAGAGGTCGGCGCCGGCAAATCCCTGCTGGACAATCGCGCGGCGGCCGCGCTGATGGCCAAGCTGCGCGGCGCAGCGGAGCGCGAGGACCCGCTGTCCGGCCTCACCGAACAGGAGCGAACGCTGCTGGGGCTGCTCAGTGAAGGGTTGACCAACAGGCAGATCGCCGCCCGGATGTTTCTGGCCGAAAAGACGGTGAAGAACTACGT
>JARLGR010000171.1 GCA_031292665.1 Mycobacterium sp. | reverse complement strand
GTGAAGTACTTCTGGGCGTCCGAAACATAGTGCAGGAAGATTCCAAATACGTAGATCGTGACTCCTGCGCAGACGGCGGGGCCGGGGACGTCGGGTTTGAGCCACGCCAACAGGATTGGCGCGGCATAGTAACCGGCGAGTGGGAGGAAAACGAACAGGATTCCAATCCAGATGGCCACTGGTTCGGCGAACCGTTGATCAGGATAGGTGCGGCCCTTGATGAGCCACAGGATTGAGTAAGTCCCGTGCATGGCCAGGTAGAGCCACATCACCGTGCTGTAGTTGGCGAAAGTGAGCATTGCCGCCACGATCACGGGGATCACGAGGGCTTTGTGCAGATTGATGAAAAAGCCGGTGGGTTTCATGGGTCCTCAGTTCGTGCAACCGATTCGGTCTTGCTGGGCCGGTTCTCGTGTTTGATGTCAGGGGTTGATCGGCAGCCTGATCCTTTCTCGCTGGATAGTAGTACTATCCAGCGAGGCCCACAACTGGTGGCTCAACGTGCTGCTGCCTCGCTCAAGTTGCAGAAGGAATGACCGTGCAGGTATCTGAATTGGCCGAGCTCACGCAGGTGTCGGTGGCCACCATCAAGTACTACATCCGCGAAGGCATGCTCGCGGCCGGTGATTCACTGGGTCCGCGGCGTGCGATATACAACGACTCGCATGTGCGGCGGATACGTCTGATTAAAGCATTGACCGGTCAGGTGGGGTTATCGCTAACTCAGACCAAAGCGATCTTGGAGCTCATCGATGAGCCCACGTCCAGCCTCATTGATCGCCTGGCAGACGCCACACGAGTGCTAGCTGCCGCAGCAGGCGCCGACGAAATAGACACCGACAAGTCGTATCCACGCGCGGAGCAAGCTGTCGGCTGGCTCGGGGAGCAATACCGGGCCGAACCGCCCGCTGCCGCTCTCCTCGAAAACGCGCTCCGCGCGATAGAAGCAGCGGGCTTCCAACTTCACCCAGACCAGTTCGCTGTCTACGGCGAACACATGCTTGCCATCGCCGCCAGCGAGATCGCCCACATCCCAAGCGACCCCGCCGAGGCCGTCCAATACGCAGTTCTTGGCACGGTACTTTTCGAGCCCGTCCTCGCCGCGATCCGCCGGCTAGCTCAGCAGAGCCTCGTCAAACGAGGTTTCGGCACCTGACGAAAAACGGGACGCGGTTGTCTGCCGATCGTCAATTCGGGAAGGGACCAGCGACCCTAGGCCAAAACGGCGCTCGAAGCGACGATCGCATTATGTCGGAAGTCCGCGCAGAGCGAATGCTGATCGAAGCGGCGGTTCCGACGTTCGACGCCATGATCGCCGAGCACGTGGTGGTAGCCGCGGATCCGTCGACCACGTTTCAGGCCGCCAGAACGCTGGACTTACTTACCGTGCGCACGCCGCTGCTGGTGGCGTCGATGTGGATCCGTGGTCTGCCGGAACAGTTGTTAGGCAAGGCTACTCCCACGCCGCCACGACTGGTGCTGGCCGAGGGCTTCGGACTGCCCGGGTGGTTGTCGTTGGGTGATTACCCCACCCGCGAGATAGCCTTCGGCGCGGTGGGCAAGTTCTGGCGGCCGGCCATCGAGTGGCGTGACGTGGCGCCGGCGGATTTCGACCGTCTCGCTGAACCCGGATGGGGAAGATCGCAGCCCACTTCTCGGTGTCGCCCTATGGGGAAGTCAAACGCTACTCAGTTACGAATGCCCAACCTTCGCAACCGATGCCGACTCACGCCGTCGTTTCATGCGTTACTGGTGGATCATCCGGCCTTTCGTCGCGCATATCATGCGCGCCACGCTGAAATCGATCAAAGCCAACGCGGAGGCGGCGGCGAGAGACGGGAGCAGGTAATGCGCGTCTTGGTGAGCTTCGGTTCCAAGCGCGGCGGCACCGCCGGGCTGGCCGCGATGATCGGCGACGCGTTGACCGAAGCGGGGTGCGACGTGGCAGTGAGCCCGGCGAAGGACGCCGGTGACGTCGCCGGCGTCGATGCGGTCATCGTGGCCGCTGCGTTGTACGCCAACGGATGGCACCGCCACGCGCGACGGTTTGTGCGCAGGAACGCCTCGGCGTTACGCGAGTTGCCCGTCTGGCTGGTCAGCAGCGGCCCATTGGACGGTTCGGCCGAAGAGCGCGACATTCCACCCACAGCGCAAGTCGCGAAGTTGGCCAGCCGCGTGGGCGCTCGCGGTCACGTGACCATTGGTGGCCGGCTGGAGCCGGATGCCAAAGGCTTTCCTGCCAGCGCGATGGCCAAGACAAGGGCAGGTGATTGGCGCAGCCCCGCGCACGTGCGCCGCTGGGTCACAAGTGTCGTCGCCGAACTGCATCGGTCAAAAACCACCCACCAGACATAGGTCGGCAGCGCTACGCGCGCGCTGTGCGGAGTGCGGCTGCCGTTCAGCGGTGATGCTGGCTGAAGAATCGCCAGATGGTGTCGGTGGCGTCCAGCGCCGTCGAGGGAGCGGGAATACCCGCCAACTTCTCCGCCAACGGGCTCGGCTCACCGCCCGGCCATTGATGGCCCGCGCCGTCCACCGAGATCAATTCCACGGTGCGCCCGTCAGCGCAGCCGGCCGTCTGGGTGGTCACGCTTCCCGCGGTGCTCGAAGTGGGCGGCCCGCAGGCGTCGATGGAACGCCAGATGGCGTTGACCGACTCCACCGAGGGCCCGTCGACGCGTGGGTTACCGTTGATGGCGAACGCTTTTCCCGGCCCGCCGTTGTAGGGGACTCTGTCGTCGGCGGTGCCATGGATCTGCAACACCGACGTCGGTCGCGCTTGTGAGCAGTCGGTCAGGAGCGTTCCGGCCACCGGGGCGATGGCGGAGAAGGGGTCGGTCTGGCAGCCCAGTCGAAGCGCCATCATGGCTCCGTTCGACATGCCGGTGGCATAAACGCGCGCGCGGTCGATCGGGAGCTGCTGCTCGATGGCGCCGACCATGGCGGTGAGGAACCCGACGTCGTCGGCGTTGATGCGCTGCGGCTCACCGCAACACGTCCCGGCGTTCCAGGCGCGGTTGAGGCCGTCGGGGTAGGCGACCAGGAAACGCCCGCTGTCGGCCTCGGAGTCCCAGTGGTAGGAACGTTCGGCCTGTGCGCCGCTGCCGAAACCGCCGTGCAGCATGACCACCAGCGGCGCCGGATCGGTCAACCCCTGCGGTCGGTACAGGTGAAAAATCCTGCTGACCTCGCCGGACTCGATGGTCTGGTCGGACTGCCCCACCGGGATAAATTGTGCCCCTGGCGTTCCCGCCGCATGTCCGCCGCCGACACACCCGCCGAGCGCGACGGTCAGAGTCGAAAGCAGACAACCGCCAAGCACCCGAATGCATCGAGATCGCATGGGCACCATCGTGGCACGCGCGAGGTTATTTGACAAGTGACTTGTCAATCTTTGGTGGGGTGGCACACTCGAGGCCATGCGACGTGATGTGGATGCGGAGTGGGAGCCGACCGTCCCCGCCCTCGTCAACCTGGTGGCCGGGTCCGGGGTGCCGCGCTTGAGAGCGGCGTTCGCCGCGGCTGGACTGCACGGCATTCGGCCGGCGCAGGCGATCACGCTGGTACCGCTGGCGGCGGGCGGGATGCACGCGTCGGATCTGGCCGACCATCTCAAGGTGAGCCGGCAGGCGGTGGCCCAGGGCGTAACGGCCCTGGAACGCGAGGGCTACGTCAATCGGGTGCCCGACCCCGCCGATGCCCGGGCTCGAACCATCGAGCTGACGCCGCGAGGGCGTCAAGTGCTACGCGTAATGCGCTCCCACGCAATCGATCTGGAGAAACGCTGGCAACGGATACTCGGCGAGCGACGATTGGGCGAATTACGCGAGAGCTTGCAAATGCTGCTCGCCGCGGCATCCGGCGAATAATGCCTATTCAGATCGATTCGTCACGGCGTAGGTTCGACCCCAAGACAATGGACAGGAGTCCGCCGTGCCCATCTTCATGGTCGAGCGCACCTTAGCCGACGAACTGGAACCCAGCCTCGAGCTCGCGAACGGGATCAATCGGATCAACGACGAAGAGGGCATTCGCTGGATGTACTCGTTTCTGTCGGCGGACAAACGGAAGACGTACTGCCTCTATGAGGCACCGTCGCCGGAGGCCATTAGGACCGCGGCCGCGCGTGCCGGCCTTCCCGCCGACGCCGTCGTAGAGGTGAGGGATCGCCTGATGCCGGACGGTGCGTTATCGGAGATCTGAGAAGCGCTCACCCGAGCAGTCCGTGATCCGCGGCATACATCGCCGCCTGTGTGCGATTTGCGGCGCCGGTCTTGATCAGGATGCTTCGAACGTGGTTGGCCGCGGTGTTGGTGCTGATGTAGAGGCGTTCGCCGATCTCCCGATTGCTCAGCCCGGTGGCCAGCAGCCGCAGTACTTCGACCTCCCGGTCCGTCAGACCGTCCGGACCCTCGGGACTCATAGTCAGCAACGAATCCATTAGCTCGATAACCCGCGTCTGACCAATCGGCGCGGCGATGGCGAGGGACTCGTCCGCCAGGCGCCGCGCTTCATCGGTGCGACCGCGTGACGTTGCGAACAACGCTTGCCGGGCCAGCGTCTCCGCGACATGGACCACCGAGCCCATCCGTCGGTCCATCTCCATCGCCGCACTGAAATGGCCCTCGGCCGCCGCGATGTCACCGCAGAGCGCGGCGATCCGGGCAAGATAGCGGTCGGCACTGCCGAACAGCGCGACGAACTGACCGGCCACCATGTTCGTGCCGGCGTACCGGGCGACGAGAGGACGCAGCGCGTGGACCGCTTCGCGGTTCTCCAGCTCCAATGCCGCCTCCACCATGAAGACCAGCTCCATCGGCCACTGCGCCTCATCGGTGCGATCGCCGAGATTGCGGTTGAGCAGCTGATTGAGCGCGCGGGTCATGCCGCGCTCGCACTTGAGCTCGGTGTACAGCGCAAGTAGGCCAGGCACCCACCGGCCGGTGAACGTTTCGCTGCCATCCACGAACGCGGCGAATCGTTTAAGGTCCGCAGTCTCGCGGCGGATCATGAACATTTGGACTCCGTTCGAGCCCTCGGTGTCGTCCGCGTCGAACAAGCCACCTGTGCGCAAAGCGATGTCGGCCCAACGTTCGGCACCGGCGAAGTCGCCGCGCAGGTAGGCGAGCGCCTGCTCGACGCACGCGCCGACGAAACCGAGGGTGGGTTGCCCGCAGGCCTGGGCCGCCCGCCGCATGTCGGCGGCCGACGCGGCAAGGTCGTCGGGCCGGCCGGCCAGATAGCTCACCATCGCGCGAAAGTGCGAGGCGACCGCCAGCGCCTCGTAATCGCGGCGCGACAGCGCCATTCGCGACGCCTCGGCTGACCGCTCCACTTGGATTTCCCACATCTCCGGCGTGAGTCCGTGCCAAAGGCTCGTCGCGAGAGTGTTCATCAGAACCGCCGGATCGCCGGTCACCCGCGCGCGTTCGACGGCACGGTCACCGATCTCGCGGCCACGGGCCGCCTCGCCGGCGAACGCCAGTGCTCGTCCGAAGTGGCCGAGAGCCTGAACGTAGCGCGGGTCATCGGTCTCCAGCCCACACGATTCGAGGGCTGCTGCCAGCAAGTCGGCCGCTTTCGTATCGGCTTGTCCGCGACGCCAATTCGCATCCTCGTAGCCGACGGCGGCCTCGAGCCGGATGAGCGGGTCCTCCGTCGCGCTGACGCGTTCGTAGATGGCCCGCACGCGGGCGAAATCGCCAGCCCGCACGTGGTTCGCGGCTGCACTGAGGCTCATCCTGGCCCGATCCGCCAGGCTCAGCTCGGGCAGCGACGCCGCCCGCTCGAACCATTTCGCCGCATCCTCGTAGGCCAGGCTCTGCTCGGCCATCAGTGCCGCCTGACGCGCGTAGCGCAATGCCTGTTCGTGGTAGCCCAGCACGTGCGCCCGCAGGTAGTGGTTGGCCAGACGCGGAACGACCGAGGGGTCGTCGCGGCCATCGAGCGCTTCGGCGGCGCGCGCGTGCATGATCCGCAGCCGCGACGCCGCCATGCGGCTGACGACGGCCTCGCGGGTGAGCGCGTGCACGAACGAGAGTTCGACGTCCGAGTCGTTGACCGCGCGGATCAACCCGAGGCCCTCGGCGGAATCGACGGCCGCGAGCGTTGACGTGAGATCGGTGTCGCTGGCGGCGATGAGCGCCGGCAGATCGAACGATTCACCCAGCACCGCCGCCTGCTCGATCACTCCTCGCACGCCGGGTCCCAGTCCGCTCAGCCGGCGGGCAATGGCATCCCCGATCGACGCCGGAACGGCCGACTGGGCACTCAATGTGGTTATCCCGCCGCGACTTTCGAGATCGTTCACGAGTTCCGTCAGGAAGAACGGGTTGCCGCCGGTCTTGTCCCGCAGTAGGGCCGCCGCCGTGCGCGCGGATGCAGGGGTCAGCTGCTGCGTTCGGCGAACGAACTCCGCAATCGCCTCGGTGTCCAGACCCGCGAGATCAATGCGGCGGACGCCATCGAACCGGTGCAGTTCGGCCAGCCGGGTGACGAGTTCGTCGGAGCGGTCCGGTTCAGTGGTGCGGAATGTGGCCACCACGAGCATGCGGGCATCGGCGCAGCCGATCAACACGTGTTCGAGCATCGCCAGTGTGGGCAGCTGCGCCCAATGCAGGTCTTCGAGGATCAACGCGAGCGGGCGATCGATCGCCAACCGACGCAGGAAGCCGGTCAGCGCGTCGAAGAGCGCGTGGCGGGCCGCGCCGACATCCTCCACCGGGCCGGTTTCGGGCAAATGCCGATCCACCTGGGTGGACATCCGCCGCAGTTGTGGTCCCGCGTCGGCCAGGGACTCCGCCAGTGAACCCGGCGGACCGGCCATGAGTAGACCATCGAGCGCCTCGGCGAACGGTGCGTACGGGACGTCCGTATCGGCCGTCGAGCTGCCGACCAGCACGGCGACGCCGTGGTCGGCCAACGTTCCGGCCACCTCGGCGGCCAGGCGCGTCTTGCCTGCCCCCGGTTCACCGCCGATGAACACTGCCTGGCGGTTGCCGTTCTCCACCCGCACCCAGACCTGCTCGAACGCCGCCAGTTCCACCGCGCGACCAACCAGCGGGCTGCGGCGACGTACGACCAGTTCGGCCGGGAGCGGTGGTGGCACCCACTGCGCCATGGAATCAACGTACTGGTGTCGGTATTCGCAGGTCGATAGTCAGTTCTGACTATCGTGGAGTGCCCCGGAATTGCCTCGTTGTGGTCATGACGGGCGGCTACTACTCCTCGTAACGTCGCAGTATCAAAGCAGAGGAGGTATGGGCCATGAGCCTGCCAACCGAAACCGATGAATTACGCACCAGGCTGGGCGGCGAGGTAGTCCTGCCAGACGACCCGCGATACGACGAGGCCCGGGCCCTCCACAACGCCATGATCGACAAGCGGCCGGCGGTGATCGTGCGCTGCAGATCCGTCGCCGACGTCGCCGCCGCGCTCGCGTTCGCGCGGAAGTCCAACCTTCTGGTGGCCGTCCGCGGGGGCGGCCACAACGGCCCGGGTTTCGGCACTGTCGAGGGAGGCCTCGTCATCGATCTGTCTCCGATGAACCGCATCGACGTGGACGCTGACCGGCGCACCGCACGGGTACAAGGCGGCGCGACGTGGGGTCAAGTGGACAACGCGACGCACCTGCATGGCCTGGCGACGTCGTCCGGCATCATCTCCACGACCGGGGTCGGCGGGCTGACGCTCGGCGGTGGCCACGGTTATCTGTCGCGCAAGTACGGCCTGACCGTCGACAACCTGCTGGAGGCCGAGCTCGTGCTGGCCGACGGCCGCGTGGTGACGGCCTCGGAATCGGAGCACCCCGACCTGTTCTGGGCGCTGCGCGGTGGCGGCGGAAACTTCGGCGTGGTCACCTCGTTCACCTTCCGCTTGCATCCCGTGCACACCGTGATCTGCGGCCCAACGGCGTGGCCGTCAGCGGCCACCGCCGACATCCTTTCGTGGTACCGGGACTTCCTGCCGGCTCAAGACGAGGACCTGTACGGATTCTTCGCGAGCATGACCGTCCCACCGGTGGCGCCGTTCCCCGAGGCGTTCCACCTGCAGAAGGCGTGCGCGGTCGTCTGGTGCTACACAGGCGATCCCGCACGGGTCGATGAGGTGTTCGCGCCGGTGCGGCAGATGGAACCCGCATTCGACGGGCTCGGTGCCGCCCCCTACCCCGCGCTGCAGTCCACCTTCGACGCCCTGTATCCCAAAGGGCTGCAGTGGTATTGGCGCGGTGACTTCTTCCGCACGGTGGCCGACGGTGCGGTCGAAGCCCATGCGCACTTCACCGCGGAACTGCCGACGATGCACTCCACGATGCACCTCTACCCGATCGACGGTGCGGTCCATCGGGTCGGGCAGACCGAAACAGCCTGGGCGTACCGGGACGTCAACTTCTCCCAAGTCATCGCCGGGGTCGATCCGGATCCGGCGAACGCGGACCTGTTGAAGCGGTGGACGGGGGACTATTGGAACGCCACCCACCCGTACTCGGCCGGCGGTGCGTACGTCAATTTCATGATGGACGAGGGCCAGGACCGAGTGCGGGCGACCTACGGCCCGAATTACCAGCGGCTCAGCGAGATCAAGGCGCAGTATGATCCGGGCAACGTGTTCTGCATCAACCAGAACATACTGCCGGCCGGATGACACAATCAGGTCTGAGACCGCTCTACGGTACGAAGCCATTGTCCTGACCTCACGGGAGGCACCGCTCGTGATAGCTCGTGATGTCGAGGCGAGCGCGGTCGCCGACTTGGCGCTTTCTCCCCCGCGCGCGGCGTTGGCCACCTTCGACGACGACGAAATCCTCGTGTTGCCGGTAAGCGTGACTCTTGAGGAGCCTGCCGATCCTGCGACGTCGCCGCGCATCGTGCGGGTGCCAGAGGATGGTCCAGAGCTGACCGATCGCGATGTCGTGGTGATCGCCGATGACGGCCCGCAATGGTTCCGACTGCGCTCGTTGACTGTCAGAGGGACGGCTAAGGCGTTGGGGCAGTGCACATATCGGGTCATGCCCAAGCGGATCGTGGCCTGGGACTACGGTTCGCTTCGCGAGGTACCGACACCACCGGGAAGCTCGACTCCACGACCGGCGTCGTTCTCGGTTAGCGACGAGAAGGACGCCCAGCCTCTCCGCTCGCCGAGTCTTGAAGCGGCGATACGCAGTTCGCGAGTCATGATCCTTGCCAGCCGGTCAAGACAGGGCACGCCCTTCGCGGTACCGCTGTGGTTCGTCGCTTACCGCGGCCGCATCTATTCGACGACCTCGGCGTCGTCCTGGACGGTGCGTAATGTGGTTGCTTCGCCGCAGGTGGCCCTGTTGCTCGGTGGCGAGGGCGGGGACAACGCGAGTCGGCTCCTCGTGCGCGGATACGCCCGAGCGGTCCGCGGCGCACCGTCGCCGGCGGTGCTCGCCCGGATAGCTTGGTTCTACTACCTGCAGCCACGATTTGCGGCGGTAGAGCTGAGTCACATGCGATTATGGCTGCCGCGACTGCGGTACTACGGCCAGTCGCGGGCGGCATACATCGTGATCACGCCCCAGACGGCGACCGAATGCCGGGCGCCGTAACGATCAAGTTGTCCCGTGAGTTGACCGGCACGGGACTCCGGGAGGCGAAAGAGGTTGTCGATTACCTGTAAAGGGATCCCGGCCACCACTATAGGCGGCGGAAAGCACCGTTCAGTCGCTGCTTGAAGGCGTGGTCGAAACGGCGGTAGCTACTGCGCAGCCTGTGCCCTGGCCAATGGTTGTCAAGTAGCTCGACGGGTAGCAGCGGGTCGAGCTGAAGATGCCGGACAACGGCGATCGACAACGCGAACTCGTCGGCGAAACTCTTGGTCGGATTTTCACGTTCGCCCGTCGTGAGTGCGGCGTTCATGGCCTCGATGAGCGCTTCGGCGTCGGCTGTCCACTCGTCAACGGAGAAAAGTGACCGCACCTTGTCGGCGGCGATGTCTGTGGCGGCGCGGTGAAAGTGGGTGCACTGCCGGTCCAATACGGCTCTGGCGGTCGGAAGCCGTTGCGGGTCAAGATTGTCCGGGCGGACCCACACCCCCTCCCGCAGCTCGGCGAGATGCAGCGCCGACGCTGCTTTCCTCAGCTCGAGACGGTGGGCCGCCGGCCTGCGTTCCAGCGACACGATCGCCAACTCCCATGTCCCGTCCCAATGGCGGGTGGCTGCGTCGTCGAGCCGGGCCGCCTCGTCGACACGGTGACGCCGCTCCAGCAATCGCCCGGCGAGCGCGTAGTTGCCGTCGTCGCCGATGAGTTCGCCGACCGTGACCATCCGCCACAGGCAGGTGCGAGCGGCGCCGGCGCTGATGCCGAATAGTGAGGACACCGCGACCAGCTCCGCAACCGTTAGACATCCCTGGTCGGATCCCAACAAAGCAGAGGCGAGGACGCTGCGCGCGCTCAATGGCCGGTTGCCGATCAGGGCGCTCACGCGGTCTTTGGGCACTGCCGGCACGCGGTCAACCGTATCACTAAATCATTGACACGTGATTATAACGATGTGATACTGACACGCATGAGCTCCCCGACGAAGTCGTTGGTCGCGGATGATGTGGAGATTGCCCGGCGCATCCTTGCCCACATCGACGCGGGCACCACCGATGAGGGCGAGAGTTGGCGCGAGCCCGTCGAGAACTACCTGAACCCAGACCGGTTCACCCACGAACTCCGAGTGCTGCGCAGCATGCCGAGCGTGTTCGTTCCTTCCGCCGCGATCCCCGACGTTGGTGACCACGTTGAGCGAGTCGCCTTCGGGGTGCCGCTATTCGCTGTGCGAGGACGCGACCAACGGGCACGGGTGTTTCGCAATGCGTGTCGGCATCGCGGTTTTGCCTTGGTCGAGAATGCCGGCTGCTCGCGCGCGCTGGTATGCCGCTACCACGGGTGGACATATGGTCTGGACGGGTCTCTCTCGCATGTGCCGCACTCGGATGCCTTCCCCGGCCTGGAAATGTCGACGCGCGGTCTGGTCGAGATCGACAGCCGTGAGGTGGACGGGCTCATCGTCATCGGTGCACTCGACTCCGGTGACGCAGGCCCGCAGGCCCGCGCTGACGAGGCGATGGCCTGGCTCACCGACGGGAGCCCGTGGCGCCACAAACTCCTCCCGGCCGAGCGGCTCATTCTTACGGAATCCACGCTCCGGGCGATGAACTGGAAGGTGCTCGTCGAGCAATTCCTGGAGGGCTATCACCTCCGCTCGACGCACAGAGACACCTTCTTCCCGATGCAATACGACGACCTCAACGTTATCGAGGCGTTCGGCCCGAACAGTCGTATCACTTTCCCGTACCGCAACGTTGAACGGCTCCGCGACCGTCCGGAATCGATCTGGAATACGGACGCGCGGGTGACGTACGTCTATCATCTGTTTCCCAACGTCATGGTGGCGACGTTCCCGGACGTGGTGGCCGTCGTTGTGATCGACCCGGTGGACGTCGACCACAGCACGGTGACCACCTATTCGATGGTCAGGCCCGAAGTCGTCGAGCGAGCCTCGCTCGACCCGTCGGACAAGCTGGTGGGCGCGGGTAGCTTCATCGAGCGGGGGCTCGTGGAGGACAATGAGATGTCGGCGGGTGTCCAACGCGGGTTACACACCGGCGCAAACCAATTCGTGGAGTTCGGCCGCCACGAGAGCGCGATCGGCCATTTCCACGGCGTCCTCAATGAGCGTCTGGCTCAATCGGCCAAGCCTGCGTAACCAGGCTTAAGGCGTTTTCTGGAACACGTCGTTGAGCGTGACGCTGCGGAGGTTGCGCGAGCGGATGATGTCGACCAGTTGCGGGTAGACGTGCGTGACGGGCAAGTGATTCAGGTGACCGATGACGATCGACTGCGGCGTGAAGTACTGATCGGCCATCTGCACGATGTAGTCCTCGGTGATCAGCGTGGAGTCCGACAGCGAACCCGACCACAAGACCGGGACGGTGTAGCCGAGGTCGGCGGCCACAGTGTCCACGGTTTCGTTGCGCTTCGCGTACGGCGGCCGCCAGTAGGGCTTTGCGCCGATGCCGTAGGTCTTCTTGAGGAACTCGTCGTTGCGGGTAAGTTGCTGGGCGATATTTTCTTTGGACAGGGTGGTCAGGTCTGGGTGGGACCAGGTGTGGTTGCCGAGCTGGATCTGCCCGCTGTCGACCAACGGCCGAAGCATCTCCCGGTTGTCGGTCCACGAGTTGTAGGTCCCGTTGACGAAGAACGTCAGCCGCACGCCGGTGTCTTTGGCGAACTGCGTGTAGGCGCGCACGACTTCGCTGTTGACGCCGTCGTCGACGGTCAGGGCCAGCAGATCGCCGTCACCGGGAATCTTCATCAACGTGCCCCCGCCCGGTAGCGGGATGCGAGCGCCCGGCGGCGGGGGACCCAACAGGGCGGCCGGCGCGGTGGGGCCGGAGGTCACCGCGCCGGACGGCGGTATCTGGGCGAACGTCCGCGGCTGGGGGTCGACCACCAGACGAGCCGCGCCCACGCCGGCGACAGTGGCCGCCGCGAGCGCCCCGAGGAAACGTCGCCGGTTCAGTTCCGGCGAACCGGCGACCCCGGCGCGATTCCGCACGACTCGTTTGCGGTGCGACGTCGGAACGCGCGACCCAGCGCCAGGGCTGCGCGTGTAGCCAAACTCCGTCGTCACAGCAGCGAACCGTACCATCGCCGGCGCCGTTATGCCGGGTGTGTTACGGGAGGGTCAGCTGTGAATTCGGCATCGATATGGCTACGGTTCCCCAGCGATCCTCCGGGCCCGCCCGTGGTCAGTGCGGCTCCCCGTCGCCGTGTCGCGGCAACGGCACGGGCTCGACGCCGGGGGTTCCCAGCGTGGCGGCCAGCCACGGCAGCGACGCGGCGAACGCCTGGGCGGCAAACGGCCAGTCGTGATTGCCCTCTTGGGTGACCACCGCGCAGGTGATGCCGTTGGCGGCGGCGGCGGCGCACAGGGAGTTGGCCGCGGCGTCCTGCCCCTCCGGGTTGGCCGCCGGATCGGTATTCGGGCCGTCGGCGGTGGGATTGGCCTCCTCGGCGACGCTGCTGGTACCGGGTGAGCCGGGAACATCGAACCATCCCGACACCCCGGTGTAGTGGCCGTGGCGGGAGATTGCGGTGATCGGATCGAAGTCCGCCCAGGCGGCGCTGTTGCCGCCGAACAACTTGGCGACGGTCGGATCCTTGCTGCCGACATTCGGGCTGCGGTCGCCGGCGATATCGACGAAGGCGCTGAACAGGTCGGGATGCATGACCGCGAGGTCAACGGCGCAGGTACCGCCCATCGACCATCCGGCGACGCCCCAATTAGCGCGGTCAGGGCTGACGCCGAAGTTCGACACCATGAACGGCACCACGTCCTTGGTCAAATGGTCGGCGGCGTTACCGCGGGTGCCGTTGACGCACTCGGTGTCGTTGTCGAACGAACCGGTGGGGTCGACGAACACCAGGACCGGGGCGAACCCGTGATGAGCGGCGGCGAAGTTGTCGACGGTGGTGAAGGCGCCGCCGGGGCGCAGCCAGTCGGCGGGGGTGTTGAAGGCGGAGCTGATCATCATGACCGCCGGCAGCCGCGGTGGCGGGTTGCTGTTGAACCACGCCGGCGGCAGGTAGACCAGCTCCTGACGGTGCGGGAAGTGTGACGCGTCGGCGCTGGTGTCCACCGGCACCACCACCCCCTTGGTCGGCTTGGTGCCGGCGACCTGCATCGCGGTGACGCGCAGCCGATCGATCTGATCGGGCAACGGCTCCGACGTGAGCTGGTTCCACGCGGCGAGCGCTGTGGGGAAGTAGCCGACCCAGACGTTCAGGGCCAGGGCGGCGCACAGTGCGCAGAGGGGGACGGACAGGACCGCCAGGCCGCGCCTCCACCAGCGCATGCCCGGCCAACCCAGCAAAAGCACGGCGGCGGCCAGTCCCGTCATGGCTATCCATAGCCACAGGGACGTCGGCGCCGGGTCTCCGGCCACTCCCAGCGACGCGATGTACCAATACGAGAAACCGGTCAGCGCGGTGGCGGCGATCAGCGCCCCGGGCAGCACCCACCTATGCCAGCGCCGCTTACGCCATTGGATCGCGGCGATCACCATGAGCAGCGCCACCGCCTGCAGCGTGGGCGGCAGCCAGCCGTGCAGCAAGGACAACTGTCCGAAGAACTGTTGCAACGGTCGATCGCTCCGCGAGGTTCAACCCGTCGGCCGTGGTCCGGCGAGGGTAGGTCAGACCAACTATCCCATACCAAAGCGACCCGGCGGGTTCGCCAATGGCGCGGGTCATGCGCCCCGGAGGTCGCTGGCGAACGAACGCAGGCGCAGGCTGTTGGCCACGACGAAGACGCTCGACAGCGCCATCGCGGCGCCTGCCAGCATCGGGTTGAGCAGGCCGAGCGCGGCCAGCGGGATGGCGGCGACGTTGTAGCCGAACGCCCAGAACAGATTCGCCTTGATGGTGGTCGACGTCCGTCGAGACAGCCGGATCGCGTCAGCCGCCGCGCGTAAGTCACCGCCCATCAGGGTGAGGTCGGCGGCTTCGATCGCCACATCGGTCCCGGTGCCCATGGCCAGCCCCAGATCGGCGGCGGCCAGCGCGGCGGCGTCGTTCACCCCGTCGCCGACCATGGCGACGACCATGCCCTCGGCCTGCAAACGCCGGACCGTGGCGACCTTGCCGGCGGGCAGGGTATCGGCGATCACCTGGGTGATGCCGACCTCCTCGGCGATGCGGTTTGCGACGGCCCGGTTGTCGCCGGTCAGCAGCACGGGCGCGAGCCCCAGGAGCTTGAACCGCCGGACGGCTTCGGCGCTGGTGGGTTTGACGGTGTCGGCGACCACCAGGATCCCGCGGGCCCGCCCGTCCCAGCCGACGGCGACCGCGGTTTGGCCGTCGCTCTCGGCGCGTGCCTTGGCTGCCGCCAACGCAGCGCCGAGGGGCTGGGCGCGCTCGGCCAGCAGGCTCCCGCGCCCGACAACCACGGCGTGGCCGTCGACGACGCCTTGCACGCCGGTGCCCTCCAGGTTCACGAAGCCCCCGGGGGTGGGCAGGGGACCGAGTTCCGCCGTTGCGCCCTTCGCGATGGCCTGGGCGATGGGATGCTCGGAAGCGTCCTCCACGGCCCCGGCGTAGCGCAGCAGCGTCGCGCGGTCGGTCGCCGGCCCGGTGACGACGTCGACGAGGGTCATCTTGCCGGTGGTCACGGTGCCGGTCTTGTCGAGCACGATCGTGTCGACTTTGCGCGTGGACTCCAGCACTTCGGGGCCCTTGATGAGGACGCCGAGTTGCGCGGCGCGGCCGGTGCCGACCAGCAGGGCGGTCGGGGTCGCCAGCCCGAGCGCGCACGGGCACGCGATGATCAGGACCGCGACGGCGGCGGTCAGCGCGGCGGTGAGAGGGAAGCCGGCGGCGAGCCACGCGCCGAGGGTGGCCAGCGCGATCACGATGACGAGCGGCACGAACACGCCGGCGACGCGGTCCGCCAGCCGTTGCACCGGCGCCTTGCCCGACTGGGCCGCTTCGATGAGCCTGGCCATTTGTGCCAGCTGGGTGTCGTCGCCGACCCGGCTGGCCCGCACGACAAGCCGCCCGCCGGCGTTGACGGTGCCGCCGGTCACGGCGTCGCCCCGGCCGACCTCGACGGGGACGGGTTCGCCGGTGAGCATCGAGGCGTCGACGGCCGAAGAGCCCGCGACGACGATCCCGTCGGTGGCGATCTTTTCTCCGGGGCGGACCACGAACTCGTCGCCGACGGTGAGCCGCTCGACGGGGACGCGGGTCTCCGTGCCCGCGGGGCGCAGCACCGCGACGTCCTTGGCGCCGAGCTGCAGCAGCGCGCGCAGCGCGGCGCCGGCGCGGCGCTTGGAGCGCTTTTCGAAGTACCGGCCGGCCAGGACGAACAGGGTCACCCCGGCGGCCACTTCGAAGTAGATGTTGCCCGCGCCCTCGCCGGGTCGGACGGTCAGCTCGAAGCCGTGGCGCATGCCCGGCTCGCCGGCCGTCCCCCAGAGCAGGGCATATAGCGACCACAGGAACGCCGACAGCGTCCCGATCGACACCAGGGTGTCCATCGTGGCGGTGCCGCGCTGGAGGTTGGCCCAGGCGGCCGAGTGGAAGGGCCGGCCGGCCCACCCGACGACCGGTGTGGCCAGCGCCAGCGACACCCACTGCCAGTAGGGGAATTGCAGGGCCGGGATCATCGCCATGGCGATGACCGGGCTCGCGAGAACGACCGCGGTAATCAGGCGGGTGCGCAGTGACCTGAGCTCGGGGTCGTCGGTGGCCTCCGCGGTTGCCGATGCGGGTTCTTGGCGCTGCTGCGGGAGTGCCGCGGTGTAACCGGCCTTCTCGACCTCGGCGACCAGCGCGTGCGGGTCGTAACCGGAGGGGGCGGTCACCGTGGCTTTCTCGGTGGCGTAGTTGACGGTCGCGGCGACGCCGTCGAGCCTGTTCAGCTTTTTTTCGATGCGGGCCGCGCACGAGGCGCAGGTCATTCCCGTGATCGTCAGCTCGATGTTGTCGGCCGCCGCCGTGGTCATGCGACCAGGACCGCCTCATAGCCGGCCTCGTCGAGCGCGCTGAGCACCGTCGCCTCGTCGATCGGCCCGGAACTTGTGACGACCAACCGGCCCGTGCGTGCGCTGACGTCGACACCGTCGACTCCGGGAATCCGGGCCACCTCGCTCTGGACGGCCGCCTCGCAGTGGGCGCAGCTCATCCCGCTCACCTGGTACTCGCTCGTCGTCACGACGCTCCTTCCTTATCGATACCCCATAGGGGTATACCCGGCGTTACAACATGTACTCCCGAGGCGGTATTCTCGCCGTCGGCCCAAGGCTCTCCTACTCGCCACGATTTTGCCTGTTCGGCGGGGCGGACCTGAACGCGGCGTCCGGCGCGGAACTGTGCGCTCAGCAGTAGGAGATGCCCATGTCCACCGAAACCTGGGTGCCGGTGACGAATTTGGACTGGTCGGAGGCCAGCCACGCGACGGCGTCCGCGATGTCCTCGGGCTGGGCCGTTCCTTCCGGCAGCAACGGCTTGTTCCTGCCCCGCAGGTAGGGGTAGGTGTCGGCGGCCGATCGGATGGCTTCGCGCATCTGCCCGCTGCCCATCGGGGTGGCGACCGCTCCCGGATGCACGCTGTTGACCCGGATGTTGTGCCGGCCGAGTTCGGCGGCGAACGCGCGGGCCATCCCGGTCACGGCGTGTTTGCTGACCACGTAGTGGACCATGAATGGCTCCATCCTGATGCCGGCGGCTGATCCGATGAGGATGATCGAGCCGCCGCGACCGCCGTCGATGATGTGGTGGGCGCTGGCCATGACGGTGTTCCAGGTGCCCGTCACGTTGGTGTCGACGGTGTCGCGGAACGCCTCGGGGGTGATCTGGTCCCAGGCGGCGGGGCTGCAGATCCCGGCGTTCGCGACCACCACGTCCAGGCGGCCCAGTTCGGCCTCCGCGTTGTCAACGGCGGCTCGCAGCGCGTCGAGATCGCGGATGTCGACGGCCGCGGTGAAGACCCGACGCCCCGCGGAGCTCACCAGTCGCGCCGTCTCGGCAAGATCGTCGGGCGTCGCCGAGTCGTAGGGAACGCTCGACGGCAAGGGTCCGGCGATGTCGAGCGCGATGATGTCGGCGCCTTCGGCGCTGAGCCGTAACGCGTGCGCCCGGCCTTGTCCGCGTGCGGCGCCGGTGACCAGAGCCACCCTTCCCGAGATCGACTCATTCATTGGTCGTTGGATCCCTTCTGGGCATCGAGTCCGGGTGCGGACACGGCGAAGCGTAGCGTCGACGTCGCGATGCCGGACAGCCGGAAGGAGACACCATGACCGTCACCGTCGTCGATGCCGGACCTCACCGGGTGAGCCGCTCGGTTGAAGTCGCCGCGCCGGTGGAAGAGCTGTACGCGTTGGCCGCCGACCCCCGGCGCCATCGGGAACTGGACGGATCCGGCACCGTTCGCGACAACGTCAAAGCGCCGGTGAAAATCGCTGTGGGCTCGAAGTTTTCGACGAAGATGAAAATGTATGGGCTGCCGTACCGGATCACCAGCACGGTGACCGCCTTGAGACCGAACGAAGTGGTGGAATGGCGCCATCCGATGGGTCACCGGTGGCGCTGGGAGTTCGAAGCGCTGTCGCCGACGCTGACGCGGGTCACGGAGACCTTCGACTACCGCGACGGTGCGATCAAGAACAAGCTGAAGTACTACGAACGGATCGGTGCGCGGAAGGCCAACACCGCGGGCATCGAGGCGACGTTGGCCAGGCTTCGCGATCGCTACGCCGCGCGTTAAGTCGCCACGACGACACCGTTGAACGCGAGCGCGGCGTCGATCGTGGCTCCTAGCGAGGCTTCTCGATCCCGTAGGCAGGCGGCGTCACCGCGGGAAGGACCTTCTCCGCCAGCAGGTGCAGGCTGGCCCAGCCTTCGTCGATCGGGAGGCCGCCGACGAGCGGGTTCATCACGACTTCTTTTCTGCCACAGCGTATCTCGGTGATCAGCTGCTCAGGGGTGAGGATCTCGACCGTGTTGAGGCGGCGTAACTCCTGAACCGAGGCGGCCGCGGTCTCGTTGGGCCGGGGTACGTCAGGGTGCTTCCAGGCGCTGTATTCGGCGGCCTCGTTCATGATGAAATCGCCGTAGCGGGACCAGGCCTCGTCGGGGTCGGCGTGCAGCAAGGTCACGGTGCTCCCGTTTTCGGGACGGTGGACGAAGCCCGCCTTTCCGTGCTTTAGCAACTCCTGCACGTACACCGCTTCCACGTCGGGCAAGGCCATCGGGGGTGAAAACGGCAGTCCGAAACGCGCCGCGCGCCGGGCCGCCGCCGCAGTCATACCGCCGACGAAGAAGGTCGGATGCGGACGAGTATGGGGCTTCGGCGTGACGTTGACGAGCGCGCCGTCGAGCTCGAAGGGCTCGTCGCGCCACGCCTTGAGCAGCACCGCCAGGCAGTGATCGATCAGGGCCGCCCGTCGCGTCCAGTCCTTCCCGGCGGCGTGGTACTCCGCGGGGCGGTAACCCATACCGGCCACGAAACTGAACCGTCCCGCAGTGAGGTTGTCCAGCACGGCGATGTCCTCGACGAGCCGGGCCAGTTGATGCGCGAGTACCCCGACCTGGCCGCTTTCGAGTGGGCGATCCGGATCAAGCGATTGATTATATAGTCGGGGCCGCGGGGAGAAAGTCGGATGACGTGACCGAAACCGTTGGCGTGGCGTTCGATGTGGACGCGCTGCGACAGAAGTACGCCGAAGAGCGGGCGCGAAGACTGCGCCCGGATGGCATCGAACAGTACGTGGAGACGGCGGGTGCGTTCGCGCGGTTCGCCGAGGACCCTTGGGTGGACGGCACATTCACCCGCGAGCCGCTGACCGACGAGGTTGACGTCGCCATCGTCGGTGCCGGTTTCGGCGGGTTGCTGACGGGGGCGCGGCTGCGCGAACTGGGTGTGGACAGCGTGCGGTTGATCGACAGGGCCGCCGACGTGGGCGGAACCTGGTACTGGAACCGATATCCCGGCATTGCCTGCGACGTCGAGTCCTACGTGTACATCCCGCTGCTCGAAGAACTCGGGTACATACCCGCGAAAAAGTACGCCAGGGGCCACGAGATCTTCACGCACTGT
>JARLGR010000170.1 GCA_031292665.1 Mycobacterium sp. | reverse complement strand
CACGTAGGGGCCGACCGCGGACACCATCGCCGCCGACGAGGGCCCCACCCAGGGCCCGCCGGTCAACTCCTCGACCACCGAGGTGTAGCCGCCCGCCGCCGTGCCCAACTCCGCCGCCAACGCATCCCACGCAGACGCGGCTACCATCATCGGCTCCGAACCCGGCCCCGCATACAGGCGACCGGAATTGATCTCGGGTGGTAACGCCCCGAAGTCGAACACCGTGTCCTCCTCAGTCGGCTGGTGGCGATCCCAGCCGGTTGGCTAAAGCTATTTCGGCCCTGGTCGCGACGTCGTCAACGAGTCGCTACCTCGGAGCCCCGTTGGCCCATGGCACGTCACTGACTGATTCCGATCTCTCGACCAGCAAACCGTCTGGGGAGTAACCGGGAACCGAAGGCGCTCGCGGTCCCGGTGCCCGGATAGGTGATAAGTCATCATGATTCCCAAACGCCCGATGCGGAACGACATGCACAATCTGCCCTGAACACCCGATTGTCAGCAACCGAGCGACAGCCCCACTCTGCGCGAACTGTCGCTCGCCAACGAGATTAGCTGGTCATCTCAGGACACACCGACCCGCGATGCCAACTGTTCATTCCAGGCCAACCAATGTTCAATTCCGGACGGCCATTCTTCATGCTGATCAACTAAATGTTCACCTGCGGTTTGCTTCTCGGTTCACCAGCGGCCGGAACCGGTAGCCCGCTAGTGCTAGTCCTCTTCGATGATCAGCGCCATCTCCGGGCAGGAGGCCACGCCGTCGCGGGTCACCTGCTCATCCTCCGGCCGCACCTCGCGCTCTTCGAGGATCGAATAGCCGGAGTCGTCGATAGGGAAAAGATCCGGATCGACGGCGTAACACTGGGCATGGCCCACGCATTTGGACTTATCGAGACGGACCCTCACGCGGCTTCCTTAGACAATCGGAATTGCAAAGCGATAGCCAAGGTTAGCCGGACGCTGAAGCGTAGAAGATTGGCCCCGGATCGCGGCCGGTGACTTATGGCCCTTATCCGCCCGCCAGCCCGATTGGTGGCCCTCTGCCGCGCATGCCATATTGATGTGCCAACCAGTAACCGGTGACGACGAACGTTCCCACCACGGTCTGGAGACACGCAAAATACCCACACAAGCGGAGATCAGAGCATGAGCACTCTCGGGGGAACTCAGCCCGGCTCGTTCCACCTACCGCGGCTCGAATACTCCAAGTTACCGATGGCCGCCGACCGCGGCGTCGGGTGGAAGACGTTGCGCGACGCCGGGCCGGTGGTGTTCATGAACGGCCACTACTACATAACTCGTCGCGAGGATGTGCTGGCGGCGCTGCGTAACCCGAAGGTCTTCTCCTCGCGCTTGGCGCTCCAGCCGCCCGGTAGCCCGCTACCGGTGGTGCCGCTGGCGTTCGACCCGCCGGAGCACACGCGCTACCGGAAAATCCTGCAGCCGTACTTCAGTCCGCACGGATTGAGTAAGTCGCGTCCCGTGCTGCAGCGGCACGCCGCCGAGATGATCGCCGGCCTCGCCGGCCGCGGAGAGTGCGAGGCGATGGCGGATTTCGCCAAGCTCTACCCGTTCCGGGTCTTCTTGGACCTCTACGGCTTCCCGCTGGAGGACCTTGACCAGATCATCGCCTGGAAAGAAGCCATCGTCGCCGACAAGCCGTACATGGCCCCGGAAGATTTCGAGCAGGGTCAGAAACTGCTGGTATATCTCACCGACGCGATCCAGCAGCGCCGCCGAAACCCGGGCTCCGACATGTTGTCGCAAGTGATGACCGGCGAGGGCAACTTCAGTGACCTCGAGCTACTCGGCATGAGCCACCTGTTGATCCTGGCGGGCCTGGACACGGTGACCGCCGCGATCGGGTTCTCCCTGTTCGAGTTGGCGCGCAGGCCGGAACTGCGCGACGCGCTTCGCGACAATCCCAGGCAGATCAGGGTTTTCATCGAGGAGATCGTCCGACTGCAACCGTCGGCGCCGGTGGCACCGCGGGTCACCACCGAGTTCGTCACCGTCGGCGGGATGGTGCTCCCCCCGGGGACGCCGGTCCGGCTGTGCATGGCCGCGATCAACCGCGATGGCAGCGACGCGGTGTCCACCGACGAGCTGGTGATGGACGGAAAGGTGCACCGGCACTGGGGATTCGGTGGCGGACCGCACCGCTGCCTCGGTTCGCATCTCGCGCGGATCGAACTCACCGTCATCGTTGCCGAATGGCTCAAGCAGATCCCCGACTTCGAACCGCCTCCGGGGTATTCCCCCGAGATCAAATTCCCGTCGAAGACGTTCGCGCTCAGAGAGTTGCCACTGAGTTGGGAATGAGCTGAGGCCGACCCGGATCGTGTTCGGGTCGACCCCCAGCCCAACTAACGGACTACTTGCGGAACTCGGTCGCCGCCACCTGCACGAACACCCCGGTGTCCTCGGCCATCAGCAGGCCTCGGCCGCGGGGCAGCGGGCCACCCTTCATCTTGCCGCGGATGAAGCCCTCGTCGGGGTCGGCGTCCATCACCAGCAGCGGCGCGTTCGCCTGGTGCAGCGCCCGCAGCATCGGGTCGCTGCCCGCCGACGACCAGCCACCGAAGTTGCGGGTGACCAGGACGTGCAGGCCGACGTCGGCCGCGCGGTTCACCCAGGGCGCGGCCTTGTGCAGCGGCGAATCGAAACCCGTTGGCAGCTGCTGGATGTCGTCGACGATGAGGAAGATCTCCGGGCCGCTCCACCACGACCGCGACAGCAACTCCTCGGCCGAGAGACCGGGTGGAGGTTCGCGACCGGCCAGGACGGCGGCCAACTCGGTCATCGCCGCGTTGACGCCGTCGAGGTTGTAGGCGAATTTCTCCACATACTCCGAGCCCAAGACGGTCAGCAGCTGGCGGCGCGGGTCGACCAGCCAGACCTGGGCCGAGGGCTGCCCCGCCGGTGGCGTCGGTGCGCTGGTGGCGCCCGGCGCGTAGAGCCGGCCGATCTCGGACATGATGGTGGCCAGCGTCGTCGTCTTGCCACACTCGCGTCGGCCCGTCACCATCAGGTGCGAATTCTCGGCGAAATTGAGATAGACCGGCGCCAGGTCCAGTTCGGAGATGGCCCAGGCGATTCCGCCCGCGCCGACACCCTGGCGGGGGTCTCGCGCGGCGAGCTCGCGTACCTGCTGCACGCCGAAAATCGCGGGCAGCCGGCGCACCGGCGGCGCCTGAGCGCTGGTGAGCCGACTGACCGCCTCGACGATGGTGTCGGACTCGAAAACGTTTTTCGGTGTGTTGGCCAGCGCGGGCCGGGCCACCAGCGTGTGCAGGCCGGCCTGCGGGTCGGCGTCGAGGCGCACGTAGTTGACCGCGACCATGCCGCGGCCCGGCTTGACCGGAACCTCCTTGGCGAACCGCGACCGCACCAGCTTGGCGTCTTCCACCGCGGCCAGCCGCAACTCGACCCGGGAACCGAAGCCACTACGCACCGGCGGCCGCAGCTCCGACTCGCGGTCCGCGGTGACGACCACGTGCACCCCGAACGACGGGCCCTGGTTGATGATCACGTTGACCTGCTCGATCAGGACCTCGTTCTCCTCGGCCAGTGCCCGGTAGTTGTCGACAACCAGGTAGACGTCGCCGAACCCGTCGTTCGGCACCGGGCCGGGCTCACCGCCGAACTTGCGGCGCCGGAACACCTCCATCGAGGCGATCCCGTATTCGAGGAAGGTGCGCTTGCGTTCGCGCACGAGCGCCAGCAGTTCGGCGACCGTGCGGCGGACCCCGTACGGATCGGTGGGACCCGCCACCTCTCCGACGTGCGGCAACCGGGCCACGGTGGTCAGCGCGGTGCTGCTGTAGGCCAGGCAGTAGAACTGGACCTGCTCGGGGGTGTGGGTCATCGCGGCCGAGCAGATCAGCGTCTGCAGGGCCGTGGTCTTGCCCGAACCACCGGCACCCAGAATCAGGACGTTCGCGCCGGGGCCCGAGGTGTCGACCGTCCACGGCGGCTGGTCGTGCTTGAACGGGCGGTCGATGATCCCGATCGGGAACGCCAGATCCCGGGCGGTGCCGTAGTCCTGCTGCCACGAGTGGCCGAGGAACCTGTTCACCAGCTCGTCAATCGCGACGGGCTGGCTCAGCGGCGGCTGCCACAACCGGTAGGGCTCGAAATCGATCTTGCGCAGCTGATCGATGATCACCGTGCCGACCTTCGGGACCCTGATCCCTTCTCCCTCGTCCTCTTCGTCCGCGGACTCTGCGTCGAGCAGCTCACCATTCATGGGAATGGACGGGGGGACGACGTCTGGTCCCTGAACGCTGACCTCGAGCGGGGTGAACCAGTTGGTGAACAACTGCGGGCGAACGTAGTCGATGCTGTGCACCAATGCCGGCGCTTCCTCGCCGTCGACGGTGATCCCGCGCGGGATGTAGTCCCGCCACAAAAACTCGGCCTGGAACCGGATGATGTCCTCGAGACTCTTCCGGAAGTACCCGAGACCGGCCTGGGCCGGCAGGTTCACCGCGTTCGGCACGCCCGCCGCCTGCGCCGCACCGGCGGTACGCGCCTTCAGCACCAACCGATAACCCATGTTCTCCATGAGCTTCTCGGCGCGGCTCTCGATGGTCTGCGACGCCATCATCAGGTGGATCCAGTAGGCGCGGCCCTGACGACCGATCGAGTCCAGCACGTCGACCGCCGTCGGCATGATGCGGAACCATTCATAGAACTCGTCGATCACGACCACGAGCATCGGCAGCGGTGGCATGTCCTGGCCGCGTGCGCGCATCCTGAGACGCACGGAGTTGTACTCCTTGGCGTCGTCGACGCCGGCGCTGTCGCAGATGGCCTTGCGGCGGGCGATTTCACCCCACAGCGCGTCCAGGAAGCGCTCCATCAGCGCCTGGTCTTCTTCCAGGTCGGTGATGATGCGGGACACGTGCGGCACCCCGGCGAAGGGCTTGACCGCAGACCCACCCTTGAGGTCGGCCAAGACGAACTGCAACTCCTCCGGCGGGTGACCGAGCATCAGCGATTCGATCACCGTGCGCACCAGCGTCGACTTACCCGAACCCGTGGTGCCGGACATGACCCCGTGCGGACCGTCGCCGCCCTCGTCCAGCGACTTCATGTCCAAGAACAGCAGTTCGCCGTTGTCGGAGCGATTACCGACCGGCACCCGCAACCGCGACCGCCCCATCGAGTCGGTTCGGCTGCCCCACAGCGAGTCGAAGTCGATGTCGGCCGGATCGCCAACGCCGTAGTAGGCCATGATGTCTCGGGCGCCGAGGTGGGCTACCCGCTGACCGATCTCCTCGTAGGCCTCGGCGAGCCGCCAGCGTGCCAGCTTCTGCGCGAACTCCTCGGCCTCCGGGATGCTCAGGTGGTCGGTGAGGGCGAAGAACCACGGCTTCTCGTCGATCACCATCCAGGTGTCGCGGTCGCGGGGCAGCGCCTCGATCACGCCCCGCTCGTCGAACCGCAGCGTGCGCTCCGGGACCGACGACCACATCGAAGCGCCCGTCAGGTCGAAGAACGTCACGCCGTCGATGCCCTCGGCGCTGATCACGTACTCC
Source organism: Mycobacterium sp. (assembly GCA_031292665.1). GTDB lineage: Bacteria > Actinomycetota > Actinomycetes > Mycobacteriales > Mycobacteriaceae > Mycobacterium. Next base: position 39,119 of record JARLGR010000170.1, on the reverse strand, counting down.
CACTGGGGATCGGTGACGTCAGCGATGATCACGGTGTGCGGCGTCGGGGTCTGCGCCGACGAACTGGCATGCCGGGGCGTGAAAGATCCACGGCCGGCGAACAATTCGGCCTGCTCGGCGGCGAACTCGCGCACCGAGGCGTAGACCATCCGCGCGTTGCCTGCCGCGTCCTGACGTCGTGGGTCACCGAAGTGCGGGAGCCACTTCACCCAGTCCCACTCGTCGAGATCGGAACTGACCACGACCATCTGCACGTGGTCGGGCCCGTGCGAGAAGGCCAGCTGGCAGACGATCGCCCGCATCAGACCCAACACCTGCTCGCGCTCCCCCACCAGCGAATACCACGGCTCGACCATTAGGGAGATCATCTTGGGCAGGTTGTAGACGACGCTCTGGTAGCGCCCGAACTCCTGCAGCGCCTTACCCGTCACCGGCTCCAGTTCGATGTCGGTCGGCATGTTCTGGGGCTCACCCCAGGTCACCTCGGGACGGGTCATGCCGACGCCGACGCGGACGACACCGAAGTTCAGGTCCTTGCCGTCCGGCTTGCGTTCCCACATCCGCGACGACCCGACCGCGGCGGTCAGCGTGGTGGGCGCCGGGTGGTACCACCGGTAGTTGGAATCCATGCTGTCGGCCGACTCGTGCGCGGTTTCGCGCAGCATGTCCAGCATCAGCATGAACTGGGCGCGCATCGCGTCGAGCTTCGGTCGGCTCATCTGCTGCTGGCCGCCGAACCGGCCGCCGAACATCATCATCATCATCCCGCCGACCATGAAGATCGGGAAAATCGAGCCGACGCCTCCGAACACGTGTGAGCCGCTGGCGAAGGTCATGGCGACCATGCCGCCCAGCAGGCCGATCACCACGACGCCGACCACGATCAGCCACCAGGGCTTGCCCTCCGGGGGCGGGATGCTCAGCGGCGTGGGGAGGACGATGTTCTCCGGCTTGATTACCGGAGACTTTTCCGGTGTGGGGCGTGCGAATCCACGTTTCACTTCGGTACCACCAACTCTGCAGGGGTCATGTCCATCGGTAGGGTGTCGTGCTCCACTAACGCATCTGCTCGCGACAAGGTCGGGCCTTGTGGCAACAGCCGCAGCGCCACCCACGGCGCCAGGCTCGGCGCGGTCTTCAAGCCCAACGCCTCGCGCACATCCCGGGTGTCGTCCACCCCGAACCGGGCGCCCGCATCGGTGAGCCACCACAGGGATTCCATCGTCTTGGCGCCGGGATCGTTGCCGGTGACCGCCACGAAGTTCGCGAAGTCGGGACCGAAGTAGACCTGGTCGGCTTCGCGGCCGGTCGTGTCCGCCTTCACCAGCGACACCACCCGGCCCATGTCCTTCTGCGCGACCGGAAGTGTCGGCCCGGATATGACCTGGACGCGGGCGCGGTTCTCACCCGAGGTCTTCTGCCACCACCAGCAGGTCGCGGGGTTCTCCCGGATGTCCATGACGTTCAGCGGGGTGTCCGGGTAGGAGGACAGGTCCAGTTTGTTGACCACCGGCATCTTCGCCAACGCGGAGGGTTCCACGGTCACCGGTTTGGTGTTGACCGGGCCGGAGTTCTGCAGGATCTGGGCCACCAGAGGCGGCAGCGTCTGCACGCCATCGGTCAGCACCAGCGAATACTGTTGGGGCCCACTGATTTGCGGGGTGACGATCACCGTGCCCACCGGACCGGGCGCCCCCGGGAACGCCGCCGGGGCGCCCGCGTTCTGAATCTCCGGCACCGCCAGTTCGGGACCCACCGGCAGCGCGTCGAACAGCGCGCGGCTCATCGGCTTCGCCATGCTGACCTGCTCCGGCGTCAGCCCGAGTGGCAACAGCACCGATCGGTTCGTCGAGTCGATGCGCGACCGGCGTCCCTGCCGGATCACCCAGGCGTCCCCGCCGTAGCTCAGCACCACGGCATCCGATCCGTTCAGGACCTGCCGGTGGTTGCCGAGGTCCGGGGTGCCGTCGATCACGGTCACGGTGACGCCGGACGGCGCCCCCACCCCGGTCGAGCCGGCCACGTTGTCGCACACCAGCCACGACGAGGCGGGCGGGGTCTTGGGCGCCAAGTTGGTCGGTGCGCCCGGGATGCCGACCAGCGGTCCCCGCGGCATGTTGGCGATCTGGCTGCCCCGCACCAGGTGCGGGTTGTCCGGGCGGCCGGTGATGAGCCGCGCCGACGCCAGGTTGAGGGCCGGGTAAAGCTTGTCACCCACGCGGACATACAGCGCGCCGGAGTCCCGGTCTGCGATGATGGGCGACTCATTGATCTGGCCCGACGGGCTGATGAAGGAATAAAGGAGCGCGCCCAGGCAGATCACCAACGCCGCGGAGATCGATGCCACCACGGCCAACGTCTGCCGCCGACCCGGCTCGATCTCCATGCGGACGCGCCACCGGGTGAGCGCCATCGCGGTCCGGCGGGCCAGGAACTGGTAGCCGGTGACCTGTGTCCGCGTCGACAACCCGAGGCCGTACCCCGATCCCCGCTGTCCGCGACTCTCTTCCGCCACGTTAATTCACCATCCGGTCTGCTAGAACGCCTGGATATCCGCTGTTGCGCGCATTGCTTCCACTACCGTGACAACCGTAAGGCACCCGCATGGAGCTCGCCACGCGGCGCCGTCCCGTCCTCTATTACATCTCGTATTACATCTCGCCGGCCGCACGAATCCGCCACTTTTCGAGTTGCCGACGTCCGCAGCTGCGGCGTGCCCCACTGACCTGCACTTTTGGTGTTCCGCCACTGACCCCCCGACCGGATTCGCCGGTCTCATCGTAGCGGCGAACGGTCGACTCGTCCTGTCGAACGTCGTCTTTCACCGAACACCCCGGCGAGCATCACCGCGCAAAAACAGGACCAGCTAAACACCGAAGCCGGGTCGTCGTCCGGCGAACCCTGCAAGATGACCGTCATGACTGAGCTCGCCCCCTCGCTGGTCGAACTTGCGCGCAGCTACGGCATCGCCACCGAGTACGACGACTGGACCGGCCGGCGGGTACCGATCCCCGCGACCACGCTGGTCGCTGTGCTCGCCGCCCTCGGCGTCGCCGCCGGCACCGAGCAGGAGCGCAACGACGCCCTGATCGCGCGAGTGCGGTCGTATTGGGCGCGGCGGCTGCCGGCGACCATTGTCGGGCGCACGGGGGCGCCGACGACGTTCCGGCTGCACGTGACGCACGGTGATCCCGCGGAGGTGTGGCTGGAGCTCGAGGACGGCACCGTTCGCGGCGGGGTGCAGCAGGTCGACAACTTCACTCCCCCGTTCGACCTGGACGGGCGCCGGGTGGGCGAGGCCAGCTTCGTGGTGCCCGCCGGCCTGCCGGCGGGCTATCACCGGGTGCACCTGCGTTCCGGCGGCACCGCGAGCTGCACGGCGCTGATCGTGACGCCGGATTGGCTCGGACTGCCGGAGCGGCTCGGCACCCGCCGCGCCTGGGGCCTGGCCACCCAGCTCTACAGCGTGCGGTCCCGGCGGTCGTGGGGCGTCGGCGACCTCACCGACCTGACGGACCTGGCGGTGTGGTCGGCCTCCCGCCACGGCGCCGACTTCCTGTTGGTCAATCCCCTACACGCGGCGCAGCCTCGTGGCCCGATGGGCGATATGGAGCCGTCGCCGTACCTGCCCACCTCGCGTCGCTTCGTCAATCCGCTTTACCTTCGCGTCGAAGCCATCCCCGAGTTCGCCGACCTGCTCAAGCGCAGCCGGGTGCGGCGGCTGCGGTCCGAAGTTCAACGCCGGGCCGGGCGGCTCGACGCCATCGACCGCGACGGCGCGTGGACGGCAAAGCGGCAGTCGCTGGAGCTGCTGCACCGGGTGCCGCGGTCGGCGGGCCGGGAGCTGGCATACGCGGCCTTTCGCTGGCGGGAGGGGCGCGCGCTCGACGACTTCGCGACGTGGTGCGCGCTGGCCGAGGAGTATGGCGGCGACTGGCATCGGTGGCCGGAATCGCTGCAGCACCCCGCCGGCCGGGGCGTCGCCAAGTTCGTCAAGAAGCACGCCGAGGCCGTCGATTTCCATCGCTGGCTGCAGTGGCAGCTCGACGAGCAACTCGCCTCGGCGCAGTCGCAGGCGCTACGGGCCGGGATGGCGTTGGGCGTCATGCACGACCTGGCCGTGGGCGTGCACCCCACCGGCGCCGACGCCTGGGCCCTGCAGGACGTGCTGGCGCCGGGGGTGACCGCGGGCGCGCCGCCGGACGAATTCAACCAACTCGGCCAGGACTGGTCACAGCCGCCGTGGCGACCGGATCGCCTGGAAGAGCAGGAGTACCGCCCCTTCCGCGCGCTGATCCGGGCGGTACTGCGGCATTCCGGTGGTGTGCGCATCGACCACATCATCGGGCTGTTCCGCCTCTGGTGGATTCCCGATGGTGCCAAGCCCACCGAAGGCACCTACGTGCGCTACAACCACGAGGCGATGATCGGCATCGTCGCGCTGGAGGCGCACCGGGCCGGGGCGGTCGTCGTCGGCGAGGACCTCGGCACGGTCGAACCATGGGTGCGCGACTACCTCTTGTTTCGCGGCGTGCTGGGCACCTCGATCCTCTGGTTCGAGCTGGACCGCGGCGGTGGTGGCGGGCCGTTGCCGGCCGCGCGCTGGCGGGAGTACTGCCTGTCCTCGGTCACCACGCACGACCTGCCGCCGACCGCCGGCTACCTGGCCGGCGACCATGTGCGGCTGCGCGAGTCCCTGGGCTTGCTGACGCGCCCCGCCAAGGACGAGCTGGAATCCAGCCGCGCCGAACTGGCCGCCTGGATGGCCGAGCTGCGCCGGGTCGGGCTGCTGGGCGCCGGCGACGACGACCCGGAATCGATCGTTACGGCCCTGCACCGCTATCTGGGCCTAACACCCTCGCGGCTGGTGGGGGTCGCGCTGACCGATGCTGTGGGTGATTGCCGGACCCAGAACCAACCGGGCACCACCGACGAATACCCCAACTGGCGGATCCCGCTGACGGGCCCGGACGGCCGCGGTGTGCTGCTCGAGGACGTGTTCACCGACGGCCGGGTGGCCGCCCTGGCCGAGGCCGTCCGCGCCGCCATCGCGCCCCCGGCCGCGGCGGGCACCCGTTAGCTGCCCTGTAGCTTCGAAACCCATGAAGATATCGGTCGTGGCCCCGGTCGCCGCCGGTGTCACCGCGGACCCAGACTGGATGGCGAGCTTCGCGGGTCACCTCGAACTGTGCGGGTTCGAGTCGATCGTCGTCGTCGAGCACACCGTCCTGGTGACCCGCTACGACAGCGTCTATCCCTACGACAGTTCCGGGCGGGTCGGCCTGGCCGCCGACTGCCCGATCCCCGACCCGCTCGATCTGCTGGCGTTTCTGGCCGGAAACACCAGCCGGCTCGGATTGGCCACCGGGGTGCTCGTACTGCCCAACCACCATCCGGTGGTGCTCGCCAAACGGGCGGCCAGCGTCGATGCCCTGTCGGGCGGCCGACTGCGGCTGTGCGTGGGCGTGGGCTGGCTCAAGGAAGAGTTGCAGGCCTGCGGTGCGGAGTTCGACAGCCGGGGCAGGCGGGCCGACGAGCAGTTGGCCGTGTTGCGGACGTTGTGGGCCGACCGGCCCCAGGGGGCGTCGTATCACGGCGAGTTCTTCGACTTCGACGATGTCATGTGCTACCCCAAACCCGTTGCACGAGAAAGGCTTCCGATTCACATCGGCGGGCACAGCCGGGCGGCTGCGCGCCGCGCCGGGCGCTTCGGCGACGGATTACAGCCGCTCGGCGTGACCGGTCCCCAACTGGAATCGCTGATCACGCTCATGCGTGCGGAGGCGGCGACGGCGGGCCGCGACCCGGAGGCCCTGGAGGTATCGCTGGGCCACACGGTCACCAAGATCGATGCCGAGCGTGCGGGCCGACTGATCGAGCAGGGCGCCGACCGGATCGTGTTGGCCATGCCCCCGACCACGGACATCGAGCAGGCCAAGGACATGCTGAGCGCATGCGCGCAACGGTTGTCCGTCACGCCATGAATCGGTCCGGTCTGTGACGACTTTATCGGCCGACACCCGATGCGCCCTCAGTGATTTGGTGCACCGGTATGCGGCCAGCATCGATGACCGCGAATTCGACGCCGCTGCGGAGCTTTTCACGACAGAAGCCGAGCTGACCGTGCCGGAGCCACCGGCGAACCTGGGACCGGTCCATTGCCACCGCGGGCACGTTGCCATCGCCGACGCGGTCGCCGCCGTCGCCACGGTGGCCCGTACCGAGCACGCGATCGTCGGCGAGGTCTATGACGCCGCCGCAAAGCCGGGCAGTGCCAGGGGGCGCATTGCGTGCGTCGCACACCATTGGGACCGGCGCGGCGACGAGGTGGTCGACCTGGTCTGGCATCTGCGTTACGACGACGAGTACGAGTTGACCGACACGGGCTGGCGGATCGGCCGCCGCGCCTTGACGATCAACGCCATCGAGACGCGTCCGGTGCGCCGGTTGCTGCCGCGCGACCCGGCCCAGCGAGCCGGCGGGACACCAACGCATAAGTGAGGCGCTACGAAAATCGGCGCGGCGATTGCACTTTCGCGAAGTGTTCGCGTCCCGCGCGTCGTTTGCTCAGGCGGCATTCTGGGTAGTTCCACCACATCGGTCGAACGGAACTGACAGCAGAGGAGAGGCCCATCGGGCAGATCACGCGCGACACTGTCGGCCATGACTGGACTCCTGGTCGATATCACGACGAAGCCGTGCAGGATGCGCCGCGAACGCCCGGGCTCCTCGTCGTGGTGGCCGCTGCGTTGGCGTTCGTGGCCTGCGTGACCAACTTCGCGCCGGGCCGGGCCGGCGCTGGTGTTGCGGCGGCCATCGTCGCCTTGCTGGCATTCGGAGCCGGGCTGGCGTGGCTTGCCATGGACCGCAGGCGCATCCGCCAGGCCGAACGGGACTGGGTCGTCGGCCACCCGGAACGGTAGCGGCGGCCTGGGCGCCCAGCTACGCAAGCGCGGCCAGGTTGCGCACCGACTTGCGCACGTCGCCCTTCAGGACCCTGGCGACCAGGCCACCGACCGGCCCGCTGAGCACGCCGCCCTTGACATCCGCGGCGAGATGAAGATCCGACCCCTGGTGGTTGCCGTCGATCGTCAGAGCGACGGCGATTTGGACGCCGCCGCGCCCGCGGCCCTGCAGCTCAACCGAATTCGGTTCGTCGTAGCGAGTCACCCGCCAATGGATGATGTTGCGAAAGCCCTTGACCTTGATGCATGACGAGACGCGGGCGCCCTCCTCGACGGCGGCCGGAACCTCCCCACGCCAGCCGCCGAATATCGTCATCCACTCACCGAACCGACGCAGGTCGGACGCCAGTTTCCAGGCGGCCTCCGGTTCCAGATCCGACGACATCGAAACGTCTACCCGTGCCACGTGTCATCCCTTCCCGAGACGTGTCGCCCGGCCCGAACCGTCGGTGCGGATCAGACGCGGGTCTGCACGGTTGTACCCGGGTGCGGTGAGCCGAAAACCCCGGGCGCGCGGCTCACTAGGGCCAGACTTGCTCCAGCTGGTGCGCGACGTCGATGACTTGCGCGGCTTGCGAATGCGGCGCGTCGATCTCCTCGGCGACGTACTGCGCGACGAAACGGCGGATCTCACCGTCGACGCCGGCCAGGATGCGCAGCACCTCGCCGCGGATGGACTTGGACGACACGTTGACCGTGATATCGGAGGGGCGCGGTTTCGAGACGTCGACGATCAGCAACAGCGGCTCGGCGGCTCGTGCCGTCGCGCGCAGTGCGATATCCCCGGACACCACGAACCGCTGCTTGTCGAGCCTGAGGTCGAGGAGCAGGTCGATCGACAACGGAATGTGGATGATGAACGTGATGCTGTCGCCCAGACGCCTGGTGACCTGCGGCTCCTGGATCTTGACGTTCGCGCTGACCTTCGCGATCTTGCCAGGGCCCTGAGCGATCGGCTCCATGGCGAACTCGCTGCCCGCGATGTCGGCGAGTGCCGCCGCCACGCGTTCCGGGGTCACCGCCACCTCGAAGAATCTGCGGCCGAACTCTTCGTAGGTGACAAAATCGAGATTCTCCATAGGCTTATACCGTCTCACGTTCCTCGCCGGAACAGTCGCTGATCCGCCCTCGCGTCGGGGGAATTCGCGTCGGCTGTGGCCCCGGGTGAGCAACGCCGAGGGATACCACGACGGCGTGATCCCACCCCCTGAGGTTGTGAACAACACCACAGCGTGGCGCCTCGATTCGGTGTATCGGCCCGTGGGCTGGGAGGCTTAATGGCTGGGAGGTGTTTGTAGCGTGATGGAGGCCCACGAAGTCACGGAGTCGCCCCTCGCCACATCACGGGCCGGGGGCCTGCTCGGCTGGCTTGGCGGCGGAGAGCGGGCCGAGCTTGGCGAGCGCCACGAACGGTCGGCCCATACTGTTGCCGGCGCGGTCGTCTTGCTCGGCGCCGGGTTCGCCTGGATTGTCGCGAGCGTGGCCGTGAGCGAGTCGGGGCGCTGGCCTGTGCCGGCCATCCTGCCGCTCACCCTTCTCTTCGGCCTGCTGGTCGGTTCGGTCGCCCGCGCCACCGCCGGCCCTCCTCGGTCGAGCATCGCCGCACGCGCGGCCGTTGCGGTGGCGGTCGGTGTGATGGTCGGCGAGCTCGCGGCGCTTGTCGTGTTCTCCCGCTCTATCGACCATCACCTCGACGAACGGGCGCTGCGCAACGCCGACTCGACGCCCGCCGTCGCGCAGGCGTCGGCGTCCCTGCAGCAGACCAAGGACGCGCGCGCTGCGCTTGATGCGGCCGTCGCACAGGCCCGCGAGCGGCAGGACAGGGCCTTGGTCGTCGCGCGCTGCGAATACAACCCCACACCGGCGTGCCCGCAAACCCGGATCACCGGCGTCCCCGGAAGCGGACCCGAAACACGCACCGCGAATGAGCTTCTCGCCGACGCGCAGCACGAACTCGATGACGCGCTGGCGGCTCGCGACCAGCGGGCGCCCGACCTGGACGTCACAATCGTTCGCGAGCAGCGGACCCTCACCGACGCCCGCGGCAGCGCGGTCACGGGCGCCGGCCGGGGCCTGGGCGGGCGCTGGGTAGCGATGAACGATCTCACGCTCGCCAGCACCGGGGCGTTGACGCTGCGGCTGGCCACCATCGCGTCGTGCGCGCTCCTCTACCTGTTGCCGCTGATCCTGGGTCTGTGGCGGGGCCAGACATCCAACGATCGCCGGGCCTCGGCGCGTGCGGAGCGCGAACGCGCCGACCTCGCTGCCGAGACCGCCATCGCGATCAAGCGGGCCGAGGTTCGCCGCGAGGCCGAAATCATGTGGGCCGAGCATCAACTCACGCAGGCCCGGTTGGCTATCGAGGCGCAGTTCGAAATCGACCGCGAGCAGCAACGCCGCCGAGTTCAGGAGGCTGTGGAGGACCCCGTCCGCGCGTCGTCGCAGCGCAGTTTCGAGCCCGCGGAGGAAGACATGTACCTGCCGATCGCCGCCGAAGCGGAGGCCGCCAGCCGGGCGGTCGCACAACTGCCGGCCGGTGCGGGCGCAGCCGACCCGGAGAGCCTGCCGGCGCCGGCTCGGTCCCCCGTCGACGTCGAACCCCACGGCGAGCGGGGCACTCCGTTGATTCCGTCCCTGCCCGATGCCACCAAGGCCGCCGCCCGCTGGATTCGCCCACTGGTGCCGCCTTTCGTTGCGCGGGTGATCGACAACACGGCTCAGCCGCTGCGCACCGCGCGTCAGGTCTTCGAAGAGGTGGAAGAGATCACCTTCTCCCTCAAGCGAACTCGCAAGGTGACGGTCGACTCCGAAAGCTCTGACACACCGCCGCCCCCGACCGGTCGGAACGCCTCGTCGCGCGGCGCCCGCGATCCCGGCTACCAAGACACGACCGGCTCTAAGCGGCATCCGTCACTGGAGGAAGCACCCGCGGAGGGCGCGGGCGGCCGCTCACTGGGGTCGGTAGAGCGCGAAGGCCGCCTCGAGCTGATGGGGCGGGAGGGACCGCGCCGACTGAGTGCGCCCGAGGGTCCGCGACAACTGCCGCCCGCAAAGTAGCCTGCTCAAGCGCTTGCCCGATCTTCGAGTCGACCCGCCGCACAGGGCGATTGACATTTCACCCGGAGGAAAGCCGTTGTTAAGATCCCGTTGTTCGCAACGGATGCGATCCAATCGCGGCTCTGCAACAATCACGGAATTATGAAGTCCGCGCTGCTGCTGATGGGTGCTGCCCTGGTCATAGGGACGGCCGCGCCCGCCCACGCCGACCTCAGTGCCAGGGACGAAGCATTCCTGACCACCCTCAACCAGGCCGGGCTTGTTTACCTGAACCCCGACCGCGCGATAGCGGCCGCCAGATCGGTCTGCGATCTGTCCGACGGGGGACTGGAGGGCGCCGAGATCGTCAAGAACCTGCAGGACCGCAATCCGGGCTTCCAGGGCGACGGCGCCGCGAAGTTCGTGGCGCTCGCGGCTCAGGCCTATTGCCCGCAAAAGCTCACCAGCGAGGACGCAACTCCCGCGCCGAAGAGCGGCAACGCGTAGCGCCGAGCGGCGGCTCGCCGACCGGTTCGGCCCACTGAGGCGTGGTAGCCGCCCGGGGAGGGCAGGCTACGATCTCCTGAGGCGACGGCAACGGGAGGACGGTAAGTCGCGGTGAGAACGGGTAGATCGACCCTGGCTTCGGCCAACGCATGAAGGTCAGCCTGTTCCTCGCGGATGCGGCCCAGGCAGACGCACAATCCGGAAAGGTCCATGCTCTCGGGCTGGGGTGGCGCCAGTGCCAAACGCCCACTCCCCCTTTCGCGTTGGTGCTGTTTGTCGACATCGACTGGGATGAAACCAACAAACAACACAAGCTGCTCTGCCAACTGCTGACCACCGATGGCGAACCGGTGGTGGTGGTGGGACCGCAGGGCCCACAGCGGATCTCCTTCGAGGCCGCTGCGGAGGCCGGCCGTCCGCCCGGGGCGATCCACGGGACATCGGTGCGGATGCCGCTCACGCTCAATATCCCGGCCGGTATCCCCCTGGAGCCGGGAATCTACGAGTGGCGGGTGGAGGTCGAGGGTTTCGAGCAGGCGACCGTCGTCGAAGCGTTTGTGGTCCTAGGTTCCCCGCAAACGCCCAGTCCATCCGGGTAAGCGCCGCAACCATTTTCCAAGGGTTGGGTTTTTACTCGTCGCCGAAGGTTTCGTAGAGCTTCGGCAAGAAGCTCGCCAGGTGATTCATTTCCTGTGCGCAGTGCACGAGCAGATTGCGGGCGGTGGATTCCGCGTTGCCCAGCACCCGGGACGCGATCGGGCGCACCGCACGCGATGCCACGCCCGGGGCCTTGCGGACGGCGACGTGGGGACCGCCCATCCAGAACCGGGACCGCATTTCGGCCCCGGACGGCGTCGACCGGATGTGGTGGATGAACCATCCGACGTCCACCGGGGCGTCACCGGAGCCCAAGCGCGCGCAGATCGACACCGCCTCGGCGCTGTCGGGGGCACAACCCATGGCCGCGGGCGCCACGAACTGGATTGCGCCATTGAGCAGGGCGGAGCCGATGTACTCGCTGATCATCGACCACCGGCCGACGTAACGGTGCTCGCCCCTCCGGCCCGCGTCTTTGTCGCCGTCCTTCCACACGGCGGACAAGTGCGCCCGCGGATGCCACAGCTTGTAGCGCCGGGTGTCGCAACCGTGCCAGCCGAACCACCAGGCCCACATGGCCGGGGTGACCCGGGGCATATCGGTGCGCACGGATACCTGAAAGCTGCCGTCTTCGAGAACCCCGTAGCCGTTCTCGGTCCGCTGGTAGCCCTCGTCGGCGAGGCTGGCGGCGTCATCGAACGCCGGCAAGGCCATCCCCCCTTGCGGGCCGTGCTGCAGTGCCTCGACGACATGCCTTGGCAGCGGGGCCATCTCGGGTTGAAAGAACTTGCCGAACGGGGTATCCGCGTCGTCGTTGCGGTAACCGAGGTAGAGGTCACCGGCCATCAGAGTCGTCCCATCCAGCTGTTGAACAAACCATCGGGGTCGTAGTCGTCACGAACCCGGTCCAGCTTGGCCATGGCTTCATCGGTGGCGAAGCGCGCCGGACGCTGGCCGAGGTTTTCGTCGGCAAGCTGAATCCCGTTGGCCAGATGGGACATCGCGGCCATGTTGGAGCGCGCCCAATCGGCATACTTCGCCTCGTCGGCCGGGTCTTTCCACGAGCCGTAGAGCGCGAGGTAGATGTCGGCTTCGATGCTGTACGCCATGTTTTGGCGGGGTGGGCACGGACCCCAGTTCAGCCAGAGGAAGTGGGCCGGATGCGGGGGTAGCGTGTCGAGGATCGTCCGGATACCCGGCAGCAGTTCTTCGGCCGACGCCGACGTCCACATGTTGTCCACCGCGTAGTGATGGTCGGACAAGTAGTGGCTCATCGCGAGGTCGTACCAGGTCGGCAAATCGGTTGGCATATAGGGGACTTTGACAAGCGCCTTCTCGGCGACCGGGCAGGTGCCGAACAGGGCCAGGGCCTTTTCGGCCTCCTGGTCGGAGTCGGCGAAGGCGGGCGAGGCAAACGAGATGACCGGGACGTCGATGCCCATCTTCGGTTCACCGCGTGAGGCCACGGCCTGCAGTTCGACCCGGGGGTCGACTTCGGCGCCAACGGCGCGAGCCCAGGTAAAGACTTCGTCTGCCAGGTCGAACGGGTAGAGGTACACGCTGGTGCCACAGGCGTGCGGTCGCGGGTACAGCTTGAGGTAGAACGACGTGACGACGCCGAAAAAGCCCGGGCCGGCACCTCGGGCCGCCCAGTAGAGATCGGGGTGATGGTCTTCGTCGCAGTGAACCTGCTCGCCGTCGGAGGTGATGACGTCGAGACCGACGACGCTCTCGCACGCCGGGCCGTAGACCCGGCTGTTCCAGCCGTACCCGCCCTGCAACAGGTAACCGCCGAGGCAGACGCCTTTGCAGTGGCCGCCGGGGAAGAACAAGCCCTGCGCCTCCAGGTCGGCCATGAGCAGGCTGCCGCCCTTGCCCGGGCCCACGACGGCAAGCCGTTTCTCTGCGTCGATAGTGGCGTGGTCCAGGCGGCTGACGTCGAGCAGGACGGAGCCGTCGCGCAGATGATTGGCCGCGAAGCTGTGCCCACCGGAAACGATGCTGACCTGGTGGCCGTTGGCCCTGGCATATCGCAGGCCCAGGATGATGTCGTCGGAGTCGACGGCCTGCACGATCACCTCGGGGTAGCGCTCGGGCACCCGTTGATGCCACACGGTTCCGCGGCGGGCGTCTTCGTACCCGTCATCGCCCCGAAAAAGGTGCCGCCCGGCCGGTAGCGCGCCCATCTCGAACCCCTTTGATCCGCATTTCGGGTCTTTTTAATCCGTAATGCGGAACACTATAGTGGCGTTGTGCCACAGACAAGTGAAAATGCGACCAGTCGTGACGAAGGCATCCAGGTGCTGCGTCGCGCCGCCGCCGCGCTGGACGAGATTGCCGCCGAGCCGGGGCGGCTGCGCCTGGTCGACGTGGGCGAGCGCCTCGGTCTGGCCAAGTCGACGGCTCGCCGTTTGCTCGTCGGCCTGGTCGAGGTCGGATTGGCCAGCGTCGATTCACAGGGCCGGTTTTCGCTGGGCGATCGGCTGCTGGGGTTTGGGCGGGCCGACGGGGCGCACATCTCCGCCATCTTCCGCCCGACGATCGAGCGGGTGGCGCGCGCGACCGACGGCGAGACGGTCGACCTGTCGGTACTGCGCGGCCAGCGCATGTGGTTCATCGACCAGGTCGAGTCGTCGCATCGCCTGCGGGCGGTCTCGGCGGTCGGCATGCGGTTCCCGTTGGAGTCGACCGCGAACGGAAAGGCGGCCCTGGCGGCGCTCGACGACGCCGACGCTCAGTTGGTCCTAGCCCGATTCAGCCACGACGTCGCCGAACGCCTGCGCGGCGAGATCAGCGAGATCCGCCGCACCGGAATCGCTTTCGATCGCGACGAACACACCTCGGGCATTTCGGCGGCCGCGATCGCGCGACGCACCCAGGGCGACGGCGTGGTCGCGATCTCGGTGCCGGCGCCCACCGGGCGCTTCTGCGAGAAGGAGCAGCGCATCACCGCAGCGTTGCGCAGGGCCGCCGACTCCCCGGCCTGGGCGCGCTGAATCACTAGGCTCAGTGGCTGAGTTGGCGACGGCCGCGGTACCCCCCAAAGGACCCCGGCCGCGCCAATTCAGCAGCTCACGGCCGCGGGCCTGGCGAACAGCGAACCCCACTCCTGACGCGCCGCGGACTGGGCATCGACGAAGCTGGGCGTCTCCTCGCCGCCCCCGGCGAGATGCACCAGCGCCCACGCCATTGCGAAGAAGGGTACCTTGTGACGGATTGCGGCACTGTGTAATTCGTCGAAAGCGACATCCGAGGGGCAGCGACGCAGGCCGATGATGATGCCCCGCGCGGTGTCGAGGATGCGACCGGAATTCGGGCCACACGAAGTGTGGGCGGGTACCCAGTTCGCCATCATATTATGGTTACCTCCTGGTGCGCCGTTGTGAAATCCGCTACTCGACAGCGGAAGAGGAATTTGTGTCCTGCGCATCGTCGCGGCTGTGGATCCTCAAAAGGCGCCTTATGCCATCATTTGTCGATTCATCGCGTTGTGCCAGACCGCGGGCTCATATCGATATGCGCTTGTGACCGTTTCGGGATCGGTTGTCACCCTGCCGTTTGGCTGGGTGGTGTGCTCTTGGCGACCGAAGACTCGGGGCCGCCAGTCACGGATTAGCCTGCCAACGAGAGTATTTCGTCGAACCCCGCGACCAGCGCATCGTGGAAGACGTCGAAGTCGGGTATCGCCGCGGTGTCGACGTTGATACCCAGAGCGCAGGTGTCGACATACGTGAGCAGTGTGACGTTGACCGACGCGCCGATGGTGGGACCGAAGGCGTATTGGGCGCGGACGGGGGCACCGCCCAGGAAGACGGGCACCGGGACCCCCGGCACGTCGCTGGCCAGAAAGTCGACGTGGCGCAGGATCGAACCGATGTACCACCGCGGCATCAGGTTCAGCGCCGCGGCGATCAACTGCGTGTAGGGCAGGGACTGCTCGTCGCGTACCGAGCCGGTGCGCAGATGGATGGCCCGGATCCGCGCGGCCGGGTCGGCCTCGCCCACCGGCACGTCGAACCGCATCAGCGTGATCCGGTTGCCGCCCATGTCGTCGGTCTTCGTCCGCAGGCTGACGGGCATCGTCAGGTGCAGGTCACCCACCGCGATCCCGTGCTTCTCGTGGTACCGGCGCAGCCCACCGGCCACCCCGGCGACGAATGCGTCGTTCAGCGCCCCACCGTATCGGTGCGCCGCTTCCCGCAGCAGCGGCATCGGCACCTCGTGCACACCCAGCCGCCTGGTCAGGCCGCGCTCCGTCACCAATGGGGAACCGGGCCGGTTGATCGGACGAACGGTCCGGTAGACCGACGCCGCGGTGGCCGCCGCCGACCGGACCGTGGCGACCGGCCGCCGCATGCCGTCGTACATCAGGCGCGGCGCCAATCTGACCGCGCCCGCCGCGGCGCTACCCACCAAGCCGGCGTTGTAGCGCCAGGCGTCCCGGTAGCCGCTCAATGGGGACGGGTTCGACACCTCCGGCTCGGGCGGCAGCGGTTCGTGCTCGTAAAGATCCTCGGAGAGGTTGAACAAGGTCATCGCTATCTGGACGCCGCCGATCCCGTCGGTGAGGGCGTGGTGGAACTTGCAGATCATGGCCGCGCCGCCGTTCTCGAGGCCGTCTACCACCGTGGTCTCCCAGAGCGCCCGGGCGCGGTCGAAATCCTGCATCTCGGCCAGCCGGGCCATTTCGAGCACCGTCTCGAGGGTGCCGGGCGCCGGGGCGACCGCGCGCCGCACGTGGTAGTCCAGCTCGAAGTCGCGGTAGTACTCCCAGCGGGGCGGGGCCGGCGCCGGCGACTCCACCACTCGCTGCCGAAACATGGGCAGCCTGCGGCTGATTAAGTCGAAACGTTCGCGGACCTCATCCCAGTCCGGGGACCGATCCAGCAGCACCACGCTCACCACGGTCGATCGCAGCCGCGGATCGGTTTCCATCGCCCATGTGAAGGCGTCGCTCGCGCGCATGAATGCAGTCATCTGTGCTCCCGGGACCAACCTACGACCGGCGATGGCAAAGGTCAGCAGGTGATTGGCACACAAGGACTTTGGTCCTCACAGATAGTGCCATTCGTCGCCTGGCCCACGAAGCGCCCTCACCCGCCGGGTGTGGGACGCGACCGGCCCGTTCTAGGACGGCTGCGGCGCCGTCGCGTCGGCGAATTCGCAGAACGCCGTGTAAGCCCGGGCGCCGTAGATGGTGGCCGGTCCGCCATGCATGAGAAAGGTGACGCCGATGGCCTCGGCGGCTTCTTCCGGAGTGGCACCGGCGCGTGCGGCCGCCTTGGCGTGGGACGCGATGCACCCGTCGCATCCCTCCACGACGCCGATCGCCAACGCAATGAGTTCTTTGACCCCGCGGCTGAGGGCGCCATCGGTGAGGGCGGCGGTGCTGAGCTCCGCGAAACCCTTGTAGACGTCCGGAATCTGCTTGCGCAGCGCGCGGTGCTGTGGGATTAAACCCTCGAGGACCTGGTGATGATGCTGTTCGTCTGACATGTCGAAGTACTCCTTCTGTTCTCTCGCGCTCGGGACCCGCTGCGCAAAGCGGTGACTGCGGTTATTCGCCGGCGGCCACCGGCGCGGTGCGGCTCAGCGAGTCGATGGCCGCCTGCAACTTGCCGGTGACTTCCTCGGAGACCGGACGCAGCGACGGCTCCCCGGTGACCTCCACGAGCAATGCGGGGTTCATCGCCTCGACCAGCACGGTGCCGGCGTGGTCGGGGTCGGCGCGGACCACGACGTTGCACGGCAGCAGCAAGCCGATCTGGCGGTTCGCGTCGATTGCGCGATGAGCCAGCGGCGGGTTGCAGGCGCCCAGGATCAGGTAGTCCTCCATGTCGTGGCCCAGTTTGGCCTTGAGGGTGGACTTCACGTTGATTTCGGTGAGGACGCCGAACCCCTGCTCGGCGAGCGCCTGGCGGGTCCGCGCGACGGCATCGTCGAAGGACGTGTGCAGCGAGGTCGAGATTCCGAGCTTCATGTCAACTTCTCCTTAAGTGTCCAGATCTTCTCGTCCGTGCTCAGGCGAGCGCCAGGAACAGCTTCTCCAGCTCGGCTTCGCTCAGGGGTGCCGCACCGTCCGCGGTCTTGCCCGCGACGCATTCCTTCAATCCGGTCGCGACGATCTTGAAGCCGGCACGGTCGAGGGCGCGCGACACCGCGGCCAGCTGCGTGACGACCTCCTTGCAGTCGCGGCCCCGCTCGATCATCGAGATCACTCCGGCCAATTGCCCCTGCGCGCGGCGCAGCCGGTTCAGCACCGCGGCGATGCTGTCTTCGTCACCAATCACTGCATCCTCCGTTTCGTTCGGTAACCCATATAGTACCCAGGGGGGTATCAAGCGGAACCTGTTTTCAATATACCCCAAGGGGTATCTGTTGTCACCAGCACACAGCCGTCCGGAAGGAACACACGTGGGCACGGGCAACCTCACCCGAGACACCTTCGAGTTCACCATCGCCGACAATCCCCTTGTGTTGGTTGATTTCTGGGCCGGGTACCACAGGCCCTGTCAGGCCTTCGCGCCCGTATACGTCGGTGGTGGGAAGCCCATCCCGACCATCATGGCGTCCCGCGATGGCGTGCTGGTGTGCAGCCAGCCCGGCGCGATGCCCCCGGCCGTGCTGGAGAACCTGATCACGCAGGTCAAAGCGCTGGATATGACCGCCGGGCGCGCCAAAATCGCCACCCGCACGGCGGGCTGACAAAGCGGCCGGCGATGAACCGCGGCCCCCACGCCGACCTCACAGAATGGCCTTGAGGTCCTTCGCCCGGGCGATGTCATCCCAGTCCACGTCGAGTTCCAGCAGGATTTCCTCGGTGTGCTGGCCATGTTCCGGGGCCCGCGCGGGTTCCGGCGGGGTTTCGTTGAACTGAACGGGCGCGGCGACGATCCGGTATTTCTCGCCATGGTCGTCGACGTTGGTCACCACGTAGCCGTTGGGTTCGACTTGCGGGTCGTTGAGGGTTTCCCGCGGCGTCGCCAGCGCGCCCCACACCCCCGGTTCGTCTTCGAGCGCCTTCTGCCAGTGCGCGAGGTCATGGGCCGCGAACGCGTTGGTCAGGATTTCGGTCGCGGCTGCCGCGTTGGCTATCAGGTTGCTGGACGGGACAAAGCGCCCGTCGGTGGCCAGTTCCGCCAGGTCCATGCGTCGGCAAAAGCCGGCCCAGAATTTGTCGGGCTGCAGGAAGACCAACTGAATCCACCTGCCGTCCTTGGTCTTGTACCGGTTCACCAGCGGATTGATGGCCAATCCGGGCGGTGCTCCCGGGATCCCGTCGATATCGAAGAAGTCGGCCGCACAGATCGACGGCGCGATCGCCCACATCGCCTGGGCCAGCAGTGAGGAGTCGACGATCGTCGCCTCGCCGGTCCGTTCCCGGTGAAACAGCGCCGCGCACACGCCGCCGGCCAGCGTCGCCCCACCCTGCAGGTCGCCGAAGGCCGGTCCCTGGACGGCGGGCGTCTCCGATCCGAACGGCGTCAGTGTGTACGCGACGCCGCCCCGCGCCAGGTACGTGGCGGCGTCGAACCCGCCCCGGTCCCGATCCGGGCCACGCACCCCCAGTCCCGTGCCCCTCGCGATGATGATGTTCGGATTGAACGCGCGAATGTCTTCGACGGTCAGTCGGGCCCGCTCCAGCGCGCCGGGCAGCCAATTCGTGAGGAAAACGTCGGCGCTGGCCAGGAGGCGGCCGAACAAGTCGCGCCCCACGTCGGTCTTGATGTCGATCGCGATGCCGCGCTTGCCGCGGTTCCCCAGCTCGAGGATGAAGTCGGCGTCCGGGCGGGCCGCCTCGCGGGTGAAACCACCGACGACCAGCGCGCGCCCGGGATCACCCGTGGCGACGCCCTCCACCTTGATCACGTCGGCGCCCCAGTCCGCCAATGCGGCGCCGGCCGACGGTACGTATGTCCACGAGGCCAACTCGACAACCCGGATACCGCTGAGCACGCCAGACATCGCAACCCCCTGGGGCCGTTCCATTTTCCTTGCTATTTTAAGTATTCTAGTTACCCTAAGGGATATCGACAGCCCGGGTGCAGCCCACGCGCAGTTGCGGAAGAGATGCGATGGAGCCGACCATTGGACCGATCCCGATCCCCGATGCGGTGAGCGCGCGCGTCGGAGCCCGGGGCGGCGGCCGCTTCGGTATTGAATTCCCCTGCGCCTCAACGTCGATTGTTCGTATCGGAACGGTGACGGAGGGCGGATGATGGGCAGGGTGGCGGGCAAGGTGGCCGTGATCAGCGGGGCCGCCCGCGGTCAGGGGCGTTCCCACGCGCGGACGCTGGCCGCGGAGGGCGCCGACATCATTGCGGTGGATCTGTGCGCGGACATCGAGACCAACGAATACCCGCTGGCCCGGCCGGAGGACCTCGACGAGACGGCGCGTCTGGTCGAGAAGGAGGGGCAGCGCGCGTTCACAGCCATTGCCGACGTTCGTGACCGCGTCGCCCTGGCCGCCGCCATCGACCGGGGTGTGGCCGAGTTCGGCCACCTCGACATCGTGGTCGCCAATGCCGGCATCTGCCCGCTGACCGCCGGCCTGCCGCCCCAGGCGTTCGCCGACGCGGTCGACGTGGACCTGGTGGGTGTGCTGAACCTGGTGCACGCCAGCCTCAAGCATCTGCAGGCCGGCGCGTCGATCATCGTGATCGGGTCCAACGCGGCCTTCATGTCGTCGATGAACACCACCGGCATCGACGGCGGACCAGGTGGAGCCGGCTACGCGTTCGCGAAAATCGCTGCCGCCCACTACGTCAACGACTTCGCCCTGGCGTTGGCTCCGTTCTCTATCCGCATGAACGCGGTGCACCCCACCAACGTCAACACCGACATGTTGCACAGCGCACCGATGTACCGGGCCTTTCGGCCCGACCTGAAGGATCCGACCCGCGCGGACGCCGAGCCGGTATTCCCCGTGGTGCAGGCGATGCCGATCCCGTACGTGGAGCCGGAGGACATCAGCGAGGCGGTGTTGTTCTTGGCTTCGGACGCGGCGCGCTACATCACCGGCCAGCAGCTGCGCGTCGACGGGGGCGGCTTCCTCAAGGTCAAGCCTTGGTCAGGTGGATGAAGCAGGTTGCCGCGCAACGGAACTGGAGTGACTCGGTGAGCGACGGCCATTCCGCGACTGACGTCGAGCGTCGCCTGTACGAACTGATGGTCCTGATGAAGACGGCCGACGATCGGCTCAGCAAGGGCATCGGCACCGGGGAATTCATGTGCGTGTACTGGCCGTCGCGCGGCCAGGAGGCCATTGCCGCGGCGATGGGTGTGTGCCTACGACCCGACGACCAACTGGTGACGACCTACCGCGGGCTGCACGACCTCATCGGCAAGGGGGTCCCGCTCGAGGAGATCTATGGCGAGATGCTGGGGCGCACCGTGGGTGCGAGCCGCGGCAAGGGCGGCACCATGCACATCGCCAATCCCGACAAGGGCGTCATGCTCTCGACCGGGATCGTGGGGGCCGGGCCCCCGGTCGCTGTGGGGCTGGCGATGGCCGGCAAGCGCAAGGGCCTCGATCGCGTCACGGTGGTCAGCTTCGGCGACGGCGCGACCAACACCGGCTCGTTCCACGAGGCCGCCAACATGGCCGCGCTGTGGGATCTGCCGCTGGTCTTCGTCTGCCAGAACAACCTCTACGCCGAGATGACGCCAACCTCGGACACCATGAAACTCGAGCACGTCGCCGAACGGGCGGCCGGTTACGGCATGCCCGGCGTCCGCGTCGACGGCAATGACCCGCTGGCGGTGAAATCGGTGCTCGATGAGGCGCTGCGGCGGGCGCGCAGCGGCGGCGGGCCCACTTTCCTCGAGTGCGTCACCTTCCGTTTCCGCGGCCACTACTTCGGAGACCGGATGCCGTACATTCCGCAGGATCAACTGGCCGCGGCGATAGCGGCCGACCCGGTGCCGCGGTTCCGCAAACACCTCGCCGAGGCCGGCATCTGCACCGGGGACGAACTCGACCGCATCGACAGCGAGGCGTCGGCGGCGGTGGAGAAGGCCCTGGAGACGGTCGTGGGCGCGGAGTCCCCGTCGGCCGACGAACTCGACCGCGACGTCTACGCCAGCCCGATCAGGTTCCCGGTGTAGGTGATGGACGAAAAAGAGATGACGATGCGCGAGGCGCTGAACCTGGCGCTCGACGAGGCGCTGCGGGCCGATGACCGGGTGTTCCTGCTCGGTGAGGACATCGCCGATCCCGGCGCGTCCGGACCGACGGCCGGGCTGTCGACGAAGTACGGCCACGAGCGGGTGCTGGACACGCCCATCTCGGAAGCCGCGATCGTCGGCGCCGCGATCGGAGCGGCGATCGACGGGATGTTGCCGGTCGCCGAGATCATGATCATGGACTTCATCGGCATCGCCGCCGACCAGCTGATCAACAACGCCGCCAAGCTGCGGTTCATGACCGCCGGACGAACGACGGCGCCCATCACCATCCGCACCCAGGTGTACGCCGGACTGGCGACCGGGGCCACGCACTCCCAAAGCCTCGAGGCGTGGTTCATGCACATCCCCGGGATGAAGGTGATCGTGCCCTCCACCCCGCGGGACGGCAAGGGCCTACTGACAGCGGCGATCTTCGACGAGGACCCCTGCCTGTTCATCGAGACGATCCGGTTACAAAGCAAGAAGGGACCGGTCCCACTGCAGCCGGGATTCTCAATTCCGCTGGGCCAGGCCGACATCAAGAGGCCCGGCACGGATGTGACACTGATCGGCTACGGGCGCAGCGTCCACGACGCGCTCGCGGCGGCGGCCATCCTGCAGGATCAGGGCGTCAGCGCGGAGGTTGTCGACCTGCGCACTCTGGTGCCACTCGACGTCGAGACGATCGTCGAATCCGTCCGCCGCACAAGACGAGCCGTCATCGTCCACGACGCGGTTCAGTTCGCCGGCCCGGGAGCCGAGATCGCCGCGATCCTGCACTCCGAGCTCTTCGGCGAACTCGACGCGCCCGTCGAACGCGTCGGCGCCAGATTCGTCCCCAACCCCGCCGCGCCCGCGCTCGAGGCGCAGGTGTACCCGTCACCGGCCCGGATCGTCGCCGCAGTGCAGCGCACCCTCGATAGGGCCAACGTTCATGGCTGACTTCGTCATCCGCATCCCCAGGGTGTCGGTGGCCGTCTCCGAAGCCGAACTGACCGGCCTGCTGGTCGATGCCGGCGAACACGTCGAGGAGGGCACGCCGATCTACATCGTCGCCACCGAGAAGGTGGAGCAGGAAATCCACGCCGGAGCGTCGGGCATCGTGCAATGGACTGGCCAGGTAGGGACCGTCTACGACATCGGCGCCCAAATCGGCGTCATCACCTCATAACCAGAAAGGTAAAGCGTATGGATCTCAACGAGACCCGCGAAAGAATCATCTACGAAAAAGAGGGCCCTATCGCGCGCGTCACGCTCAACTGGCCGGAGAAGGCCAACGCCCAAGACCAGAAGCTCGCCGAAGAGGTCGACGCGGCCCTGCTGGACGCCGACCGCGACTACGACATCAAGGTCCTGATCCTCAAGGCCAACGGCAAGGGGTTCTGCTCCGGCCACGCCATCGGCAACAACGCCGTCGACTACCCGGCGTTCGTGGAGGGCGCCAAGGTCATGGGCACACCGTGGAAGCCGCAGACCGACCTGTTCGTGAAGCCGATCCTGAACCTCTGGGAGTTCGCCAAGCCGACCATTGCCCAGGTGCACGGCTACTGCCTCGGCGGGGGCACGCACTACGGGCTGACCACCGACATCGTCATCGCCTCCGAGGATGCCTACTTCTCCTACCCTCCGCTGCAGGGCTTCGGGATGCCCTCGGGTGAGTGCTCCATCGAGCCTTGGGTTTTCATGAACTGGCGCCGCGCGGCGTATTACCTGTACCTCGCCGAGGTCATCGACGCGAAGAAGGCCCTCGAATACGGTCTGGTCAACGAGGTGGTCCCGCGCGAGCAACTCGACGACCGGGTCGAGGCGATCGCCCGGCACATCGCCCAGGCGCCGATGACGACGCTGCTGGCGACCAAGGCCAACCTCAAGCGCGCCTGGGAGCTGATGGGCATGCGGGTGCATTGGCAGAGCTCCAACGACCTCGTCGCGCTCGCGTCGATCAGCAAGGATGTGCAGGAACTGATCCAGCAGGTCTTCAGGGACAAGGTGCTGCCATCGGAGCAAGCCCGGCGCCAGGCGGCCGCGGCCGCCGCATCGACCGACGGCACCGCGAGCTCCTAGGCTTGTCTAGGCCTTCTCGGTGAACATCGCCGACCACGCCACCGGGGCCGCCGATGCGCCGGCCCTCATCGTCGCGGGCGGCGGCACTCTTCCCTACTCCGGGCCCTACTTCGAGTCGTACTCCGAGCTGTACGCGCGCAGCCAGCGGGTCGGCGCGCTGCTGCACGCTGCCGGGCTGCGCCGTGGCGACGGCGTGGCCCTGGTCCTTCCGAACCGGCCGGAGTTCTTCGAAATCACCTGGGGCTGCCAGCTTTCCGGGCTCTACTACACCGCCGTCAACACTCACTTCACACCCGGGGATGTCGCGTACGTCATCGACGACTCCGACGCGAAGGCGGTCTTTGTCGACGCCTCGATGACCGAACTCGCCGCGCACCTGCTGAAAGCCAACGCCTGTGTCGACGTTCACGTGGCCGTCGGGGGGTCGCTGCCCGGCTGGTACGCCTACGAGGACGCCTTGGCGGCGGCGGGCGATGCGCCGCCGCTGTCGGACGGCTCGGAGATGCTGTACTCGTCGGGAACGACGGGCCGGCCCAAGGCCGTCCGCCGGCCGCTGCCGGTCGACGGCAACGGCTCCTGGGCCCAGGCCGTTCTGGAGATGGCGCTGATCCACCGGTACGGGATGAGCCCGTCCAGCGTGTACCTCTCCCCCGCGCCGCTTTACCACGCCGCCGGGGTCAACTACACGATGGCGGTCAACCGCGTCGGCGCGGCATCGATCATCATGCCGAAGTTCGACGCCGAGACCGTGCTAAGACTGATCGAAACCCATCGCGTCACGCACGCCCAATTCGTGCCCACGATGTTCGTGCGCATGCTCAAGCTGCCCCAAGCGGTGCGGGAAAGCTATGACCTGTCAAGCCTAAGGTGCGTGTTTCACGCGGCCGCCCCGTGCCCCGTCGACGTCAAGCACCGGATGATGACTTGGTTCGGGCCCATCATCCACGAATACTACGGCGGCACGGAGGGATTCGCCGGGACCACGATCGGGCCCGAGGAGTGGCTGGCCCACCCCGGTTCGGTGGGCAGACCGATGTCACCCGTGCACGTGATGGGAGCCGACGGCGACGAGCTTCCCGTCGGCGAACCCGGCGAGCTGTACTTCGAGGGTGGACCCGCTTTCGAGTACTTCAAGGACCCGGTCAAGACGGCGTCGGTGTCCAACGACCGCGGGTGGCGGTCCCTGGGTGACATGGGCTACGTCGACGCGGACGGCTACCTCTACCTGACCGACCGGTCGACGTTCATGATCGTCTCCGGCGGGGTGAACATCTACCCGCAGGAGGTGGAGAACCTGCTGGTGGTGCACCCAAAACTGGCCGACGCGGCGGTGTTCGGCGTGCCCAACGACGAGTTCGGCGAAGAGGTCAAAGCCGTGGTGCAACCCGCGGATGGGGTCGAGCCGGGACCCGAGCTCGAGGCCGAGCTCATCGCATACTGCCGAAGCCACCTGGCCGGCTACAAGTGCCCCCGCACGGTCGATTTCGACCCCGAGTTGCCGCGGGACCCGAACGGAAAGCTTTACAAGAGGCGCGTCCGCGAACGTTACTGGCAAGGACGGGCGTCGCGGATCGTGTGAGCCGACGAAGGATGGCGCAATGGCTGTAGAGACGGGTTCGGCCGATGTGAACGGGACGCCGCCGGCGGTGCCGTGGGCGGTCCGGACCGCGGACCGGATTCCCAAGCAGCGGTATTACGACCCCGAGTTCTACGCGCTGGAAGCCGAGATGCTCTGGCCCCGCGTCTGGCAGATGGCGTGCCGCCTCGAGGAGATTCCCAAGCCGGGCGACTGCGTGGAGTACGAGATCCTGGACCAGTCGATCATCGTGGTGCGCGTCGACGACCAAAAGGTTCGGGCGTACTACAACGCCTGCCGCCACCGCGGCGTAAAACTATTGGAGGGCAGCGGTTCTCGGCGCACCTTCGTATGCCCATTCCATGGCTGGTGCTGGGGAATCGACGGACGCAACACCTTCGTGGCGCGGCCGGAGGTGTTCGCCGAGGGCAACATGTGCCCGGACGAGCTTGAACTGGTTGCTGTCCGCTGCGAGCTTTGGGGCGGCTGCGCGTGGATAAACCTCGACGACGGCGCGCCAAAGCTGCGCGACTGCCTCGAGCCGTTCGCATCGATCTATGACGCCTGGAGGGTGGAATCGCTGCGCGTCGAGTGGTGGCAGTCGTGTCGGCTCCCGGTGAACTGGAAGCTGGCGATGGGGGCGTTCATGGAGGGTTACCACGTCCCACAGACGCATCCCCAGTTGTTGCCGTCCGCGCAGGCCGCCGCTCCCCCCGCCGCGGTGCACCCCGTCGTCGCGAACAGCCTCTACTTCATGCGGACGCTCGGCACCGGCATGGGCGGCATGACGCACGAGAACGACATCCGCATCGCCGAGGGTCTGCAGACCATCGAGCTGCCGCCGGATCCGGCCGAGGCGATCGCCGCCTGGCGCGCCGCCCTCAACGACGCGGTCGTCGGCTGGCATCGCGCCCGCGGCAGCGAGATGCCCGACCTCAACGGGCTGGTCCGCCGCGGGATCACCGACGCGATCGGGTTCTGCTTCCCGCATTTCTTCATCCTGCCGACCTACAGCAGCGCGTCGTCCTACCGGATCCGTCCGCTCGGCCCCGAGGAGACGCTGTTCGAGATCTGGTCACTCACCCGCTTTCCCGCGGACCGGTCCGCCGGCAGGCCCACGCCACCGCAGCCCATGGCGCCCGACGACCCGCGCTGGCCGCCGATCCCCGCGCAGGATTTCTCCAACCTGCCCCGGCAACAAAAGGGCTTGCACTGCCGGGGTTTCGAGTACATGCGGCTGTCGGACCGGATCGAAGGACTCATCTCGAACTTCGAACGCGTCGTCGACGGGTTCCTGGCCGGGCTGCCCCACGAGGCACTCGTCCCCGCGATCCAGAAGACCAACACCACCATCGACGTGCCGATCGCCGATCTCGGATTCAGCGCGGAGGCACGATGAGCCCCCGGTGGGACCGCTCGGTGGATTTGGTCATTGCGGGCAGCGGCGGGGGCGGCATGGTCGCCGGGTTGGTCGCCGTCGACTGCGGGCTCGAACCGCTGATCATCGAGAAGCAGGCCCTGGTCGGCGGATCCACGGGGCTGTCGGGGGGCATCGTGTGGCTGCCGAACAACCCGCTGATGCGCGCCGACGGCATCACCGACTCGCACGAGGACGGCTTGGCCTACCTGGCCGACGTGGTCGGCGACGTCGGCCCGGCTTCCTCACCCGAACGTCGCGAAACGTTCCTGACCGCAGGCTACGAGATGATCAATTTCCTCGTCCGCAAGGGCGTCCGACTGATCCGGTGCGCCGGTTGGAGCGACTACTACCCGAATCATAAGGGAGGCAACGAATCCGGCCGCGCCGTCGAGGGGGTGCCCTTCGACGCGGCCCAACTGGGCAGCTGGAAGGACAAAGTGCAGCCGCCGCTGGCCAAGAACTACCGGTTCGTGGTGCTGACCAACGAGCTACGCTCCGTCCAGTACTTCAACCGTTCGCCGCGCGCGTTCTCCGTGGCCACCCGCGTTTTCCTGCGCACCGCGGCCGCGCGCATCGGTCGTCGGCAGATCTTGACCAACGGTGCCTCGCTGATAGCCCAGCTGCTCAAGGCGCTGATCGACCTGAGTGACGGTCACCCTCCGCTGTGGACCAGCGCCGCGATGGAGGATCTCATCGTCGAAGACGGGCGGGTCGCCGGGGTCCGTGTCAGCCACCACGGCGCATCGCTGAACGTCGAGGCGCGCAAGGGAGTCCTGCTGGCGGCGGGCGGCTTCGGCCACAACAAGGAGATGCGCCGCCGGTACAGCGGTGACCAGCCCAACGAGGCGCAGTGGTCGATCGCCAACGCCGGCGACACCGGTGAGGTGCTCCAGGCCGCCATGCGGCTGGGCGCGAAGACCGATCTGCTCGACGAAGCGTGGTGGCTGCCTTCGGTTTTCATCGCCAACGGCGGTGCCGCCGCGGCGTCGCTCGGGTCGGGCCGGCAGCGGCCCGGCGCCATCTACGTCGACTCGACCGGGCGCCGGTTCTGCAACGAGTCGAACTCGTATGTCGAGGTTGGCAAGGCGATGTACGCGAACAAGGCGGTGCCGTGCTGGATGGTCTTCGACGACGGCTACGTGCGCAGATACGTCACGAGTACGAATCCACTGAAACCTTTGCAGCGCGATAAGCAGCTGCCGCCCGAGCTGATCGAAACCGGCGCGGTCAAACGAGGCGACACCATCGCGGACCTCGCCCGCCAGACTGGCCTGCCCGCCGACGAGTTGGCGCGGACGATTCAGCGCTTCAACAAGTTTGCCGCCAAGGGCCTGGACCCGGACTTCGGACGTGGCCAGTCGGCCTACAACGATTGCCTCGGCGACCCCGGGCATCGGCCGAACGCCGCGGTCGGCCCGCTGGACCGCGCGCCGTACTACGCGACACGGGTATTCCCCGCGGACGTCGGGACGTGCGGGGGCGTCGTCACCAACGAACACGCACAGGTCCTCGACGAGCACGGCCGCGTGATCGAGGGTCTGTACGCCACCGGCAACACCACCGCGACCGTGATGGGGCGAACGTACCCGGGCGCCGGCGCCAGCATCGCCAGCTCGATGGTGTTCGGCTATGTCGCCGCGCGGCACGCCGCCGGGCGCAGGGTTGCCGGAGAGATGAGCCGCTAGTCCTGGGACGCCGCCGAGCGTGCAGCCATAATCACGTTGGGCCTCGAGAGTGAAGCCAGCGTCACGTTGGTGGAGAGTCCTTTTCGTCGCGGTCGACGAATTCGCGTGGCTTCATGCCGGACTGCTTGAGTTCGGCCCGTCGGGCCTGAACATCGGTCGCGGCGCCGACCATGTTCGTCAAGATGTGGCTGACCTGCAGATGAACCCGCATGCCCATCAGTTCCCACGCGCGCTTGACGTTGTTCTTCACCGCCATCAGCGTGGTCAACGGGATCTGGGCGATCTTGCGCGCCATCTCCTCGACGGTGTCTTCGAGGTCTTCGAGTGGCACGACCCTATTCAGCAGACCCCAGTCGAGGGCCTGCTGTGCGGACAGCGTCGGCGCCAGCAGCAACCAGTCCATGGTGCGGTGCCAGTTCATCATCAGCCACGGCTCGATCATGGTGTGCCCGCCCGGTTCCCCGAGGCTCTGAGCAAGCGGCATCTGGAAATACGCGTCCTCGGACGCCACGCAGAAGTCGGTCAGCAGGCCGAGGTAGATTCCGCCGCCCACGCAGTAGCCGTGGATCTGCGAAATCGTAGGTTTGGGAAACTCCCACAGGTACAACGTCGGCCACAGGAACAGGTCGGCGGTGCCTTTGTACAGGTCCTCGAACGTGTCCCCGAAATCCGGGTACGGGTTTTCGTCCGGGCCCCAGCGGGCCACGTGTCCACCGCAGAAGCCTTTGCCGTTGGCCTTGAGGATGACGACCTTGATCTCGTTGTCGCGGTCGGCCTCGTGCAGGCAACTATCGACCTCCGTGACCAGGACCGCGTCCTTGGTGTTGGCCTTCTCCACTCGATTCAAGATGATCCGCGCGATCGGCGGTTCGCGTTCGTAGATGACCGCTTCGAGCACCCGACGCTCCATGTCCGTGACCTTACCGGACGCCGATCGGGTCTCGGCCAGCAACGTAGTGAAATTTCCAAATGCCTTGCGCCGGAATTTAATCAACGGCGACAGGTGCGGCCGGGCGCCGGGCCTGCGCTGGCAGCGCCGAGCCTGCGCTGAGGACGCGATTTCGCGAAAATCGTGACGGTGGGCGCAGACTCGATCACGGCGCGCAACAGTTTTGGACCAGCATGATGGTCATGCCCGTGCCAGCAGCCAGGCGCACCCTTGCCCTTCGCCGGAGGCGAGCGGATCGAGGTCGGGGAACGCCGCCGTCAGCTCGCCGGCCACTGCGCGAAACGGCCCCGGCGCCGCTCCGACTTGGCTGAGCACCACGATGGCGAGCAGGCCGCCCGGTTTCAGGCGTCCCACCATCGCCTGGTCGAGGCGGCGGTCCCGGAACTTATGGCACAGGACGACGTCGACGGGCGGACCCGGCGGCAGACCGTCGTCCAAGTCGGCGACGCCGAGGCGGCACCGATCGCCGACGCCGCTGCGCCGCGCCAGATCCCGTGCATGACTGACGGCGACCGGCGAGATATCCCATCCCCAAACCTCGAGGCCTCGCCGGGCGAGCCACACGGCAGCCCGCCCCTGGCCGCACGCGAGGTCGAGAGCCGTTCCCTCAGAGGGAAACAGGTCCGCGTGGCGCGCCAGGATCTTCGGTGGCCCAACCGCGCTCACCGGCGGCGGTCCCTGGTTCGTGTACCGCTCATCCCAGCGTCGCCGGTCAACGTCGCCCATAGGCGCCACCTTAAAGCCGATCCCGGTGTGATGAAGCCTCCCTCTCTACACTGGGCTGGTGCCTGACACTGCGGCTTCCCCGGTCCGTCCCGCCGGCGTCGGCGCAGCCCGCCGGTCGGACCGTCGGCCGGGCCAGACGATCCGCAAGGTCCTCGATGCCGGGCTGGAGGAACTGCGCGAATCGTCCTACGCCAAACTGACGATGCGCACTGTCGCGACGCGCGCCGGGGTGTCACCGGCAAGCGCGTACACCTACTTTCCCTCGAAAAGCGCGCTCGTGGCGGCCGTGTACCTGCGCTTCCTGCGCGACCTACCGCTGCATACCGACGTCAACGACACCACCGAGGCCCGGGTCAGCGCGACCATGCGGGACATGGCCGTCGTGGTCGCCGATGAGCCGGAGCTCACCGCGGCCTGCGGTGCGGCACTGATGGCCGACGATCCGGCGGTGAATCCACTTCGGGAACAGATCGGCGAGGAGGTGTCCAGGCGAATCGGCGCCGCGCTGGGTCCCGGCTGGCCCCGCGCGGTGAAGTCCACCCTGCAGATGACGTTCGCCGGCGCGCTGATGACGGCCCGGTTCGTCAGCTTTCCGGAGATCGCAGGTCAGCTCGACGAGGCCGTCAACCTCATCCTGGGAGCCCCCGAGTCCTGAATTCGGTCAGGCGTTATGCCACTGGGCCCGGGGCCGCCAGCGTCCGGGACGTGCGCCCGGCCCGCAGGAACTGGCCGAGCTTTTGGTTGCCGAGCGCGGGCGAGCCCCGGCCCGCGCCGAAAGCGAGCCGCCCCGCCACCAATACCGCGCTGACCGTGTCGTCATCGCGGTTCACCATCCGTGACAGCCCGCCGTACGCCTCCACCGGGTGCTCGGCGTAGCGATCGAGCGAGTCATCGAGCTTGTCGGGGTTGATCACGACGATGTCGGCGCGGTCGCCTTGCCGTAGCATGCCCGCGTCGATCCCGTACCAGACCCCGAGTTCGCCAGTGAGCCGGTGCACGGCGCGCTCCACCGACATGAACGGGGCGCCCCGCTTGTCGGCCTCGTAGACGTGCCGAAGCAGGCGCAGCCCGGAGTTGTAGAACGCCATGTTGCGGAGGTGTGCGCCCGCGTCAGAGAAGCCCATCTGGACGGTGTCGCTCTGCGCGAGTCTTTTCAGTAGCTCCGGGCGGTGGTTGGAAATCGTGGTGCGCCAGCGCAACTTCTCGCCGTGCTCCACCACCAGGTCGAGGAAGGCGTCGACGGGATGCAGGCCGCCGCGATCGAGACCCACCTGTCCGAACGACTTGCCCACGACGGAGTGGTCGGGGCAGGCGACGATTTCGGCGTCGAAGAAGTCGCGGTGCCACACCCGCGGCCCGAATTTCTTGTCGTAGTCTTCGCGGAACCAGCGGCGATATCCTTCGTTGCGCATCAACTCGTTGCGGTCCACTTCGTCCTTCAGGTGCAGCGCCGCGGCGCCCGCACCGAACTCCTCGAAGACCACCAACGAAATCCCGTCGGCGTACACCTCGAACGGCACCGGCAGATGCTGCCAGCGAAAGTCGGCGCCAAGGGCATTGACCATCCGCGCGAGCGCCTCCATCACGTGGATGACCGGCGGCAAGGCTTTGATGTCGGCGGCCGACAGCAGGCTGGTCCTCAGCCGGCGCCGACCAATCCCGAGAGATGTCAGCAATTGCGACAGGACCGACAGCGGATTCTTGATGTCCGGCCCGGACTGTAGGACCTTGTCGCGCCGCCGCAGAATGGCGTTCAGGCGGCGCAGTTCGCGGGACGCGGCATACGTCGACGGTAGGGTACGCGACCTGCAAACCTCACCGTCAAGCTTGTCGAAAAGCAGCCGCTGCGACGACATCCCGACGAACCCTTCGTCGAGCGCCTCGTTGAGCATCGACTCCATGCGCGCCAGTTCCGCCGGAGACGGCCGGACATCCTTGCGGGTTGCCCGGTCCAGGCCCATGGTCGCGGCCCGCATGTCGGAATGTCCGATGAAGGCCGCGACGTTCGGTCCGAGGTTCAGCCGCTCGAGCGCGGCGACATACTCCCTGGGATCGCGCCACGAGCGCGCCTCGTCGAGGCTTTCGATCACATAGCGCCTGGGGATGGCTTCGACGCGGCCGAAGATGTCGCCCGCGTCGACGTTGTCCAAATAGACGGTGGACAGTGAACACGATCCCAGCAGCACCGTCGTCACACCGTGCCGCAGTGATTCCAAAAGCTCAGGGGAGCAAAGCGTTTCAATGTCGTAATGCGTGTGGATATCGATCATGCCCGGAATCACCCACTGCCCCGTCGCATCGATGATGTCGGCGCCCGCCGCATCGAGTGGGTCGGGGCTCACGGTCGCGACGCGGCCATCGCGCACGCCGATGTTTCGCAGGGCCGACGGCGCACCGGTTCCGTCGAACCAGCGGCCGTTCGCAATCACCGTGTCGTAGTGCATTGTTGGTCTTTCTGGTCGCCTCACGCTCCGCGGCCGCGAGCGGTCCGCCGGCGCGTCCCAGCCTCCGCTCTTGAGCCCCGGTGATCATACATAGCGTCGACGTCGTCTTGCCATGGTTGGTCAAGGCCGGCAAACGTCGGCAGTGGCGGCCTTCGTCAGCGTTATGATCCAGCCGTGGAGTTGATCGACTGCGGGCTGACCGTTCGCTGAACCATGCGCAGCCACGGTTGGGCAGGGAACACGCCCGCCTCTGACGAGGAGGCGATCGAGCGCATCCTCGATGCCGCGGACAGGATCATTGACGAACGCGGCTCAGCGATGCGGATCGCCGACGTGGCGCGGGCCCTGGGCGTGACACGACAGACCGTCTATCGCTACTTTCCGGGGACCGAGGCGCTGCTGGTGGCAACCGCGATGCGGTCCGCCGACGGTTTCCTCGATCACATGGCGGACCACCTCAACGGGATAACCGACCCGGTCGTGGCGATGACCGAAGGCATGGCTTTCGCCATCGAGGAGCTGGCCTCGGACAACCAGGTCGAATTTGTGCTCAATCAGCGTCAGCGCGGCGGCAAGAAGGTCTCCATCATCACCGATACCGCTCTGGCGTTCGGGCGGTCGATGCTGAATCGCTACGACATCGATTGGGAAAAATACGGTTTCGACGAAGCCGGCCTGGACGAACTGAACGAATTCTGCCTGCGGGTACTGCACTCATTCCTCGCCGACCCGGGCCGCCCGCCGCGCAGCGGTGCAGATCTGCGGCGCTATCTCACGCGCTGGATCGGGCCGGCAATCGCCTACCCGCAGATCATGCGCGCGATGGACCCGCTGCGGGGCCCTGAGCCGCTGCCCGCGTGCCGCCGCCCGTTCAAGGCATCCTGAGACGCGCCGGGCACTGACCCGACATCGGCACCGGGGTGGTTGATCCGGTTCCCGAGTTCGGCGATTCTCAAACGAGCCGACGTTGACGACGACCGTAGGAGCAACCGTGGTGGGCCTGGGACAGATCGCGCTGAACAGCGCACCCGTTTTTGGTGGCGCAATGCTGGCCATCGCCGCCGGTCAATTCAGGGCTCCGGACTACCGGGCGATGATCAAACAGGACATGGATCTGCTCGACCGGCTGCCACCGGATGCCACCAAGAGGCGCGCCGATCTGCAGCGCACCATCGAAGAACGCATCGACGACCTCGTTGACGCCTCCGACAGGAGCCGCGCACTGCGCAGGGCCGCGTTGTCCTATCGCGGCAACTGGCGGGACATGGTGCTTCTGCTCTGTGTCCTGCTGTTCACCGTCATCTGGTG
This sequence comes from Mycobacterium sp., assembly GCA_031292665.1. Taxonomy (GTDB): domain Bacteria; phylum Actinomycetota; class Actinomycetes; order Mycobacteriales; family Mycobacteriaceae; genus Mycobacterium. Next base: position 5,675 of record JARLGR010000170.1, on the reverse strand, counting down.
GGATGTCAGCCATAGCCGGAGCAACTGGCTGCCGATGTTCGTCCTGCTCATCCTGCTGTGCATCGTTGCCGCCGTGTACACGTTCCGCGGCATCGTCCGCTCCGCCGGTTCGCTTCTCCACAGGCAACGCGGCCGCGCCCGCTGAGCCGGCGCCCCACCCGCGCAGCGCATGGCTGAGCTGCGATAACGTCGACGTCTCGAAGGTTAGGACGGGCCGCTGTACAACTCGCCGGCGGCCGCTTGCCGAGCGTTCGTTATCGCCCTGTGACAAAATTTCGTACGTGAAGCGACGTTCCCTCAGCGGTCTCCTCTGTGCCGCGGTGGCGCCCTTACCGCTGCTGCTGAGCGCACCCGTCCCGTCCGCGTCCGCCGGTCCGTGCCCCGATCTGGAGGTGGTGTTCGCCCGGGGTACCACCGAGCCGCCCGGCGTTGGGCGCGTCGGTCAGACTTTCGTCGACACTCTTCGCTCGCATGTCGGCGACAAGTCAGTCGGCGTGTATCCGGTCAACTATCCGGCGACGACCGACTTCCCGACGGCCGTCGACGGCATCGCCGACGCGGGCACGCACGTCGAGCACATGGCCGCCACCTGTCCCAGGACCAAGATGGTGTTGGGTGGCTACTCGCAGGGGGCGGCCGTGATGGGTTTCGTCACTGCGAATGCAATCCCGGACGGGGCGCACCTGATGCAGTCGCTCCAGCCGATGCCGCCGGAGGTCGCCAGTCACGTTGCTGCGGTGACGCTCTTCGGGAAGCCGTCTAGCCAGTTCATGAGCATCCTCAATGAGCCGCCGGTAACGGTTGGCCCGCTGTACGCGCCCAAGACCATCGAGCTGTGCGTTCCGGGCGATCCCGTCTGCACCGGCGGCGGCGGTGTAGACCCCACTGCGCACCGGCGCTACGTGGAGGCCGGAATGGTCGATCAGGCGGCCGATTTCACCACCAATCACCTTTAGGGAGTCAGTAGCCGGGCGCGGTTTCGAGAATTTCCAGGGCCGCGTCGACATGGGGAATGATCGTCGGGCCGTAACTGCTCACCACTTGCCCGAGCGCGCGTGCGATGTGCGCACCGACAGCGCCGGCGGCCAAGACCTCCTCGGCCAGGACGACTGCATTCACGACGTGGGCGGCGCCCAGGCGGCCGTCGGCGGTGACTTCGTAGCGCCAGTCACCGATCTGGATCCGCTCCGGCTGTGACCGGAAAATGCCCCGCCGCGCCTGAGTGAGCACCACCCCCGGAACACCGCAGAACACCCTGACCACCAGGCCGACCCCGCCCGGACCGGCCAAGGCCGCCCCGATGGCGCGACTGGCCCGCTCGTGATCGAAGCTTGCCATCAGTCGTTCAACGGCAGGACGAACGACGGCGTCAGGGTCTGCGGCTCGCCACTGCGCCGCACGGCGGTTCCGGCGGCGTAGAACTCGACCGTGTGCGGTCCCCACGCGTAGTTCGAGATCGCGAAGTGCACGCCCACGATGCCGTTTCCGTCGTCGCGCTCCGCCTCGCTCTGCATGCGTGACATCGCCAGCTCCCGGGCTTGGTAGTTGCCCTGCGTCCACTGGGGCATCTCGGCGTTGCGCCCCACCTGGCCGAGGGTCCGCAGGAATCCCTGCACCGCAACGTGAAACACGCAGTTGCCCATCACGAAGGCGACCGGCGTGTAACCCGACCGCAGCAGGGTGGTCATATCTTGGCCGGACAGATGGCTGGTGAACGCTTGCCCGTTCGGCCGCCGGTATGCCCCCGGTTTCTGTGTGTAGCGAACGGCGGTGCCGACAGCGATGAACTCGAGGTGCTCGCCCTCACCCTGGTGGCGCCATTCGAGGCGGACGCCGACCACCCCGTCGGCGCCCAGCGAATCGGCCTCAGCCTGCATGCGCGACATGGCGTTCCAGCGCGCACGGTAAGTGGCTTCGGTCAGCACCGGCAACTCCGATTGCTGCCTGATACCAGTGAACTGATAGCCGACGTGGTAAACCGAAACACCCATCACGAGTTCGATCGGTTCGAATCCGGCCCCATGCAGCAACGCGAACTCGCTGATCGAGAGGTCGGAGGTGAACACCTTGCCGGCGTGCGACAGGCGTTCGCTGGCAACTGGGTCGAGCGGATTCGGCTGCATCGTCAAAGACCCTCCTGCGGTTCTGGCATAGCGTAGGCCAACTGTCGAGACCGAGTCGATCGCCGGCGGTGTTCATGGCCCTGTCGCTGCGGCACCGATCATCGCGTGCAACTCGCCGACCGACCACGGTTCGGCGTCATGGTGATCGCGGTATCCCAGTACCCGTGGCGCCGGTCGGTCGAAGCTGCCGACGAATCCGCCTGCCGCAACGAAGATCTGGCCCGTCACGTCGCGCGCCAAGTCGCTTGCGAGATAGGCGTAGAGGGGGGCCACGAAGGTGGCGGGGGCGCTATCGAGCGAGGCGCGCATCGTCACCTCGTCGAGCAACCCCCGGCGATGGAGGTCCGCGATGTGGCTTTCGTACTCGACACCTGTGGAGAGCCGTGTCCTGGCGCCAGGGCACACCACGTTGGCCCGCACACCGTAGCCTTTCAGTTCCGCCGAGATGGCCATCGTCAATGCGTTCACGGCGCCCTTGCCCGCGGGGTAGCCGGTGCCGCCGTAGTCGCCCAGGAACGCCACCGAACTGGTGTTGATGATCGCCCCGCGCCCCTGGCGGGCCATGACCTCCGCCGCGGCACGGCACGTATGGAACGCGGTGCCCAGGTGAGCACCGATGAGGTGGTCAAATTCCTCTGCCGAGATCGTAAGGATCGACGAGCCCGCAGGCTCGGCGATCCCCGCACAGTTGATGAGGATGTCGAGCGTTCCGAACACGCTGATGCATTCGTCGACCAGGGCCCTGGCGATGCGCCCCTCGTTGGCGGGTCCGACCACCGCGGCGGCCCGCCCCCCGAGGCCCCTGATTGCGGCGACGGTCTCCTCCGCGGCCTCGGCGTCACGCCCGTTGACGACCACGCCCGCGCCCAGGCTGCACAGCAGTTCGGCGACGGCGCGTCCGATCCCGCGGCTGCCCCCGGACACCACCGCGCCCCGCCCCGCCAGGAGGGACTGGTCGCTCACCGGGCGAAGCACCGGAATGCGTTGTGGGCAAGAGTATTTGGAGATTTATTGGCGGTCGGGGGCTCGACACGAGTCATCAACATCAGCCGACAGTACCCAGCGAACGACAAATTGAGAACCGCGGCCGAAATGCTCCGATGCTGGTGCAGTCGTCAGCCCGCCCGATCAACTCACGCGGAGCGGGAGACGTGATGACGTCTGAGTTAGCCGAGGGTCGGCCACTGGCAGAAAAGGCCCGGTTGAAACGTTCGCTGAAGTGCGGTCGCGAGCGCCGTGACAGCGGGCGCCGGGCCAGCGATCGCGGCTTCGTGCGATCAGGCGTATAGTCGTCACTGAAGTCCTTTATGGACCTCTCGCCGTTTAGTTCAAAGCGGCCAGCCAGCCCGTAGAGCTGCTGGGTCAAGGCTCCGGCGATAGGAACCGAGTCACCCCCCCTTTTTTAGCGGCGCGCGGGCTGTGAACACCCCAACCCGGCCATGTGACACGGGTGCAGTGGAGGCGACGGTGCACACCCCGTTATCTCGCTGCACACGACGTTAGGGATGCGTGCCAGCAATGGAGTTGCGTTCGTACACCTTTCTTCACGCCGGGCGCTGAGGAGGCGCTTTAGCGATGACCGACGTGATTACCCGCCCAGCTTCCGCTCGCCCTGCGAGTAAGAGATCCGACGATTCCTACGACGACGTTCTCGAGATGTTCGCGGCGCTGCGTCAAATGCCGGCCGAGTCCCACGAGTACAGCCGGCAACGCGAACGCATCGTGGCGCGATGCCTGCCGATCGCCGACCATGTGGCCAGCCACTTTGTTCGCCGCGGCGAAGGCCTTGACGACCTGACGCAGGTGGCCCGCCTGGGGCTGATGAACGCGGTCAACCGCTTCGACCCCGACAAGGGTCCGAGCTTCATCGGCTTCGCCGTGCCCACCATGATGGGCGAAGTTCGGCGCTACTTTCGGGACCACAGCTGGGGCATGCGCGTACCACGCCGGTTGCGCGAGCTGCACGTCCAGATCAGCAGGACAACTTCCGATCTGGCGCAGAAGCTCGGGCGCGCGCCCACCGCCGGCGAGCTGTCTCAGGTGCTCGGGGTTCCTCACGAGGAGATCGTCGAATGCCTCGTCGCGGGCGATGCGTATCGACTGGATTCGCTGGACGCGCCCCGCGGTGCCGACAGCTCGGGCACGCCCCGACTGGTAGCGGACACGGTCGGTGACATCGACCCACAGATCGAGCACATCACCGACCGGGAGACGGTACGCGTCCTGGTGGACGGACTCCCCCAACGCGAACGTGACGTCCTACGCATGCGGTTCTTCGAATCGATGACGCAGAGCCAGATCGCGGAGCGAATCGGGGTGTCGCAGATGCAGGTCTCTCGGATCCTCGCCAGCACCCTGCGCTGCCTACGCGACCAGCTCGAATAACCGGCGGTCCCGCCAGGCCCTTCGGTGACGCTCACGCCACGAAGCGATGTACTGTGCGATTCGGGCGAGTGTCGCCGCAAGGGCCTGGATGGGAGCACGATGCCATGAGGATTTCTCAGACGGTGGTCGCGGTCGTAGCGGCCGCTACGGCGCTCACGGCGTCGGTGTCCGGCTGCGCCGGCAAGTCGACGGCGCCCTCGTCGACGTCCGGATCGGCCAGCACAGCGACGAGTAACCGCAGCTCAGCGCCGGCTTCTTCGTCGTCGTCGGCGCAACCGGGCGGTTACGCCGGGCTGTTGATCCAGGCGAGCGATATCGACGCGCCCATACCGTTCACGGGCAGCCCGCCGACCAGCAATCCGAATGGCCAACCGGGCGTCGCGACAACGTTCAGCACCGATGACGGCAGTCGCGTCATCAAGGACACGATCCTGGTACTCGCCGATCCCGCCGCGGCTACGGACGCGTTGAACGCCGCAAAAAGCGGACAGGGGAACACCGTCAAAAACCCGACAACGCAGCCGTCCGGCGTCGGCACCGGCGGGACGACCGTGTTGGGTAACTCCCCGGACGGTTCGAAGGGTGTGACTTTACTACTGTTCACCGAGGGCAAAGCGTTTGTGACGCTGGAGTTCGACGGCCCGCACGACATGCTCGCGCCGCCGGACTTCGTGACCGATGTCGGCCAAAAGCAGGACGCGGCCGTCAAGAAGGGGCTCGGCAGCTGAACGGGTAGCCGGCTCCTCGCCTGGAGACCAATGTCAACGCAGCTCAGCGATCACCGCGAGGAGTTCCATGGACATCATTGGCGGCCTGCCGGCGCACGCCCTGCTCCTGCACTTTGTGGTGGTGCTTGCGCCGCTGACGGCCATCCTTGAGATCGTGTGCGCAATTTGGCCGGCCGCCCGGCGCGGCCAGCTGCTGTGGCTCACGCTGATATTGGCCGCCGCCACAATGGTATTGACGCCGATGACCGCCTACGCCGGGCAGTGGCTCTATGACCTGAGGGCAAGCCCCAGCCCGATCCTGGGCGAGCACGCCGACCGTGGCAGCCAGATGATCTACTTCTCCGCCGCGCTGCTGGCCGTCGCTATCGGATTGCTCGTCCTGCGCCTGATCGAACGCCGATCCGAAAAGTACCGCATGGCAACCAATGTCATCGTGGTG